>JBBQLG010000183.1:0-10711 GCA_038327655.1 Cytophagales bacterium
CCCCGAAAATGGCGTACCTTTATACCCCGTAACGACACAAAACTGGTTTCAGACATGGCATCCCCCAGTCCCAAAACCGCGAAGTACATTTTTGTTACGGGCGGTGTAACATCTTCACTCGGCAAGGGCATTATTGCCTCGTCGCTGGCCAAATTACTGCAATCCAGAGGGTTGTCAGTAACGATCCAAAAGTTTGATCCCTACATTAATATTGATCCCGGTACGCTCAATCCCTACGAACACGGGGAGTGCTACGTAACCGACGACGGGGCCGAAACCGACCTTGATCTGGGGCATTACGAGCGGTTTCTGAACAAGCCCACCTCGCAGGCCAACAACATCACTACAGGCCGGATTTACTACAATGTCATCACCCGCGAACGCCGGGGCGATTTCCTCGGAAAAACGGTGCAGGTGGTGCCGCACATCACCGACGAGATCAAAAACAACATCACCAAACTGGGGCTTACCGGCGAGTACGACATCGTTATCACCGAAATTGGCGGGTGCGTGGGCGATATCGAGTCGCTGCCATTCATCGAAGCCGTGCGGCAGCTAAAGTTTGAGTTGGGCGAACACAACACGCTGGTTATTCACCTCACGCTGGTGCCGTACCTGCAAACGGCGGGCGAACTGAAGACCAAACCCACGCAGCATTCGGTTAAAACGCTGCTCGAAGCGGGTATTCAGCCTGATATTCTGGTGTGCCGGACCGAACACCCGCTGCCGATGGACATTCGCCGGAAAATTGCCCTGTTCTGTAACGTGCAGGTCAGTTCGGTAATCGAAGCCATCGACGCCGAAACGATCTACGACGTACCGCTGCTGATGAAAAAGGAGCGGCTCGATCAGCGGGCGTTGTACATGCTCGACATTTACAACGGACAGGAGTCCGAGTTGGATGCCTGGTCCGAATTTCTGAACGGGCTGAAACACCCGACCGATGCCGTTACGATTGGTTTGGTGGGTAAATACGTTGAACTGCACGACGCTTATAAATCCATTGCCGAGTCGTTTATCCACGCCGGGGCTACCAATGAGTGCAAGGTGAACATAGAATGGATTCAGTCCGAAACGCTGGCTGACGTACAGCACTGCGAAGAGCGACTCCGGGATTTGGACGCAATCCTGGTTGCCCCCGGTTTTGGGGAGCGGGGCATCGAAGGAAAAATCAACGCGGTACGCTACGCCCGCGAAAATGGCGTCCCATTCTTTGGCATTTGTCTCGGTATGCAGTGCGCTGTGATCGAATACGCCCGCAACGTGCTGGGTCTTGAGGATGCCCATTCGAGCGAGATGAATCCCGAAACGACTAACCCCGTCATCGATATGATGGAGAGCCAGAAAGCTGTGACCGACAAAGGCGGCACCATGCGGCTCGGCGCGTATCCGTGCAAGCTGAAACGCGATTCTGCGGCTCAGCGCATCTACGGCAAAACGAGTATCAGCGAACGGCACCGGCATCGGTACGAGTTCAACAATGCGTACTTAGACGCGTTTGAGAAATCGGGCTTCAAGGCAACGGGCGTCAACCCCGAAACCGAACTGGTCGAAATCATGGAGTTGCGGAATCATCCCTGGTTTATTGGTGTGCAGTTTCACCCCGAACTAAAGAGTACCGTCATAAATCCGCAGCCGCTGTTCGTCGACTTCGTGCGGGCGGCTCAGGCCTACGCGCTCCACAAGCGGACGATAGGGCTGACTACTGCCGCCGTTTCGGTTGGTTAACCGGGCGGTTTGGCGTAATTTTGCGTTTCAGTTGTTGGTGATAAGCAGGCAGTGGTAAGTAAAAAAAGGCTTACGTCAGCTACTTACCACCTACCACTGCCTACTTATCACTGAATAAATGGATCGTAATCAGATAATTGGTATTGTATTGATTCTGGCGATGCTGATTGGGTATCAGGTGCTGGTACCCAAGCCCGCGCCCGAGAAAAAACCGGCTCAGACCACCGTACAGACAAAGCCTACGAGTGAATCGGCCGCCAAAGCCGCCGTTGCCCAGGCTGAACAACCCCTCGACTCAGCCGCTGCCCGTGCGCTCTACGGCGATTTTGCGGCAGCCGGGACCGGTCAGGCCCGCGACGTAGTGGTAGAAAATAAAGACCTGCGGATTACCTTCAGCACGCAGGGTGGCCGGGTGAAGGAAGTGATTTTGAAGAAGTACAAAACCTTCGATCAGAAGCCGCTCGTCCTGATTGACCCCCAAAGCAGTCAGACTGCCCTCGAACTGCCAACGAACCGGGGTAAAGTTGATTTACACAAGCTGTATTACCAGACCGGCGCACAGAACAGCACCGACAGCACGAAGCCTACAACGGTAGCGTTCCGGGTCGAAATCGCGCCGGGACAGTCCGTGGAGCAGGTGTACACGGTGCCCGCCGAAGGATACGCGATCGGTTATAACCTCCGGCTCAATGGCCTGTCCAACGTGGGCAACGACAACATCCGGTTTCTGTGGCAGGACAAAATGCGGCAGTACGAAAATGACCTGAGCGAGAACCGCAAGAAAGCCACCATCGGCTACCTGACCGGCGACAGCAATTTCGATAACCTGCCCGAAGATGCCGCCGGTAACCGCGAAGCCACGCTGGAAGAACCGGTGAAGTGGTTCGCCATCAAGCATAAGTATTTCCTGGCTGGTTTCATCGCCGAGAACAGTCCGCTGCAAAAAGCCTCATTCAAAGCCTTGGTCGATCCCGCCGATAGTAGCGTTGTGAAAACCGCCGTGGCCGATGTGCTGCTGCCAATGGCCGATGTGAAAGCGGGCAAAGGCAACTATAAATTCTTTTTTGGCCCGAACGACTATCAGTTATTGGGCGATGTCGCTCCCGAATTCGACCGGAACGTTTATCTGGGATACGCGTTTCTGAAACCCATCAACAAATACTTTTTCGTGCCCGTTTTCGGCCTGTTCGAGAAGGTGTTTTCCAACTATGGCCTGCTGATTATTGCGCTGGTCGTATTCGTGAAATTGCTATTGACCCCGTTGACGTACAAGTCGTACGTGAGCATGGCCAAGATGCGGGTGCTGCAACCGGAACTGAACGAAATAAAGGAGCGCGTGGGCGATGCCGATCCCACCAAGTTACAGGCCGAGCAAATGAAATTGTACCAGCAGGTGGGCGTCAGTCCGCTCAACGGATGTATTCCGGTGCTGGCAACGATGCCCGTATTGATGTCGCTGTTCTTCCTGTTCCCGAACCTGATCGAACTGCGGCAGCAACCGTTCCTGTGGTCGCATGACCTCTCGACGTATGATGCGTTTTTTAAGTTTCCGGTCGCCCTGCCATTCATCGGCAACCACTTGAGCCTGTTTACTGTCATGATGACGGCGTCGAGTATTGCGTATGCCTACTACAACAATCAGATTACGCCCACGCAGCCGGGACCGGTGAATATGAAGGCCTTAGGTTACGTGTTTCCTCTGATGTTTATGTTCGTGCTGAACTCGTTTCCCGCCGGTCTGACATTTTATTATTTCGTCTCCAACGTGGTCACGATTGCGCAGCAGTTACTCATCCGGCGCGTGGTGGATGAAGGCAAGCTGAAGACGATCCTGGACGAGAATCGCCGGAAAATTGCGTCGGGTGAAGTCAAAAAGCCGGGTGGTTTTCAGGCACTGCTGCAAAAACAGCTGCAGGCCGCCGAAGAAGCCCGCAAACAGGCCGACGATGCCAAACGCCGGGTTGATAAGTCAAAAAAATAAGCGGTCGTCCTCACCGTTACTTTTGCCTTTTTTCACGTATGTTAACTACACAAGAGCAACGTCCCCGGCGTTGCTCTTGTGTAGTTAACCTATCTTGCCAGCCGATTAACCCCCACTATGAAAATCGTTCCGAATTGGTTTTGGCTCACCAGTTTACTGTTATTGAGCCGTCTGAACCCGGTTCAGGCGCAAAAGGTCAGCGAGCCGGAAAAGCGCTATAAGGCCGCTGTTCAGTTGGTAAAGATCGGCCAGTATGATAAGGCCAAAACCGAACTGAATGCCCTGACCGAGCGCGAAAGTAATCTGGCTCCCTACGCCCTGTATTACTCGGCAGTGGCTTCATTTCGGCAGAAAAAGTACGTAGAAGCCCGGTTGATCCTCAAACAGCTAATGGATCGCTACCCCGATTGGCGGAAACTCGACGAAGCCCGTTACCTGTTCGCCTGTGTAACGATGGAAAGCGGTCAGTACGAAGACGCGCTCACTGAATTGCAGCGCATCAACGACCCCGAACTGAAAACGGACATTGCCAAACTTGAGCAGTATTTTCTGTCGCGCATCGCCGATCTAAAACGGCTGAAGGCCTTACAGAAGGAATTTCCGGAAGACCGGTATCTGGCACTGACATTAATTGATGCGATTCAGCGCACATCGAGCGATAAAAATGATCTTGAACTCTCCGACCGGCTCACCAACCGGTTTGGGGTACCCACTACGGCTGCTGTTGCGACGCCACCCGTCCCGGCCACGAGCCTGACGAACGAAACGAAGCCACCTGTTGCCACAAAACCGGCTCCTCCGGTTCGTAACCGCAACAAAGGCTATTTCAACGTGGCCGTGCTGTTTCCGTTTAGAGTCAACGATTTCGATGTCGACAAGCGGGCGCGGGCCAATCAGTATCTGTTTGACCTGTACGAAGGCATTAAATTAGCCAAAACGCAGTTGCAGGACGAAGGGATTACCATCAACCTGTTCGCGTACGACATTGACAATTCGATCAGTAAAACAACCGAATTGCTTGCCAATCCTGCGTTTGCTCAGTCAGACTTCATCATCGGCCCGCTCTACGCCGAGCCGAATCGCTTAGTAGCCACCTTTGCCGCACAAAACAGCATTCCGCTGGTTAATCCCATTGCTACCAGCGGGGAGTTGATTGCCAATCAACCAATGGCTTATCTGGCCCAGCCGTCGCTGACGAGGCAGGCGCGTACCGTGGTCGATTTTGCGCGGGGATTAACTCCGGTGCGTCGGGCGGCCGTTTATTTCGGTGCCGCCCGCAAGGATTCGCTGCTGGCGCTGGCCTACCAGACGGAGTTGAAAAAGCAGGGTATCCAGGTGATCGACTCGCGCCGGATGGGTACCACCGCCGACGCCATGACTACCAGTCTGACCCTGACCGAAACTACTAAGCCGGGTTATATTCTCCTGGCCAGCAGCGACGAAAAAGACGGTCCCCGGTTGCTGGAGGTACTGAGCCGCCGGAACGTAAGCGGCCCGCTGGTGGCAACGACAACGTCGTTTGACCTGCTCCGCAACTCGATGTCGACGTTCACCCGCCGGGAG
This sequence comes from Cytophagales bacterium, assembly GCA_038327655.1. Taxonomy (GTDB): domain Bacteria; phylum Bacteroidota; class Bacteroidia; order Cytophagales; family Spirosomataceae; genus JBBQLG01. The sequence continues at coordinate 5,273 of JBBQLG010000183.1, forward strand.
CTATACCTGCTGGCACCGGACTACATCGACCCAACGCGGCCTGCCGTCAGTGCGTTTCAGGAAAACTACCTGGCTAAACGAAACATTATTCCATCAGTGTTTGCCGGGCAGGGGTACGATCTGATGCTGTTTTTTGGGCGCTCTTTAGCTAAGAATGCGTTTCAGCCGTCAGGACGCACCAGTCTTCAATCCGACTCCGACGATTACGTCCTGTCCGGCTTCGATTACACCCAATCCAATGATAACCAGATCGTCCCCATCATAAAATACGATGACGGCCGGTTTGTAAAAGCGAATGAGTGATTTATTGAATGATGGAGTGGTTGAATGATTGATTAGGTCAGGGCACTTATTCAATCACTCTATCATTCAGTCATTCAACCCTTTTTTATGACAAAGAGCGAAGAACTTTTCGAGAAAGCCCGGACACTGATTCCGGGGGGCGTGAACTCGCCGGTGCGGGCATTTCGGGCCGTGGGCGGCACGCCATTGTTTATCAAATCGGCCAAAGGTCCGTACATCTACGACGAAGACGACCGGCAGTACATCGAACTCATCAACTCGTGGGGTCCCATGATTCTGGGCCACGCCTTTGAGCCGGTCGAAAAAGCTGTACGCGACGCCATCCAGTATTCGTTTTCGTTCGGGGCACCTACCCGCAAGGAAGTCGAAATGGCCGAACTGATTACGCAGATGGTGCCGTCCGTCGAAAAGGTCAGGATGGTCAATTCGGGGACCGAAGCGACGATGGCGGCCATCCGGGTCGCGCGGGGATTTACCGGTCGCGATAAAATCATCAAGTTCGAGGGCTGTTACCACGGCCACGCCGATTCGTTCCTGATTGCGGCCGGCAGCGGGGTTATGACGATGGGTTCGCCCGATTCGCCGGGCGTAACGAAGGCCACGGCGCTCGATACCCTGACCGCGCCGTACAACGATCTGGCGTCGGTCGAAATGCTGATTGCGAACAACCACAACCAGATTGCCGCCCTGATTCTGGAGCCGGTGGTCGGAAACATGGGCTGCGTGTTGCCTGAACCCGGTTTTCTGGAAGGCTTACGCACCCTCTGCGACCGGGAAGGTATTCTGCTGATCTTCGACGAAGTGATGACCGGTTTCCGGCTGGCCAAAGGTGGTGCACAGGAACGGTTCGGCATCAAACCCGATATGACCACGATGGGAAAAATCATAGGGGGTGGCATGCCGGTGGGTGCCTACGGGGGCCGCGCCGATATTATGAACATCGTGTCGCCCGCCGGGCCGGTGTATCAGGCCGGAACGCTGTCGGGCAATCCGATTGCCATGTCGGCGGGGTTGGCCATGCTGCATCACCTCAACGATCATCCGGACGTGTACACGCGGTTAGACGAGATCGGCGAGAAACTGACGTCTGGTTTCCGGGCAAGTATCCAGAAATTGGGGCTGAATTTTACCATCAACCACATCGGGTCCATGTTCACGCTGTTCATGACCGACCGGCCCGTCTCGAACTTCGTGGATGCCAAAACATGTGATTTGCCCCTGTTCGGTCGCTACTTCCACGCTATGCTGAAACGCGGTGTCTATTTCCCGCCCTCACAATTCGAGAGCCTGTTCGTCTCCACCGCCCTGACCGACGAACTAATTGAACAGGTTATTCAGGCGAATGAAGAAGCACTGGTAGAGGTAACAAACCAATAGCAACCATGCGGATGGCACTGATTGTACTGTGTGTTTTTGCCTTGTTTGCCGGGCAATTAGTCTATTGTGGTGGTAGTACCCTTGATCCTGCAATAACATCAGCACCAGCGGTGCAAAGACTGGTCATAGAACATATACTGGATAAAAACCCCCTTTGTATGTGCTCGGAAATACGGGTGAAGTATCGGGTCAAACGCCGTGATGGCTTTGTCGCTGAACACATGGCTTACTACAATACCAGCGACAACACGTTGCGAATTGAGACTGATCTTTTCAGTGGCTTTTCATTCGGCTGGGATGGTGTTAATCGGCAACTGCTGCAACAGGTGCTTCAGAACGGTGGTCAGTTCAGCCTGTTTACGAAATACCGTCCCAACGGTAGATACGTACCGTCCCGGATGGGAGAGCAGTTTTGATGATGAAATTTTCTGTTATTATACCCGTCTATAACCGCCCTGATGAACTTCGGGAGTTGCTGACCAGTTTAACCCGGCAGACTTACACTGATTTTGAGGTGCTGGTGGTCGAGGATGGGTCAACGCTGCCGTCAGACGAGGTTGTGGCGGGGTTTATCCATCAACTCACATTACGGTATTTCGTTAAGGAAAACACGGGACAGGGATTTAGCCGGAACTACGGCTTCGACCGGGCTGCGGGCGATTATTTTGTCGTTTTCGACTCCGACGTCGTCGTGCCGCCGACTTACTTAGCGCGGGTGGCGGCTCACCTGCAAACGCAGCCTTTGGATGCTTACGGCGGTCCCGATGCGGCCAGTGCTGATTTTACGGCCATTCAGAAAGCGATCTCCTACGCCATGACCTCGCCTTTCACCACGGGCGGTATCCGGGGCCGAAAGCAGAACGCAGGGGGCACGTTTTTACCCCGTAGTTTCAACATGGGCCTGTCGCGGAAAACGTACTTAGAAACGGGCGGCTTTGCCAAAACCAACCTCGGCGAAGACATGGAACTCAGCACCCGGCTCATCCGGCTCGGCTACCGCGTTGGGCTGATTCCCGATGCCGTCGTGTACCATAAACGAAGGGGTACGTTCGGTGCGTTCTTCCGGCAAATCATCAATTTCGGCCGGACGCGGGTACTGCTTCAACGGCAATTCGGCATTCCCATCAAACTGGTACATCTATTTCCCGTCGTCTTCACCCTGGGGTTAGTTATCGCGCCCATCGGGCTGCTGATTTTTCCCCGGCTGGGGGTGCTGGTTTTGACCGGCTACGTCGTATTTGCGGGGCTGATTCTGGCTGATGCCACCCGACAGGAAGGCAGTATTCGGGTCGGTTTACAAAGCGTAGTGGCATCGTTTGTGCAGTTGACTGCCTACGGGCTGGGCTTTCTGCGTGAGCTACTGCTGCCCGTTAAAAAAGCGAACTAACACCCTGTTGAGCCTGTTATTATTTGTCTGGCCCGGTGTAGATTTACGGGCAGATTGTTCTACTTTTAGTTGTTTAAAGAAAGAATTGGCTAAACAAATAAGCAACATGACCCCGCTCCCGAAGCCTCCGGGCCAGCGCCTGATCAAGCGGATGAGCACCCGCACCAAGTGGCTCATTTTATCGCCCGTCAGCCTCATCATCATTGGCTATGGACTGTGCGTTTTTAACGGGGCGGGTTACGCCAAGCAGAACAATGCGCCGTTTGCGCAATGGTTTTGGTTGGGTACGTACAGCCTGGTGCTTATTAATGGGGGGCTTTGTCTGCTGGGGCAGGCGATTCGTTACCGGGTGATGATAGATACGCGCCGGATTGTGCGGCAGCGGCTGCATAAATACGAGCGCGAACAGCGGCAAAAACGAAGAACCCCGCTCGGCCATCAACGCCGGGACGGGGTTTAAGAAATAGGTAATCAATCGCGGAGCCAATGACAAAGCCCCGCGATTATTTTTTAGGCAGCAGCCTGTGCTTTCTTCTCCGCGAACGACGCTTTGATGGCTTCAACATCAACATTCTTGACGTCGGGCTTCAGCAACAATTGTTTGATACGGGCCACCTTGTTGTTGGCTCGTGCGTAGTTCTTGCGTGTTTTGCGGTTTAATTTGGTAACTCCCATGATTCGTATGTGCTGTAAAAACTTGATTTTCAAAACCGGAGCGCAAAAATAGGGCTTTTGCCTGAGAATATAAATAATCGGCCGGACTTTAGTCTGTAATTTTGCCCGTATTTGTACCCCGGACGCCTACGTCTGGATGTTTCAGAAAGGCCAGACGTAGGCGTCTGGGGTACCGCCGATGCGGATATATATGCAGAAACCTTCTTTGCCGAAAGGCACCCGTGATTTTGGGCCGGAGCAGATGAGCAAACGGCTCTTTATTTTCGATACCATCCGTCAAACCTTCAAACGCTTCGGCTTCCAGCCCCTCGAAACGCCCGCGCAGGAAAATTTGTCCGTACTGATGGGTAAATACGGCGATGAAGGCGACCAACTCCTGTACAAAATCCTGAACTCCGGCGATTATGCCGCCGATGTCACGCCCGCTGATTTAGCCGATGGCTCGAAGAAACTGACACCCAAAATTGCCGAAAAAGGCCTGCGCTACGACCTGACGGTGCCTTTTGCCCGCTACGTCGTCATGAACCGCCACGCCTTGACGCTCCCCTTTAAACGCTATCAGATGCAACCCGTCTGGCGTGCCGACCGTCCCCAGAAAGGCCGTTACCGCGAATTTTACCAGTGCGATGCCGATGTGGTGGGTACGGACTCGCTGCTTTGCGAAGCCGAAATCGTACTGATGCTGCATGAAGTTCTGCGCAACCTCGGCGTGCAGGATTTCACCGTGAAGATCAACAACCGCAAAGTGCTGACGGGCATCGCTGAGTTTATTGGCGCGGTTGGTATGGAGGTGCCGCTGACGGTGGCGATTGACAAGCTGGATAAAATCGGAAAGGAGAAAGTGCTGGATGAACTCCGGGAACGGGGCTTTTCGGAGGAGGCTATCCTGAAACTTGATCCGTTGTTTTCATTCGGCGAATCGGCCGCAGAAACATTTGCCGGTATGAAAACCTGGTTGGCTGCCTCCGAAACAGCGCAACAGGGCATCGCCGAACTGGAGTCCGTTTGGGAGCTGGTAGATCAATATGGACTGGAGAAGCCGCAGCTACAGTTTGATGTCACGCTGGCACGGGGGTTATCCTACTATACCGGTGCCATTTTTGAGGTGAAAGCCCGAGGGGTAGCCATTGGCAGTATCAGCGGGGGCGGGCGTTACGACAACCTGACCGGCGCGTTTGGTCAGCCTGGTTTATCAGGCGTGGGCATCTCGTTTGGTGTCGACCGGATCTACGACGTGATGGACGAGTTGCAACTATTTCCCACCGAAACCGGGCAATCGACGCGTGTTCTACTGATTCCGTTTGACGAAAATGCCCGCGCTATGGCCCTACCCTTGCTGACTAAACTGCGCAGTCATAATATTGCGGCAGAAGTGTATCCCGACCTGGCCAAAGTGAAAAAGATGCTGGACTATGCCAACGCCAAAGCCATTCCGTACGTTGTGCTGATCGGCCCGGAGGAAGTGCAAACGGGACTACTTGGCTTAAAAAATATGCTCACCGGCGAACAGATAAAAGTATCGGCCGAAAGGGTAATAGAAGTTATGAGAATCGGCTAACGTTGAGCATTTACGAAGCCAGGGAATAGATGCTGTTCAAGCCCCAATACCTACGATGCTAAATTAATAACAAATGATCAGGATTTAATGTCCAGCCCTGGTTTTGTAAATGCTTTTGTTGGCTGCCGTACATTTTGGT
>JBBQLG010000184.1:0-10668 GCA_038327655.1 Cytophagales bacterium
CATAAAGAGCTGATAGTTTGCGGAATCGTTTTTCGTCATACCCTGTTGATGAACGCCATTGTCGTTCATTTTTTAAGTCGCTAATTGAGATTTTCATGAATCAAAAATAAGCTTTCCTACCATCACAACAAGTCTATTATATACTTTTTCTCTCTGAATCTTATTAAGCTTTGAAAAATTTCTGCCCATTTCAATAAGAGCAGAATCAGTCCAATCTATATTTGGTCTCAAATGTTGATAGTCATCATCTAAACCGCCAGATTTACAAACAACAGGAATGTGAAAATCATCAATTCTGTCTTTCTTACCTTTATAAAAATTTAACAGTAATGTTCTCGCTATTCTTACAGTTGGTATGATCGGATCTCTTCTATCAGAAAAATCTTGACCGCTTGATAATAGACCCACCTCTTGACAAAAATCCCTTAACTCAAATCCTAGTAACTGTTCCTTCATACGATCTAAAAGATCATTGGATACAGTTATAGATGTATTATTTATTGTAGCTATTTCAACTTTCTGTTGACGATTTAGGCCGAAATAAATCCTAAATCCGTGTATTATGGATGGTTTGTGTGATGATGCACTTTGTATAGCTTTTATTCTGTGCTGTCCACCGTAAATTTTTAATGGTATTTTTAGGTTATAAGTGCGATCATACTCAACAACTATATCCTCAAAGGAACGACCTTGTTTTGCGTCTTTTTCCATTGTAATAAATGCACTTTCATTATCAGTGATGTTTCTATTTAATTTATACACATCCTCTTCATCTGATCCATCTAAGGCTGCTTCAAAGTCCATCTTATTGCTAAATACATCTGATTGTAAATGACATGGAATGTAAAAAGCCTCACTCTTTTCGTCTTGTATTAGAAGTAGACGCCCTCCTAATGCAATCTCTACAGGTTCGAATTCAACAAGAAATTGTTCAATTAACAAGGATATAGCCTCTGAAGGCTTATGCTTTGTGTAGATGATTGATGAATTCATTTCTACTTACTTAATAAAGTTAACTTTGACCGTTCAATTAACGCCTTTTTTGACCTAAACGCAATTTTTCTATTACCATTAATTAATCACTGTTCGCCTATCCCGCCCCCCGCCCTCCACCCCCCGGCGTCTCGATGCGGATGCGTTCGCGGGGTTGCATCGGTCGGGTGAAAATACCGGGCAACGCTTCTTCGGTACCATCGGCTCGAATTAGCGTTTGTTGCCCAACCTGCCCCTGTTCGCCCCCGTTCAGGCCGTAGGGTGCTACGATGCGGTGCTGACTTAACAGCGTGGTCTGCACCGGTTCCAGAAACTCGATTTCCCGCACAATACCGTCGCCCCCCCGCCACTGACCTGTTCCCCCGGAACCCACCCGTATGCTGAACCGGTGTAGCCGGACGGGGTACCGGCGTTCGAGTTCTTCGGGGTCCGTGAGTTTGGTGTTGGTCATGTGCTGATGCACCGCTGACCGTCCATCTGCCCCAACGGTTGCGCCCGCGCCCCCGCCGATGGTCTCGTAATAGCCAAAATTAGTGTTGCCAAACAGGAAATTATTCATCGTTCCCTGACTACATGCACTGAGATTCAGGGCTTTCAATAGCGTATCGACCAACCGCTGACTGACTTCGGTATTACCGCCCACGACGGCCGGGCATTCGGTTGACACATCTGAGAAGATGGGATTAAGGAAAGACGATTCGGGCAGAATGAGCCGCACGGGTGCCATCAGCCCTTCATTCAGCGGGATATCGGTATTCACCCAAAGCCGCAGCACGTACAGAATGGCACTGCTCAGGATGGAGCGGTTGGCGTTGAGATTGTGGGGATGTACGGATGACGTACCGGTAAAGTCGAACGTAATGGTCTCGGCTACGACACTGATTCGGACGCTGATTTGGTACCCGTCGTCGAGGGATTCCACGGCCTGAAAAAGCTGACCATCCAACGGCCGTAAAAGGGTTTGCAGTGCTGTAGTTGCCGTTTGTTTCAACCGATCCATGTACTGCTGAACCGTAGACAGACCGTATCGACGTACCAACTGTTGCAGGGCGGTTTGGCCCGCCCGCAGCGAGGCTAAGGCCGCTTCGATGTCGGCGCGGTTTTCGGCCAGGGCGCGGGTAGGGTAGGGCCCCGAAATAAAGCGTTCGGCGAGGGCATCCCACAGAAATTGTCCGTCCTGCACCACGTATTGCGGTTTCAGTACAACGCCTTCCTCGGCTAAATTAATCGCATCGGGGGGCATCGAGCCGGGTACTTTTCCGCCAATCTCGGCGTGGTGCGCCCGGTTAATGACGTAGCCAATCAGTTGCTGCTGATCCGTATATACCCCGGCCAGCAGCGTGACGTCGGGCAGGTGCGACCCGCCGTATTTGGGGTGATTCGTGATGATAACATCGCCGGGGTTCAGCGGCAGCTTTTCCAGACACAGCCGGGCGCAGATACCGAGACTGCCCAGGTGGACCGGAATGTGAGGGGCATTAACGAGCAGTTCGGCGTTGTGGTCGAGCAGGGCGCAGGAAAAGTCCAGTCGCTCTTTTACATTCACTGAAAACGCGGTTCGCTGTAACTGCGCGCCCATTTCGTCGGCAATAGCCATAAACCGCCGGGCAAAGAGTTCCACCTGAATTACGTCGACACTTTCTTCATGGGCCGTCTCCTCCACATCGGCTACGTAGTCAGCAACGGCGTTACCATTGGCACGGACGATGAGCCGCCAGCCCGTTTCGATGAATGCCGACGAGGTGCGGTTAAGCAGCAGGGCCGGACCCCGAAACGTATCGCCTTCGTGCAATCGGGTCCAGTCGTAAACGGGATACCGGTCGGTCTCGAACGCCGGAGCTGCGTGACGGTGCGAAACGGGAGCTTCCGTGACCGGTATCGTCTCGCTCAGGGTACTGACGAGTACCCGGACGCTTTCAAGTTCGATAGCGCGGGATTGCCCGTTGGCGTCGGTCGGATAATGGCCGTAAAGGTCCTGGTAAGCAGTACGGAATTGATGTTCGATTTCCGGTAGCCCCCCACGATGCTGTAGATGCGGCTGACCGATCGTTAAGTCGCGGGCTGACAAAATGGGTATCTGTAAGGGCGTTTCCTGTCCCTGAAGCCGTAAAAACAACAGGATCGACTGGATGGCTATTGGCGTTTCGGTCCCGATATCCTGCCGTAAATCGGTGATGGCCCGTTCCTGAAGTTGTGTAATCAGGTCGGTCAGTGCAGGCTCAATTTGGCTCAGGGGTTGGAGTACCAACTGCGATGCCATGCGCTCGATGCGGGCCTGCCCCATGCCGTAGGCACTCAGTAACCCGCCGTCGAAGGGCAGAACAAGCGTTTCGATTCCCAGCAGCCGGGCAATCGAGCAGCCGTGCAAACCACCCGATCCACCGAAGGCCAGCAGGGCATAGTCGGCCGGATCGCACCCCCGAGCCACGGATATTTTACGGATCGCACCCGCCATCGCTTCGTCGGCGATGCGCTCGAATCCTCGCAACAAATCGATTTCGGCTGGCCGGACGCGGGTATATTGTTCGACCTCGTCGAGGACGGCTCGCAACGCGTCACGCGCTTTGTCGATAAACACCGGAATGCCGAACCGAGCCGGGTCCAGCTTGCCGAGCAACAGGTTTACATCGGTAATGGTCAGGACCGGCGGCTGACCGGGGGGATTCGCTCCGTAGCAGGCCGGGCCGGGATTGGCACCGGCACTTTCCGGGCCAACGCGCAACTGCCCCGACTGACGGTTAAACCGGCAGATGGAGCCGCCCCCGGCAGCTACGGTCTCAACCGCCAGCGAGGGAAGTTGTAAGGTGAAATGGTTGATCGTCGTCGTGAACCGGTAATCGACACCTTGATCGTACCGGGCCGAATCGGTGCTGGTGCCACCCATATCGAGGGTCAGGACTTTGTCGAAGCCGAGTTGCCGGGCAATGGCCGCTGCTCCGATAACGCCCCCTGCCGGGCCGCTGAGCAAACTGTCTTTCGGTCGGAACAGCCCGGATTTTACCAGGCCCCCCGCGCTGGTCATCATTCTTACCGATTGATTGCCGCCCAACTGCCGGGAAATGTTGGTTAAGTAGGCCTGAATCACCGGTGTCAGGTAGGCATCGACCACGGCAGTTTGGGTGCGGGGTACGTACTGGATGGCGGGCGAAACACCGGTGGAGATGGTAACGTTGGCGAAACCGGCGCTAAGCAGGGCATCCCGGAGTTGCCGTTCATGCGCCGGATTTTTATACGCGTTGAGCAGCGAAACGGCAATGGCATCGGGTTGATTGCGTTTCAGCTCGTCCACCAGCCCGGCCACAGCGGATGCGGTCAGGGGGACTAAAACGGTGCCGTCGGCCGCCATGCGTTCATCGACTTCGCCAACCGTTTCGTAGAGCAATTCGGCGGGCGGGATGGCCAACTGAAACAGGTTCGGCCGTTGCTGGGTCCCTATTTCGAGCAAATCCTGAAACCCTTTCGTCACCATCAGGGCAACGCGTCCGCCTTTGCGTTCCAGCAGTGCATTGGTGCCCCTGGTGGTACCAAGTCGCATCTCCAACTCCGGAAAGGGCTGGTTGAGAGCCGTCTGGGTGAGCAGCCGGGCGGCCAGTACGGGGGCTTCCTCACCAGTGAACAGTTCGACGGTGGCGGGCAGAGAAGCCGTCAATGGGCGGTCTGCTGTCAGGTGGCCATCGGCCGTGAGGTGCTGAACGACGGCCATTTCTCCCGTTTCGATGATGCGGAGTTGATACCCGTCGAAGATGGGTGCCGTGAGCCAGGGCGCATCAAGGGTCATCTCTGTGGTTAATCGCGCCCGCAACCGGCTACTGCTCAGGACTTTGGTGCGATGTAGTTGCCCGTTGACGTCTAAGCAAAGGCCATCAGTGAAAGTGCCGCCGGTATCAATCCAGAGTTGGTGCATGAAACGGTAATTAATGCGTCGGACGGTCGGTTCTCCTGCCCGACGCCCCATAAAACGGAGGGGCTGTTGTCGTTAATGCCGGACGGACCTGGGGCGGGATGGCTGCGGGGAGCCGCCATAGCGGGCGGGCGTTTTCTCCGAATCGGCTGAAGCAGGCGTAACCGGCTTACTGGTTTTTTCACCCGCCGAAATCAGGTTGGCAAACAGCCGGTACGCACCCGGTACACCCGCCGGTAACTCGCGAAAAAATACCAGGCCGGTGTAAAAAAAATGACCCTTGCCGTACACCGCATGAATCAGTCCACCGGCTTTTGGCGCTTCGCCGGGGTCCTGCATCGACAGCAGGGTTTCGTAATGCGGGTCTAACTGATCGGCGAAGTAGATGCCCCGCTCCTGAATCCAGCCCGTAAAGTCAGCCGGTGTCAGTTTATTGGGCGTATTAAGAATCGGGCTGTCGGGCTTGACGAACGTAACCGGCGAATCTTCATCGGTGATGCGGTCGTTGGTGATTTTGAACGGGTACGGGCCAATATTCTCCGTCAGTAACCGCCGGTTCACCTGGTATTGTACCAGCATGGTGCCGCCCTCCTCCACGTAGGCCATCAGTTTGGGTTGGTAAAACAGCATCCGGTCTTCGGTATTGTACGCCCGGACACCCACCACGATAGCATCGTACGTACTCAGATCTTTCTGTAAATCCGTTTCCGTCAGCAGGGTGACGGTACAGCCAATCTGCCGTAAAGCCGCCGGGATCTCGTCGCCCGCACCGGTGATGTAGCCCACATTTTTGGCCTTCACCCGGATGTCCAGCTTTACCAATTTGGCTTCGGCGGGCGGAAACAGGGTCTGCGGCCGGATGTGCGGATGGGAAATCGTGACTAAACTCTGGGCGTATTCCTGGCCGTTTACCGTCATCACAGCCCGTAAAACCGACTCGCTGGTTTTGTCTGTTGTCGGCTTTACCAAAAACGTGATGATCTGCTCCTGGAATTTCTGCGCCAGCGTAAACGGCACCTGCGCGGGTTCGGCCGACCAGCCCGCCGGGAGCTGCAGCCGGGCCGTTCCCGATACGTTGGCGCGGCTTGCTTTGAGCGTCAGCGACACCGTTTTGGGTTTGGTATCGGCAAAGGCATACACCTTCTCGGCCAGGTTTGCCGTCACAACCGGGCGTACTTCAAAGGGGCGGTAGAGTTCACCGTCCTCGGCCGTTACATACTTGTGAATCCAGGGCTGGGCGTACGTCAGCGTCAGGCCGTCGAGGAAAAAAACGTACTCAGTGGTCAGCACGGGCGGGTTTTCGGCGTTACCGATCAGCATTTGATCGTTCACTACGAACAAGCCTTTTTCCTTGGGGTTGGCCAACCAGTAGGGCTGCGTCAGCGGTTCGTCGGCGGGCAGCGTTACCGTCAGCGGCAGGTTCAGGGCGGTATTATACGCTAACGGCAGGTTCAGCGTAGTGTCGCGTTTGATGGCGGGCATGTGTACCGAAACTAATTTGATGGCCGCATTGGACCGGTTCACAACGCTCAGGTTTACCTTGACGGATTCGCCGGGCGTACCCGCAAAATCGACCGGATTGGTCTCGAACCACAGGCCCGCGCAGTCGGCAATCAACGTTTTTACGGCTTCTTTTTTCTCCTGCACGTACGGGTTGGCCGCATCTAACTTATCCAGCGCCCGGTAAATCGTGGCTAATGCGGGTAAACTGGCCGACGGATTATCGGCCCGAAAACCGGCGATGGCCTGCTGCACCAGCGGCTCAACGACCTCTCCGCCCTTCACCCGTTTCCAGGTGATGTCTACGCCATCGAAGAGATCTGTCGTGGCGGGTTCACCAGCTTTATGGACTAAATAATCGGTGCGGGCAGTGCGGCTCTTGGCCGAACCCATCGCCTGACTCTTGTGCATCGACCGGCTTTCGGCGGCCATCTCGGTGTACGATTCGCCCAATAAGGGGTTATACCCGCTGATATCCACGCCAATGAACTGCCCCTCGGTGGGCTTTTGATTGGTAAAGCCGGGTGTAAATGTGTTCCAGACCACGCGTTTGGGTTGCCAGACCGATACGTATTTGAGTTGTTCGGGGAACTTAGTCGGGTCACCGGCCAGTTTAAATGCTTCTTCGGCCAGTACCGCCGAGGCCGAGTGGTGGCCATGCCCGGCACGGGCGTCGGGTGGGAAACGGGTGATGATGACGTCGGGGCGGAATTTTCGGATGGTCCAGACTACATCGCTCAGGACGCGGTCACCTCCCCAGGTTTTCAGGGTTTCGTCGGTCGATTTAGAGAAACCAAAGTCATAGGCGCGGCTGAAAAACTGTCCGGCTCCATCGACCCGACGGGCCTGTAAAAGCTCCTGCGTGCGAATCACGCCGATCTGCTCGCCCTGTTCGGGACCAATCAGGTTTTGCCCGCCGTCGCCCCGCGTCAGCGACAGGTACGCCGTCCGGACGTGTCGTTCATTGGCTAACCAGGCCAGCATCAGCGTGTTTTCGTCGTCGGGGTGGGCGGCTACGAACAACACAGTGCCCACCACATTCAGTTTTTTCAAATCCTGCAAAATGCGTCCGGCCGGACTGGGGTTAGGCTGGCCAAATGTTGCGCAGACTGACGTAAATAAAAGAAGGAACGTGAGGGAAAACGGGGTATGGCGCACAGCAGACGGAGGAGTAAAAAAGGAGGTTAACGAGCGATTTAGACAAAAATAAGCAGGTATCGGCGAAATCATAGAAAACAGCCGGGAAAGGCTGTACCATCACCAACGAGCAGGGCTTTGGTCAACGAAAATAGTCAAAAATATCATCCTAAAAGTCAAAAAACCGCGCTGCTGGGGCTTGGGTGTGTATGGCCAACGTCTATATTTGCGATTAGTCCCCTTACTTTTAATCCCTTTTCGCATGTCAAACAGTATTTACATAGTACCCCTGCTGGGTTTAGTGGGCTTAGCGGTAATGTTCAGCAAGTTCATGTGGGTATCCCGGCAGGAAGCCGGTGATGCCCGGATGCAGGAGATTGCCAAGTACATTGCTGACGGAGCCATCGCTTTTTTGCGCGCTGAATGGCGTGTGTTAATCATTTTCGGTGTCGTCGTGGCGGCTCTGCTGATGTACTCCGGCTCCCTCGTCGAGAATTCAAGCTGGCTGATTGGCGTGGCATTTGCCATTGGTGCCTTCACGTCGGCACTGGCGGGCTACATCGGCATGAACATTGCCACCAAAGCCAACGTTCGCACCGCCCATGCCGCCCGTACCAGCCTGAAACAAGCCCTGAATGTATCGTTTGCGGGCGGTTCGGTAATGGGTATCGGCGTGGCGGGCCTCGCCGTACTGGGTATGAGCTTACTTTTTATCCTGTTCTATAATATGTTCGTGGCTGGTGCCGTGCCGGTTAACGGGCTGTTACCGGTCAATGGCATTCCGATGGAAAAAGCCCTCGAAGTGCTGGCGGGTTTCTCGCTCGGTGCCGAATCCATTGCCTTGTTTGCCCGCGTGGGTGGTGGTATTTATACCAAAGCCGCCGACGTTGGGGCCGATTTAGTGGGTAAAGTCGAAGCCGGTATTCCCGAAGATGATCCACGCAACCCGGCTACGATTGCCGATAACGTGGGCGACAACGTGGGTGATGTGGCTGGAATGGGAGCCGATTTGTTCGGTTCGTACGTGGCTACGATTCTGGCCACGATGGTACTGGGCCGCGAAATCGTCCTGCCCGCTTCGGAAGATAACATTCTGGGTCACGCGCCCATTGTACTGCCGATGCTGATTGCCGGTATGGGCCTGATTTTCTCCATCATCGCTACGTATTTTGTCCGCATCAAAGACGATAAGAGCAGCGTACAGGGTGCGTTGAACCTCGGCAACTGGGCGTCGATTCTGCTGACGGTCTTTGCCTCGTACTTTCTGGTAAACGCTGTATTGCCAACCGGTGTCATGCAGATTCGGGGGGTTGAGTTTACCCGTGCCGACGTATTTTATGCCATCTTCACCGGGCTGGTCGTGGGGGCGCTGATGAGCATTATTACGGAGTATTACACGGCCATGGGCCGTCGGCCGGTAATGTCGATTATCCGTCAGTCGGCAACGGGTGCCGCTACAAACATCATTGGTGGGTTGGCCGTGGGCATGGAATCGACGGTGCTGCCCATTCTGGTGCTGGCGGCTGGTATCTATACCTCGTATCATTTTGCCGGTCTCTACGGCGTGGCCATTTCAGCGGCTGGCATGATGGCGACAACGGCCATGCAGTTAGCCATCGACGGCTTCGGCCCCATTGCCGATAACGCCGGTGGTATCGCCGAGATGAGTTACCTGCCCGAAGAAGTTCGCAACCGGACCGACATCTTAGACGCGGTTGGCAATACCACGGCGGCCACGGGAAAGGGGTTTGCCATTGCTTCAGCCGCGCTCACCTCGCTCGCTCTGTTTGCCGCATTCGTGGGTATTTCGGGTATTTCGGCCATCGACATTTACAAAGCCGATGTGTTATCGGGCCTGTTCGTGGGCGGTATGATTCCGTACATTTTCTCGTCGCTGACCATTGCCGCCGTTGGTCGGGCCGCGATGGCGATGGTGGAAGAAGTGCGTCGGCAGTTTCGCGAAATTCCCGGTATTATGGAAGGTACGGGTATGCCGGAGTACGAGAAATGCGTAGCCATTTCCACGCAGGCGTCCATTCGCGAGATGATTTTACCAGGAGCCATTGCCCTGTCGGTACCGGTGATCGTCGGTTTTATTTTCGGCCCTGAAGTACTCGGCGGTGTCCTGGCCGGTGTTACGGTATCGGGCGTGTTGATGGGTATTTTTATGAACAACGCCGGTGGTGCGTGGGATAACGCCAAGAAGTCATTCGAGAAAGGCGTGCTGATCAACGGGGAGATGTTCTACAAGAAATCGGAACCGCACAAAGCGTCGGTAACGGGCGATACCGTGGGCGATCCGTTTAAGGATACGTCGGGACCGTCGATGAACATTCTGATTAAGCTGATGTCGATTGTGTCGTTAGTCATTGCGCCGTATATCGCCGTGAAATCGTCGAATACGCTGGGCTACGCACGGGAAGGCAAAGTAGCCGCCGGTTCGACGGTGCCCCTCGAAGAGTCGACCGCTGCGGATAACAAAGAAGTCAGCACACCGAACCGGAGCCTGGGAGAGTTCCGTACGCAAAAACTAACGAGCGGTGTTGAGATGAACATTCCTGAGAACGGCATCGAAAACAAATTGCTCACGTTTATTAAAAGCGATAATCAGGTTGATAAAACAACTTGGTTTGATTTTGACCGCCTGACGTTCGATACGGGTAAAGCCACACTGAAACCCGAATCGCAGGAGCAGTTGAAAAACATCGCCGAAATCCTGAAAGCGTACCCGGCGGTAAACGTCAAATTAGGCGGCTACACGGATAACACTGGTAACGCTGATGCCAACCTGAAACTCTCCGATGACCGCGCTAAATCCGTAGAACGCGAGTTAGTAACGATGGGTATTTCCGACGACCGGCTCAATGCCGAAGGTTACGGACAGGAGCACCCCGTTGCCGCAAACGACACGGAAGCAGGCCGCGCCCAAAACCGGCGCATCTCCATTCGGGTGACGAAGAAATAAGAAAAATGAACTAATAACTGAACAAGTTGGACGCAGATTCAAGAGTCAAACGCAACAATTTAGTTAGGTTTGATATTGCTGAATGAATTCGGTTGGTGATAAATAAGTCAATGTCTTTCGAGGTCGATCATTTAGTGTTCGTTCAATAGCCCGAATCTGGTGATGAGATACT
>JBBQLG010000185.1:0-10616 GCA_038327655.1 Cytophagales bacterium
GGTGTTTGAGACGTTAGAAGCGGCTCAGGATTGTGTGGAAGCGGTGCTGGAGACGTACTTTGAACAGCCGCAAAAAGTGTGTCAGTTAGCTGCTTATCCTTACATTGTCGATACGTCATCACCAGTTTAATTTAGTATAAGATTGCTCAACTACTGGAAATGTTGGTGGCAGACCTGCGTCAACACGAACTGGCCGTTGCCTTCATGGCCGCATTGAGCGGGATGATTTGGGGGCTCATCCACCGCTATCGGCAACCTAAAGTCACGTTGTGACCGGTGATCCCCCAACCCGCTCCCGATTCAGGTGCTACCCATCTGGGCCAGTACCCCCTGAAACGCATCCGAGTCCACACTGAAATCCCCTCGAAACGGATTATCCATTGCCGCCACCAGAAACAGTAAGGAGCCCAGCAGTAGAGCCAACAGAGTGGTTAACAGCACTTGATAGGCCAAGTGCTCACTCACAAAAAACCAGGAGATGGCAATGTTGATCGCTGTACCCAAGATGATCACCCACCATAAGATCACGGGTAAGCTGGCCTGTACTCCCCGCAGTCGCAAACGACGCGCCCTGAAAAGGTCGTTGTACTGCGCAATGGCCTGTTCGTGGATGAGCTTGAGTCGGGTGTCGGGCGGGGTGAAGGCAAAAAAGTCCAACTTGAAACGCCTAATAGCTGACCCACTGGCGGTGGGCACTTCTCCCCGTCGCTGGGCGGGCCAGTCCCCGTTGATGACGGTCTGGACATAGTGACGTAGTTCGTTTTGAAAGAGCTGCCGCTGGGCTGGTGGGTAGGTACTCATATCCTGATAGAGGGCGGCTGCAATGGCCGCTTCCTCATCGACCTGAGTGGAGAGGTCCTGAAAGTCACTCCAGACCCCAGCAGCTACCAGGCCCAGGGCGATGCCATAAATGACGCCTGAGGCCCCCAGAAAATAACTCACCAAATCGTTCTGATCGGCGTATTTGTCAGCATGCCTTCTAATCCAAGGGCGGCTTAGCAACAGCCCTACCAGGGAAAAAAGTAGGGTTACTCCAACACACAGGAGCGCAAAGAGCCAGTTAGGTAAATCATAAATCCAGTCCATTGTCCGCTAAAAGTAAACCGGTAAACGACCGGGGTTGTCGGTTAATGCCCATGACCACGCCCGGCGCGGCCTGACCGGCCCGGATGCGCCCGGCCCCGCCCAATGCCCAACAGACCACCCGTGTCGGTGCGCTGAACACCGTAGCGGACGTAAACACCGTAGAAAGTTTTGGAGCTGTCGAGCGTTTCGTTGCTGAAATCATAGTACCCTGTTGTCAGGCCGAACCCAAACCGGGGGGCCAGCTGCGCAAAAATAGTATAACTCAGTTCCAGCATCAGACTGCCCTGGGTATCAAACAATTTACCGGCTCCGATAGTCATCTCGCTGGCAAAAACGCCGTAGTTGGCCACATCCATCGTTACCCGCCCCTCCACAAAGAGGGTTGTATCCGGCCGGAGCGAACTGCGTCCTACTGCCACGCCTAGATCAACGACGTTGAAGGATTTGCCAATTTCGATAGTCTGCGCAATTCGGTCCCGGTAATTGCCCGCCCCGGTGTAAATGGCAAAAGGGGTGGACCGACCGTACCAGGGTGCCCGTTTAAAATTAAATACCGACCGGGTTGAGTCATCAGGGGGTGACGCCTGCCCGACAGCCTGACGGGTGAGCGTACTGGCTGTCGACACGGCCGGACTGACCAATGGCTGACTGAAGGAGAGCCCCCAAAAGCCTGCCAGGATCAGACTTGTAAACAGCCTTAAACGGCGCCAGGTCTGACTCTTGGCCTGAAATTGCGGGCACAGCCGCTGTCGGGAAAGGCAGGGTTCTATCAATTGCACCGACAAGTATACGCCTTTACCGTTTCTTTTTTGTACCCGGCCTGGTTAACGACCAGCCGGACACGGGCTGGCATACGACTAAACAGAGGTGGCTATTTTCTGGCCGCCTGTAGGAGGCAGCAGAGCACCTAATTAATACTTCCCTTCCTACTAAATCTACTTTTAGTCCGTCCTCGTTAGCTGATCAATGATCGCCAGCGACAGGATTCCCTTCCTAATCATTGTCGCCTGTCAAGTGTTTTTAACCGATTATTAGGCTTAGATACCTTTAGGGATTATCAGGGGATGATAAACCATTAAAATCGGTGAATCAGGGGATTGTCTGTCACTCATAAAAGGGCCCTGGTGAGCCTGCACCGAGCTGGGGGCGGGGGGGCGGCACACGGACTGACTCAACTTGGCAAGCCCATGCCGTCCGCAAAACAGCCAAAAACCGGTTCCGGTAAAATAGCAACGGTAACGGCCGACCTTTGGTGAACCGGCCGTCAATGATATTAATGTGCATGCTGCAAACTTAAACAATTGCCCGTTCCCACTTTTGGGGCCGCAAATCACTGTGCTGATGAAACCACTTGGTTCTGCTCTAGTATCTGTCAACTCTAATCCGCAGCCTATGCATCCTATATTGTTAAATACCCGACTTAACATTGATTACGCCAATGAGCACCCTGCCGTTCGATATAATTGAACCGCTGGTGTATCTGGTGGTTTGCCGACCCTTATCGGTGCATTTTCTTCAGTACAAACTCTTCCAGCGACTGCTCGGCGGGATTCGTATTGACCTGCCGCAACAGCGATACGTGCGTATTTTGGAGTGATGGAAGCCAGGTCGTACCGACCGATTCGAGTTTGTCGGGGATAATAGTGCGCGGCAGTACCGTAACCCCCATGCCCGCCTTTACGGCCGCTACCGTACCGGCATAACTCGGGCTGCTATACACCAATCGCCACGGAATACCGGCTGTTTCGAGCGATTGAATGGCCCGTGCCCGGTACACACACGGCTGCGGAGACAGCACCAGCGGCAGCGGTGCGTCTTTGTCGAGGTTACGCAAATAGTCCTTCTTGCCCACCCATTCCAGCGGTTCCGACCAGACATCGACCCCGTTGGGAAAATCTTCCGGGCGGCTCATTTTCACCATGATCAGGTCGAATTCGCCTCGCTGAAAACGCTCGAACAGGTTAAGGGTCAGATCGCACTCTACCTTGAGCAACACCCGCGGGTGCAGCCGCGAAAAGTCGACCAGAATGTCGGACAGAATCGCGCTGGCAAAATCTTCGGGTAACCCAAAGCGTACTTCGCCAGCTACTTCGGGTTGTTTGAAACGGTCGAGGGCTTCGCGGTGCAGGGCAAAAATCTGCCGGGCGTAGCCCAGAAAAATCTCCCCTTCGCTGGTCAGCGAAAGCACTTTCCCCCGATTGATGAGGGTCTTCCCCAAAATCATTTCGAGCTTGGCTACCTGCTGGCTTACCGCTGATTGCGTGCGCCCCACCCGATCGGCCGAGCGCGTAAAACTGCCCGTATCGGCCACCGCCAGAAAACATTGTAGCGTAATCGTATCCAGCGACATAAGTATTCTCCTGATTTTATGAGCAGTAAATAACGATTAAGCCTTATTCCCGCTTTGACGAACCCAACATTTTGAGCGTTTACACCGGACTCTTCTGGGCGTAAATCGGCCTTGAATGGGCAAAGAAAGCATTTATAAGTTATTCTAATAGCAAATATAAATATTATTCGTTTTTCTATTAGTAACCCCACTGTTAGTTTTGGCCGTCAAACACAGAAAAGCGAATGATTAGTATTCAGTCACTCAATTACCCATCCGCTCTGCACGTGCTCGTGATGGGCTTACCGCTGGCAGGAGCGATTTTGAACGGTTTATTTTTCAGGAAGAATCCCCTCAAAGGTTCTCAGGTAGCAACGGCGATCGTCTGGGGCACGTGGTTGATGGCCATTGCGGGGCTTGTCAACGTGTTACTTTACCCAAATCAGGAAGACAGCGTCGTGTTTTCCGGCGACAGCCTATCCTGGCTTATGGCCGTGCTTATTTTGGGCGTAAGCGGCATTGTGCATCACTTTTCGCTCCGGTATATGGCGGGTGACCGTACGTATCACCGCTATTTTATTACCCTCTCGCTGATTACCGGCACGACCCTGCTCATGGTCAGCAGCGACCACTTACTGGGTCTGCTGGCGGGCTGGGGCCTGAGCAACGTGTTGCTGGTACGCCTGATGATTCACAAATCCGGCTGGGCAGCCGCTTACCAGTCGGGTAAACTGGCCTTCCGAACGTTTGCCTTCGGTTTTCTGTGTCTGCTGGTCGGCTTTGGCCTGCTGGCCAACCTGGCCAACAGCTTTTCGATGCATACCATCCAACAGCTTGACTGGGCGGGTTTACCTACTTTCCCGGTTACAGTAGCCCTGTCGTTGATTTTGGTGGCCGCCATGACGCAGTCGGCGCAGGTTCCGTTTCATCGGTGGCTCATCAGTTCACTCAACTCGCCCACACCTGTATCGGCCCTGATGCACGCCGGGCTGGTTAATGGCGGTGGCTTCCTGCTGGTTCGGTTTGCTCCGCTCTACCTGGCTCAACCGATCCTACTTACCGTTCTGTTTACGATCGGGGGCTTCACGGCCGTAATTGGTACTACCTGGAAGTTAATCCAAAGCGATCTGAAACGCATGCTGGCCTGCTCCACCATGGGGCAAATGGGCTTTATGCTGATGCAGTGCGGCCTGGGTTTGTTTCCGGCAGCGGTGGCCCATCTGTGCTGGCACGGTTTATTTAAAGCGTACCTTTTTTTGAGCGGGGGTTCGGCCGCGCAGGAAAAAAGAGGCCCCATGCCCCGCCAGTTGGGAAGTCCGCGGGCCTTGCTACTGGCCGTGCCGGGTGGTTTAGCAGGGGCATATGCCTTTGCTACCCTGAGCGAGAAACCATTTTTGGCGGCCAATACCACGGCGTTGCTGATCGGATTTGCCTTTATGTCGACCATCCAGATTGCTTATACGGTGTTACAGACCGGCAAATTAGTCTGGCGATGGCTACCCGCCACGGTACTCGCCCTGTTGGCGGGCGGGCTTTACGGCCTCAGCGTACACGTGATCGAAGCCTTACTGACCCCGTTGATTAGTTCGGTTCCCCAGCCCTTACAGGCACTGCACTTGCTCTTCTTCGGGGTATTTGTGTTGGCGTGGCTGGCCTTTAATCTGAAATGGCCCGTTCACCGGCAAACGACCCGGCTTTGGCATTACCTCTATGTCAAGGCCCTGAACACGAGCCAGCCCCACCCGACTACCACCACCCCCATCCGCAACGCGTATCACTATTAATCTGCCCATTCACAGCATAAACCCATTTTTATGATCACCCCACCTCCGTTGACGCCCATTCGTAAACGGGCTTCAGTAGCCACCGGCGAGGAAATCCGTGCGGTTGTGGCCCGGGCCGCTACGAGTATATCGCCCGTTTGGCCACTCGAAACCAGTATTGCCTGCAACCCGCTCCAGGGGCTGGAAGATCTTCCCTTTGAGACGGCCGTGGTCCGGGGCAATGCGCTCTTTCGGTCAATCGATTCCTCGCCCGAACTGGCACTGGTAAACCGTCAACTCATTAAGTGGTGCGTTGCCTTTCTCGACGAGGGACAGGCTACCTGGGCCATGCCCGATCGTACAAAAGGATTTTATCAGGCCTGGAAACAGTTGGTTGCTTTCGATAAACAACTGCATCGGGGTAAAAAAGCAGACCGGCAGTGGCTGGCCAGCCTGCCCGACAAGGCCGCCGATGCCGTAGCACTGGCCCTTGACCGACTACAGGTCACGCCCGAGGCTCAGGAAGCGTTTCTGAAAACAGCCCTGACGCAACTTCCCGGCTGGTCGGGGTATATAAAATGGCGCGAGGAGAATCAGCCGGGCCCTAACCCGATCACGCTGGTTGACTTTCTGGCCGTTCGGCTGGTGATTACGGGCTGTTTATGGCCACAGGCTGCGATTCAGCCTATGCCGGTTTTGCCCACCAGCCACCATCTGGACAACGCCATAGCCACCCTTAAACACAACGAGCTTGCCTACCAGACCCAACTCATCAATCAATTAATACCCCGGCTGCGGTCTGTCAACCCCTTACGTCAGCGACCCGATGCGCAGTTGGTTTTCTGCATCGATGTGCGGTCGGAGCCCTTTCGCCGGTGTATCGAGGCCTGTGGTGACTACGAAACGCTGGGCTTTGCCGGATTCTTTGGCCTGCCCATTCGGCTGCACGATACCGTTAGCGGGGCCTCCCACGACAGTTGTCCGGTCTTGCTGAAACCAGGTTACACCATTGATCAGGTGCCAACGGCGACGGCCCGCCAGCAGGCTCGCTTCCGGCGGGGGAAGCAGGTAACCGACACGCTGCAGGCCTTTTACCAACAACTGAAATACAATTTCTCGACCCCCTTCGCCCTGGTCGAAACCCTGGGGGCGGGTTGCGGATTGCTCATGCTGCAGCGTACGCTGGCCCCCACGCTGAGTGTACAGGCGCGGCAGGGGATCACGGAAGCCATCCGGCCGACCCTCCCTACCGCACCCGATGCCAACAGTCATTACCCTGACCATGGCATGGCATCCGACCAACAGGCCATGTACGCCGAGGGGGCACTCCGGCTGATGGGTTTGACCCGTAACTTTGGCAAGCTGGTTGTGTTTTGCGGCCATGGCAGCAGCACGCAGAATAACCCCTACCGCTCGGCCCTCGACTGCGGGGCCTGCGGGGGTAACCACGGTGGGGCCAACGCCCAGCTCCTGGCCACCCTGCTGAATACGCCATCGGTTCGGCAGATGCTGGCCAGTCATGCGGTTTACATCCCAGCGGATACGGTTTTTCTGGCCGCCGAGCACAACACGACTACCGATGAGGTGGCCATTTACGAAACCCAACACAGAGCGATTGACCAGGCAGTGCTGGTAGACCTCCGGCATAAATTGGCCCTCGCCAAAGATGCCAACAGTGCTTACCGCTGCCGCACCTTTGGTGAGGGGTACCGGGCTGACCCCGCCCGCGAGACCCGTCGCCGGAGTAGCGACTGGGCCGAGGTACGCCCCGAGTGGGGATTAGCCCGTAATGCCGCCTTTGTGGTTGGTCCCCGCCAGTTGACCCAAAACCTGGATCTGGAAGGCCGCTGTTTTCTGCACTCCTACCACTGGGAACAGGATACCGACCATACGCAGCTGGAAACGATTCTGACCGCACCGATGGTGGTGGCCCAATGGATCAACAGCCAGTATTTATTCTCTACGCTCGACCCGGTTGCCTACGGCAGTGGCAGTAAAGTAACGCACAACGTAACGGGTAAACTCGGCATTATGCAGGGAAATGCCAGCGACCTGATGCACGGTTTACCCCTGCAATCGGTCAAACGGAGCGACACTGAAACCTACCACGAACCCCAGCGTTTGTGTACGGTTGTGCTGGCCCCCCGCACCCGCATCGACGGGCTGGTTGCGCGGCAGCCCGTGCTCCAAAAGCTGTTTTTCAACGAATGGGTTACGCTGGTTGCCCTTGACCCTACCGACAAACAGGCCTATCGGCTGACTCCTGTCGGAAACTGGACGTTACTGGAAAGCTAATCATACGCGAAAGGGGGGCAAACAGGCCAAAAAAGTTGATCTCACCCAGCTGGACGGCTATCTATGCCGCGATTGCCACCATTTCAGGGAAGTGTCTCCGATGACTGAACATGAATCTACCTGGCCACTAACCAGCGTTGTGCCACCGATTCCGAGTAGTGGTAACGATCAAGCTGACCCCGTTTTGTTGTCGTGATTACTACAGGTCAACGGTCGGCGGGTCGGCGGACTACAGGGCTGTCATCACTTCTGGTAAACGATCGCGTTTTGCGCGTTATAGGCGGTTGCCGCTGCCGCCCGGCGTTTTTGATTCCGGTGCGCAAGTAACGACCCACCGGAATCAATTGATCACCGACCACGCCCCATCGATGTAGACAATGGCAGTTTACTCGTAGCGCATACCGTATCAACTTATTTTCATCCGATAACTGTAGTCGCAGACGTCGAATCAAACCGGACAAAACACGATTTATGAAACGAGAGAAATTATTTTTGATATGCCCTGACTGCCACCTTGAACAAACACTACGAAACGAATTTGGTCAGGAAATATGCATCCTGACCGCTTTGGGTTCAGTGTTTGATTTTTCAGAATTTGATTACGTCGAAACTCTACATCATTTTCTCCATCGAGAAAGAATAGCAGAGATTGTACTTGTTAATGATGTAAACTGTGCATTTATACAAAATGTCATTTGCCAGGAAAACAGACACCACACAAAAGCGGAGCAGGAATTAAGTAGACTAAAAAAAAACAATGTTGAAAAATTTGCCTCTTTAGAAACAAACGGACAAATAAATCTACTGGCCAAGCTAAACATTTATCGCCAGGCTTACGAATTACTGAATGCCGCATTCATCGGTAATGAAATCGATAACCGATCTATACGGATAAGCGGCTTACTCTGTAATCGAGACAAATCTAAATTTGAGTACTTGATGCTGGAGAACATCATAGAGCGTGTTGACAATCAATGTAGTAGAATCATGGCCGAGGACAAATAAACAAATCCGGCAAAACTGGCAGCGGTTTTTTCGTATCGAGTTGCCACCCGGCGGTATGAGATGGTCGGGTGGACTTGCTACATTTGACTGGAGACGGTTTTTAGGCACGTTTGGGGCAAACGATTTCAGTATGGGGCAAGGCGACTGCACAAGTAGACAAGAGAGAAATTAATGATTACGACGATCACCAGTGCCATAGCATCAAGCATCAACCTGGCCAGTGAACAACCAAAGAATGTTATAAAAGCTGTTGAGAAATCAGCCCCAAAACTGGCGCATAAATTAATCAGACCCCAAAGGCAGGAGAAAAACATGGTAAAAAAAAGTCACCAAAGAACGAGGTAACCACATTGAACTTCACCACCACCACTTCAGAATTTGATAGTGCCTACCAGGCCCTACAGGAAACCGAATGGGTTACTAATCCGGCCGACGAAACCAATCAGGACAAGGGAATTATTCGACAGGGAGAACTCATTTGGTTTAACCGGGATCACCTAGAATGTGGTTTGGTCTGGCAACAAGCTCTGCTGAGTGACAAAACACTGTGGTATGTGCATCGCCACGACTTTAAATCGCTTTCAGCGAGTTAATCGTCGGGGACTCCCGAGTGTACCCTGAATTTTAGCAAGCGTATGCTGCTGATGGGGTTAGATAGATATTAAAATTTAGTATGGCTTGAATGGGGTGAATATCACCGTACGGTGAAAAACGGGCTACGCATGATCATGCGTAGCCCGTTTTTTGGGATTTAAGCTTCCCAATATGATTTCGCCAGTACACTGTGCTGGCGAAATCAGTTGATTTTTCGGTACACTAATTTATACCTTTTAGTGGCCTCACTAGGCCTTCATTTGAGCGGCTTAGTCAGCTATATCAACTGATGATCGAACCTAATCTGCAAATAGACTTATTTTCCCAGGCGTTCATCAAATTCGTGAGCCAGCACTTCCACCACCCTTACCTGGCCCATTAGCGGGTGTAGCGGATTGATGAGAATGTTGCGTGAGGGCGAGTTTTTCAGAATCACTGAAGGTAAGGAGAAGGCTAAGAAGGAATAAGTAGGTTGCAACTTAGCCAGCAAAAACGTCGGCAACGTATCAGGGTACTTCAGCCCATCCCAACCCAGTGGCAGATCCGATGCCACTATTTCCTCAATGGCATCCGGCAGTTCGATGCTGATCCGCACAAACGGCGGCAGATCACGGAAGGGGGTTCCATCCAGATGGACTAGCGTTTCCAACAATGCTAACTCAGGCGTGGTCGAGGTGTAAATTAAGGGTGTGCCCAGTGGGTTCCAACGCCCACCGTTGAGCCGAGCACCTTCTCCCGTTAAGACGGACTCGATAAATTGTCTCTTCTGGATGCGGTAAACCAGTGGCATAACTTAGCTGTAAACGCCGTACTCGATTCGGCCTAGAATCTGATCGATGACCTGAAAGCCGGTCGCGGTATCTAACAATTGCAAGGGGGATTGGGTATCCAGCATTTCCAGGGGTCGGCGCAACCAGCGGTTAAACTTACCTTGGTCTTCAAACACGCGCAGACCGTGAGCCGCAAGGGCTCTAAGCAACAGGAGTCGCTCGGATTCTACCTTATTTAGGGAACCACTGATTAAGCGCCGGGCCATAGTCCGCTCATTCATAGCCAGTAACGTAGCGAGTTCCCGAACAGTCAATTCCAACAGAGTTGCCAGTTGTCGAACGTCAGTATGAGCCACACCCGAACGGGACTGAGCGATGAGTTCGAAGGGGCTAGTGCGTTCAGGCAGTACGCGCACTGTCGTATTGGCTGCCAGCATAGGTGGTTGCCCAACTATACTATTTTCAGGTTGACTTCTAAGGGTGTCTTTCTTCACAGCAGTCAACATTTTGTCAGCAACGTTACTGACATTTTGCGTAATGTCAACGTTGTACCTTCACAAAAAGTTTTAGGTCGATTCGATTCAGGGTACTGAATCGAGCCATCGAAGGCCAAAATCACTGTGCTGCCGAAAACACTCCTTTAGATTGTTCTAGTTTAATGGGATGAGGTCATGTTCATCAACGTCAGACTGGTTCGCCCAGCCGTCTTTGACGTAAAAAACGGTTGGGTCTTCGGTGGTGCGGAATAATTCGTACTGCACATATCCTTGGATT
>JBBQLG010000186.1:0-10609 GCA_038327655.1 Cytophagales bacterium
TTCCTTTTAGCTGATTTGCAAGTACCATTTCAACGATGCTTTTAACTCTTTCTTGTTTTCGCAAGTGTAGATTCAGAAATTTTAGTAAGTCGGGTAAAGTTGTTTTTATGCTGCCTGACGGACTTAGTTCTGCCAATTGAATTAGAGGCATTACGTTTGATTTTCTATGAGGTATTGCAATGTCGGTTAAGTATTGTTCTGATACATTTAGAAAAGTTGTTTTTAAATTTTGCCCTTCTTTAATATATTTTCTGAAAAGAAATTCAAAGGTAGTTTTCTCCGCTTTTGCCATTGCATAACCTAATAAGCCAATTCCAAAGTTTGAGTATCTTATCTGTCCATAGTTATCAAGTGTATCGGTGCTTTTTAAAATTGAAAGCATAAAGTTTTCTGTAAACAAGCCATATGGATTATTTTCGTCAAATCCTTTAAAATTCATTAAACTTTTGGTGTTGTCAAATCCTGGAAGTCCTGATGTATGTGTCGCTAAATCAACTAATCTAATTTTAGATGCCCATCTTTTCCCTTCTGTGATGTTTTTTGGTAAATATTTTGAAAGTAAACCAAAACGACTAATTTTCTTTTCAACTTCAAGTGAGGCAAGTATAAAAGATGTATAAAGTTTTGTTACTGAACCAATTTCAAAGAGTGTTGTACTATCAACATCTTTGATTTGATTTGTATATTTCCCCCCAAAATAATATTGGCTTATATTTCCATTTTGAATAATCCCAATGCTTAACCCCGAATTGATTTTTTCTTTAAAATGAATTTCTGCAATACTGTCAACTTGGATTTTCAAACTTTGTCCAAAAGTCGTTTGTGTCAAACCGAGAAGAAGAATTATAATCATTTTTTTCATTGTGAACTTTATTTTAAGTGGTAAACTTTCTATGTTCAATTTCGTAACAGGGTGGTGTCTTTTAGCCTTGCACCCAACTCGTAAATAGACGCAAGTTTGCGTCGCTTGGCAATGGTAGTGAAAATCGTCACGTAGTCAAAACTGATAACTATAATCCTATGTTACGTCTTGAAAGTCAGCACTGTAGAACTCTGTTCTGCTATGAGTTATTGCATCAGCAATACAAAATACGCACTACTTTTTCGTCCAGGCCATCTGATTTACTTTGCGGCCAATGACGTAGCCCATGCGCAGGCCCTCTTCGCAGTCCATCCGGTAATGCACACCGAGGTCGATGCGGGAGTAGGCGTTTTCGGTGGCCATGTCGTAAAAACTACCAAAGGCGCGGGGCGTGCCCATAAACTCGGGGCGGCCCTTGTGGCAGTTATCGGTCATGGCGTAGTTGTCGCCATAAATACTCGTCAGCACCTCGGCGGCTGCTCCCCCGAAGGTAGAATGGCCGGAGGGATAGGCCGGAAACGAGGGGGTGATGCCCTGACCCGCCGTACTCAGCGGATTGTTCAGGCGGCTTTTCCAGGCCGGATCAATGGTCCGGCGGATGTACGAAACCGGCCGTTCGACGTTGTAGAGGTACTTCGAGTTCCAGCAGGCCACGCCTGCGTCGCTCAGGGCAAGGCTTAGTTTGGCGTAGGTGTAAATGGCCTTTTGCAGGGATACTTTTTCCTCGCGGATCACCTGCTGCGCAATGGCCATCCAGCGACCTGCCGGTTCAAAGGTGAGTTTGTAAATGTCGTCGCTCCAAAACTCGCCGATCCATTTGTTTTCGTAGGAAAGCGGGGTAGTCATGGCGTAGACCTCCAGGCCTTGCACAAACATCGGCGACGTGGTGCCGGTGCTGTAGTCGAGGGGTGGTTTGGCCACCAGATCGCTGCCCGTTGCGACAAACGTGCGGACCTTACCCCAGTACGGCAACAGGGCGCGGCCATAGTCGGGGTAGGTGGGTTGCCATTTCCCCGCGCTGGTGGGTGGTGTGTAGTCGGCAGGTTGGTTGCGCAGGTAGGCTTCGTGGCCCGCTGCGTCGGTTTTGGAGAACTCGAATACCGCCGTTGCCACTGCCCGGCCGAAGGCTTTCGATCGGTTCAGGTCATCGGCTGAGGCCGTGCCAAAGGTTTGGCGGCTGTACGTGGTTTCGATGCGGCTTTTCAGCGAGTCGGCTACGTTGGGGAAGAAATCCTTCATTATCACGTAGTAGGCTTCGTGTACGGCCGCATCCCACCGGTAGGATTTACCGGTTTCGATGGTTGGCACGGTCAGCCCGGCAAACTTGCCCGCTACGGAGGCATAGTCGCTTTGGCCGGGAATCATGGTTTCGTAGGCGGCTAAGTTGATGTAGGCCATGGCGCGGGCGGCAACGGGCGGGCGGTAACCGGGGGCGTACCGTTCGACCTGTAAAAACGTGTCCATCCAGTTCAGCCCGACGGTTGCATCGGTTGCGGGCGTTGTCTGTGGCTGGGGCGTTGTTTTATCGTCGGTTTTGTGACAGGCCACCAGAAACCCGCCGATGAAGGCAATCAGGGCGTAATGGATGACGGAGCGGAACAGGTAAACCAGCCAACTGCGGGTTGGCTGTACGGGTGTAGCGGGTGCGTTCATGCGAGAAACGGTGGGTGTTGCGGTGCGGTCTGGTGGCACGATTACAGGCGTAGAGGCCGGGTAGCCAATAATCACAAACAGTGCCAAACCATCACCAACCGCTCACCGGTTCGTTTCCGGGTGGAAACTCTGCCACGAGTGCCAGAATTCCTGATACGCCCGCACCGGCGTTAACCGCTGCCCCGTGAGCGGCCCGCTGACCGCCAAGCCCTGTCCGCTCCAGACCGTACCGGTTTCGCGGTCGCTCAGCGTGCCGTCAGGGGCAGCCATGAATGTGAGGGTTTTGTCGGCTACCCGTCGGCTCCAGACGTGGAAACTCAGTTGGTCGGGCAGCAAGTACACAACTACCGGCTGCGGGCCAACGGCGTTGTTGATGACCCGTTTCCGGGTGAGTGCCATCCAGTCGAAGGCTTTGGCCGACTTACCCGCCACCACGCCGATAACCCACGATTTACGCTGCCACGACGCCGAATCGCGCCCGGTGAGTTGGCTGCGTTTCGTGCCCAGGTCATAGGTGGCTAAGCTGTCGGTTTCGGTTTTGAAGGCCGGGTCGGGCTGCATCACAAGGGTGTTGGGGTGTTCGGCGGCCCACTCGGCGAGGGTCATCTGCGACCCCGACAGTTCGGTGAGCGTTTCGCCTGTGCGCGGGCCGAGAATGGCCTCGCCCGTGGCCTGCCGCCACCACGACCCGGCCCGTTCGTCCTCAAACATGGCGTTGAAATGGTCCATGCCCACGAGCCGGAACGTTTCGGGTTTGCCGTTTACCACCGGATCGAACACGCGGCCGGTCCGGCAAACGGTGCAGTAGGTAATCATCACCGGTTTGCCGCCCACGGTGTCGCGCACCTGATGGTGGTAGCCGATGAGTTGGATGGGGTAGGCGCGGGCTTCGCCGTTTTCAACCACGCCCAGTACGAGTTTATTCGCCGGTATTTTGTTCTGTGCCATACGTACCATCCGTTTGGTGGTCGGTTGCCGGAACATCTGGTCGGCCATCATCTCGTGATTGACTCCGTAGAGCACTCCGCAGTACATCAGCACCAGCACACCCACCAGCAGCCGGTGCCAGCGTTGAACCGGTTGTATCAGCAGGCGAACTATCGGATAGGCCACCAGCAGCACCCCTGCCGTGCGGAGCCAGCCGCCGTTCTGATGCAGCCAGTACGCCACTGATACCTGATTGCTGTTTGTGGTGCCGTCCTGCTGACTGCCGGGGAAGGGCATGATAAAATAGACCCGTGCCACTTCAAACAGGATCAATGCTAATAGCCCGGCAATGGCCTGGCGCAGTGATTTTTGGTTCATCACAGGAGCGGGTTTAACGAACAAGCGGGCCGCCGAAACTCGCCGGTGGCTCGCTTGTCGGCATCGGTCAGAACCAGCGCGCGAGCGTCAGCGATACAAAATAATCCGAGAAAGCAGCATCGCCATGCTTCAGGCCAGCTGGGTCCTGAATGTCGACGTAACTCCGAATCCGGTTTCGAATCAGGGCTACCGGTACCGTGGCCGAAAACGCGTATTGGTGCCGGACGTACGACAGACCCGGCTCAATGGACACGATGTAGCCTGGTCGGCGCGATCCCTGACTGCCGCCAATGGCGTCATACGCCGGAATGCCTTCGATGCGACCACCCAGCAATACCGACAGACCCGGTACGAAGGGCAGGCTTTGGTTCAGCCCCACACGAGCCGCAAACTGATCGGGTACGGACAGGGGAGCCGCGTTGATTTCTTTGGGACTGAACAGGTAAAACCCGTTGTAGAACAGCGTGGTCGATGCGCGTAATTGTACGTAGCCCTGTAATTCAACGTTCACGCCCAACCCGCCATCGCCCAACTGTATCGACTGGTCAACGGCCTTGGTCACGGTGTAATCTGACCCATCGGCCGCCCGTCGGTGAAACTGATCCTGTACGTTATAATTCCCGGTCGGCAGTTTCACCCCTAAGCCCACCATCAGGTTCTGTTTCAAGTGTTTGGCGGGGTTGAACAGCCAGTAGTTGGCCGTAATGCGGGCGTCGCCGATGCCTTTTGATCCCGTGTGGAAACGGAGTTGCTGCGGGTTGCTTTTGACGTCGTTGCCGTAGTGTTCGTACAGCGACGACCGGTCATTCATCGAGAACGGCAGGTTGACGGATACGCTGAACCGGTTCGTAAACTGATAGGTCAGGCCCAGGTCAACGGAATTCTGGTCGTTGATAACGTTCGTACCGTCAATCACGCGCTGCTTCTGTTCTTCCGTGCCCACAAAGTGCTTGTACGAGTGCAGGTTGCGGTAGTTCAGCGTCATCAACACCTTGCTGTGCTGATTCTGCCGAAACTGAGCAAACGAAGAGGCCGACGCCATGGGCCGTACGGCGATGCACCCCTGGGCAAAACCGCCGATTTGTGCGGACATAAGTAGTGACAGGGTAATGAAGAAAGCGTATATAGTTTTCATTGGAAAAAGCCGATTAGAAAAATGAGGAGAATAGTGAAGGAATCCCAGCCCCGGCAACCTGCTGGTTGCCGGAACGTGTACAGATGGAAGTGGAGCATTTGCCCGGTTTGCCGAGCCGATAACCGATAGCGTTAACCGGCCCGACGAGTGGCTGATCGGATGTTACAACCCCGAACCGTCGGCCTTACCCCGGTTTATGGCATACGCACCGATGTTTTTGCCAACCCCAAGGCCCGCGTCGCAGTCGAAACGGTAGTGAATCATGCCGTACACGCGGGAATTTGAGGCTTCAGCCGCCTGCGCGTTGAAAACGTCCGCTTTGTCGGGGAAGATAGCTCCTAACACGGTAGCCGCTGCCGCCGAAAACGTCGAATGGCCGGAAGTGTAGGAGGGGAAGTTGGGCACACCGACCGTTGTTTTGATGCGGCTGTCGACCTGCTGTGGACGCGGGTAGTAGTAAAAATACTTCGCATCCCAGCAGCAGATCCCGGCATCCATCATGGTCGTGTTCACTAAGGCCAGCGTCCGGGCCATCCGCACTTCGCTGTACTTGGCGTCGTGGGCGGTGTTGGCGGCTGTCCGGCTCCAGTGGCCGGGAGGGGTGTAACTGCCCGCACCATCGGCCCAGTAGTTGGCAATCCGCGCCTGATCGCGCGTCTGATTTTTGTTGATGTCCAGCAGTTCGTCCACGGCTTTTTTATACCCATCGCTGCCAATAGCCGGTGGAGCAACCGGTCGCAGGGTGGGTACGGTTGCTTTCGTGAAGTTCCAGGGCGTTACGAATCCGTAAGCGGGCAGCATCGGCGGGCGGGCGGGCGTTTCCTGACTGACCCAGGGCTGGGTCAGGCCCAGTCCTTTAGCTGCTTCGACGTATCCGGCGTTGAGGGTTTGGTTGTTGGCACCACTCATGCCATCGGTTTTGGAGCGGGCCATCACTTTTGCAGCCACTGCTGTACCGAGGTCGCTACCCGCCGAAAGATCGCTGTCGACGTTCATGCCCGCCCACAACCGACTGTTTTTGTGCTCATCGAATTTGGCCTGTAAATAGGGCACCTCGCCGGGGAACATGGCCTTCAACACCGTAAACGAAGCAGCCGCCACCACGGCATCTTCCGACGGGTAGGAGGGTAATCCCGATACCGGTAATAATGCTTTGATCGTAGCATCGGCTTTGTAGGGAGCGACGCGGTTAAACTGAAATTTGTAGTTCCAGGCGGCTATCAGTGCATCGTACTGGGCCACACTCAGGTACGCCAGGGCGCGGGCCGTGTAAGGCGGATTCGCGAACGGAAACTTCGGATCGGCCAGCGGGTTGGCGGCATCCGGCACCGGGTATTTACCGTCGGTGTTCGAGGCCGGGGGAATGTTGTATTGGGCGGCCAGTTCGCGGGCAATCTCGTTCCAGCGGTACACGGCACCGGCACCCCAGTAGGCCACCGCATCCTGTTGTTCCCCACTCAGGCCGGTCGACTTCTGCTTCAGCGACGCCAGTTCGGCCTGGTAATCGGCAGACGTGACGGCGGTGGGCGTAGCCAGCGTTACCTCGGTGGGAGCCGTTAATACGTAGGTTTTCCAGGCACCGGCCTTGTCGTCGCTGCTGGCTGGCGCGTAAGCCGAAACGGATGGTTCATCGATGGATTTGCTGCATGAACCCAGCAGGACCGACAGGCTGAATAGCAGCCCGCCGACGAATAATTTGGCAACGTATGTGATTTTCATGGAAATGTACGGAGTGAGGGAGAACCCGTTGAGGGCCTCCGGAAAATAGATGCGACGTGCGGAAATGCTTATTTACGGTACGCAAACTGGTAGATCACCCCAACCGAGTAGTTCGTGCTTTGCCCCACGTTCCGACCGTCGACAACGTAGCCAAAGCGGGCGTTCAGGCCCAGTTGACGGGGTTGGATGCGGCCGTAAAAGCCGACGGTGGTGGCCTGCATGTTGTTGGTCGGAAACGGCATATCGTTCCGGCGGATAGCGTCGCCGTGGAGACAGGTCGTGCGTTCGGCCCAGACTTCGGTTTGCCACGTTTTGCGCAGCACACCCAGCCGCAGTCCTGCATCGGCGACATTAGGCATATTCACTACGTTGGTGTTGTACACGCGGCCATCGGCCAGATAGGCATCGCGGTCCAGGCGAATCGTGCTCCGCCAGCCGTAGCTGCCATAACCGGTTACGTACAGCCCCGTGGGGGTATGCTTGTAACTGGCCAGCAGTCGGCCTGTAGCGATGCGGCATTGCAGACCAATCGACATCGGCAGAAAATCCGGCACGTAATTGCCGATGGGCAGCGACGCACCCACGATGGCATTCAACGAGAAGCCGCCTTTGTTCAGCACTTTGTACTTTACCCAGGCCGACAAATCCTGCACGCCACTTTGGCCCCGGAGGTTGCCCGCACTGGCCTGCGTGGTAACGTAGGGCAAACTCAGAATTACGTTCAGCCGGTTGGTAATCCCGATGGCGGGCATAACCGTCAGGCTTTGCGTGGTGTGCGTACCGATGTTGTAGTTGGGCCGTTTCAGCGAGCCTTCCCAGTACTGATTCCAGGTGCTGCGGCCGTAGATGGTAGCCACGCAAATCTGGTTCCGTCCCATGTAGAGGGCATCATTTGGCATTTGCGCCCGTACGGCTCCCGCGCTCAACAGCAGGAGCAGTCCGAAAAGAAGTATATGTTTCATTGGTCGTTTCGATGGATAATAGACCGCACCGACCCGAATTACGCGACAGCCGTACTGAAAGCATCACCGAATCAGTTGTTCGGCACGGGCTGCAGTAAATCGGCCGCGTAGGGGCGCGTCGGATTGGTTTGGTAAATGGGGTGATTGTTGTTAAGCCGGTTGGCCTGACGGGAGACTACAGCCACAAATGGAATCTGTGCCGAGTGGGGAATAGCATCGAAACTAAACTTCGGGAGGGGGTGCATTTACCGGAGAGGTCCGGCTGAGAAGGAGGGCCGAAACGGATGGAATCCGAATCGCATTGCGCCATTCATAGACAAACAGCCACAGCACGGACCGGCGGAACTGGGAGTATTCTTTCTGGAAATTCTTGAGCAGACTATTGGCTTTTTTCTGCACCGGACTGGCATTGTCGCCAATCACCTGTTCTTTGATCAGCGTGAGCAGGTCCTGCTGCCAGAAGCTGTGTTTGGTGTCTTCGTAGCCTAAGATGTGGAGTGTATCGCCCGACACGTCGAGCCGGATAATCTGATAAAACGTGCCTTTGTAAGCGAATCCTTCGGGGTGGTCGGCCTTGAGCGACGTGCCGTTTGGCTGATCCTGCAACGGCACAAAAAATTCGACTAAGCTATCCACCGAGCGGTACATCGTCAGCCGGGCCGAGAGGTCATGCTGCTCCTGATACCACGTACCGAACAAGACCAGCGCATAGGTCAGCGTGTGGTACAGCAGCAGCAGAAAAAGGCCGGTAGAGATGATCCGTTTCACAGATGGACAGGAATCAGTTTTTCGATTCAGTTATCAAATATACAAACTCAGCAGAGTAAAGCATAATTTCCTGAGAAAATTGTATCTATCTCATTGGTTAAATAGCTGTCTCACCCGGTCGTTGGGGAACATCGGAAGGCGAACAGCCCCAAACACGTTCATAGTGACTGATCGAGCCGTTTTTCGTAGCAATAAAAGCGTAGTCCCTCGCGGAAGCCCAGGCCAATTTCACCCGCAAACTGATAGCCTAATTTGGGGAACAGCCGCTGCGTGGCCTGATTTTGCGTGTTGGTGTCGATTCGTAAAATGTTGCTGCCCCGCGCTTTAGCTACGATCTCCGCCTGGTTGAGCAGCGCAATGGCGACGCCCTGCCCCTGAAACCGAGGATCGACCGCGAGCCGGTGCGTAACGATGGCCAGTTCGTTCAGATCCCAGCCTACCTGCGCGTATTCCGGTTCCTGCTTCGTGGTCAGAGCCGCCACCCCTGCCACCTGCCCGTCGATTTCGGCTACCCACAAATCACCCGCGTCGATATCCTGCTGAAAAACAACCGAATTGGGGTAGGCATCGTCCCATTGGTAATTGCCGGTAGCCTGCATCAGCGGTACCACCCGCGCCAGAAGGTCAGTCAATGCCGGAAGGTCGGTTGGCGTAGCGAGTCGAAGGGGCATAGGAGTGGGGTTATTGAGTGGTTATTTGTTGTCATTGAACGGTCATTTATGGTCAACGAATGACCATTGATAACGCGTAGTTAACTTTTTGCCAGTGTCAAAAGTCCATAAAAAAACCTGACTACACACGGTAGTCAGGTTTTTTTGGATACAACGGTTCGTGAATTAGTTCACGCGTTGGATAATGACCGGTATACATTTTGGTGCCGGGCATTCGCAGGTGGCAGGCATCATCGTCACGTTCACGTCGATGTAGTACGCGCCACCGTCGGTGAACAGACGCAGGGTATACACCGCAGCACTGGCTGGGTTTGCCAGGCCGCTGATTGTGAGCGTAGAGCCGGTTACTGCCGTTGCTGCCGAGTAGGCCGGGCCACTGCCATAGGTGCTGCCGAGTGCATAACCCACCTTGTCGACGTTGACTAACTGCGTCAGGTCGATTTTGGCATCGTTGTTTGGCTCAGCACCCGAACAGGTCGCTACTACAGCCACTGCTTTGTAACTCGGACTTGGCTTGACCGTTACCGTAGAGGAGATCGAAGCGGAGCAGGTACCGAGTGTACAGGTAGCGGAGTAGATCGTCGTTTGCAGCGGTACCACCACTAAGGTAGTCGTGTTGTCACCCGTTGACCAGGCTAATGTACCGGCGCAGCCCGTCATGGTGAGCGTTGTCGACTGACCCTGGTAGACCGTAGGCGATTCAACCGTCAGGATTGGCGTTGGATTGACAAACACACTGCCCGTGGCGGTGCCCACGCAACCGAAGCCTGAAGTCACCGTCACCGAGTAGGTGTTGGAACCGTTGGTGGTTGGCGCGACTGGCAAGAGACCCGTGGTATTGGTCGTTACCGTGGTACCGTCACTGAATCGGTAGCTGCTGCCCCCGGTGGCGGTGAGGGTGGTGGAGGTGCCGTTACAAATCGTAGCACTGCTCAGGGTGGCGACTACGGCTGGATTGACAAACACACTACCCGTGGCGGTGCCCACGCAACCAAAGCCCGAGGTCACCGTCACCGAGTAGGTGTTGGAACCGTTGGTGGTCGGTGCGACCGGTAAGAGACCCGTGGTGTTGGTAGTCACCGTGGTACCATCCGAGAATTGGTAGCTGCTGCCCCCCGTAGCGGTGAGGGTGGTGGAAGTGCCGTTACAGATGGTGGCACTGCTCAGGGTGGCGACCACGGCTGGATTGACAAACACACTGCCCGTAGCGGTGCCCACGCAACCAAAGCCCGAGGTCACCGTCACCGAGTAGGTGTTGGAGCCGTTGGTGGTTGGCGCGACCGGCAGTAAGCCTGTGGTATTGGTCGTTACCGTCGTGCCATCACTGAATCGGTAGCTGCTGCCCCCCGTGGCGGTGAGGGTCGTGGAAGTGCCGTTACAAATCGTGGCACTGCTCAGGGTGGCGACCACGGCTGGATTGACAAACACACTGCCCGTGGCGGTGCCTACGCAACCAAAGCCCGAAGTGACCGTCACCGAGTAGGTGTTGGAACCGTTGGTGGTCGGTGCGACCGGTAAGAGACCTGTGGTGTTG
>JBBQLG010000187.1:0-10496 GCA_038327655.1 Cytophagales bacterium
TGAATACATCGAGGTCTGGTATAATCGCCGTCGGCGGCATTCAAGCTTGCATTATCAGACCCCGGCACAACAAGAGTCCTATTTTTACACCACTCCGATGGCTGCCTGAGAAAAATCTCCAGTGTACTGTTGCAAGTCCAGGAACGGGCCAAAGAACTATTGAGCTACAATGGGTTATCCATTAACGAGATTGCCCAAACCTTGGGATATAGCAGCGTAGCCTACCTGACCAATCAATTTAAGCGGGTGACGGGCCTGACGCCGGCTCTCTTTCGTAGCCAACACCCGGCGAACCGCAACCCGTTGGACTGGATTTAAGTCACCAAGTGTCGATAGAAACCGTAAGCAATCTGACCCCATTTCTAATGAGCCATTTCCCAAATGGGCGAAAAAGTCGGGCCGACGTATCGGCCAATGAGGTATGATTGAAGGCCTGATAAAATTCTCGCTGCGCAACCGCTTTGTCGTCCTGCTGGTGGCAGCTGGGCTGTTTGGGTGGGGGATGTATTCGGTAAGAACCGGCAAGATCGACGCTATTCCCGACCTGTCGGAGAATCAGGTCATCGTCTTTACCGAGTGGATGGGCCGCGCCCCCCAGCTCATCGAAGACCAGATTACCTACCCGCTCGTCACCAATCTACAGGGACTCCCGCAGGTGAAGTACGTGCGGGGCACTTCCATGTTCGGCATGAGCTTCGTCTATGTCATCTTTAACGACGACACGGAGGTCTACTGGGCCAGAGAACGGGTACTGGAGCGGCTCAATTATGCGGCCCGCCTGCTACCGGGTGGGGTCACCCCAACGCTCGGCCCCGACGGAACGGGCGTTGGCCACATTCTCTGGTATACGCTCAACGCGCCCGGTGTAGACCTCGGTGAGCAGCGGGCCGTGCAGGACTGGTACCTCAAGTTTGGCTTGCAGAACGTACCGGGCGTGGCCGAAATCGCTTCATTCGGTGGCTTTCAGAAGCAATATCAGGTGACGCTCGACCCCAACAAGCTGACGTATTATGGGTTGTCGGTACCACAGGTAATCGGGGCTATCCGGTCCAATAACAACGAATCTGGCGGGCGCAAGTTTGAGATGAGCGGGATTGGCTACATCATAAAAACAACAGGTTATCTGCAATCCGTCGCACAGATTCAGAACATTCCTCTAAAGACACTCAACGCCGTACCGGTACGGGTGGCCGATGTCGCGACTGTGCAGATGACGGGCGAAACCCGGCTGGGCATCTTCGATCTCAACGGGCAGGGCGAAGCGGTGGGCGGCATCGTGGTGATGCGCTACGGCGAGAACGCCGATGAAGTTATTGGGAACGTCAAAAAGAAAATGACGGAAGTAGCCAAGGGCTTACCCGAAGGCATCAGCTTCAACATCGTCTACGACCGTAGCGGACTGATTCAGGAATCGGTGGCATCCATCCAACACACGCTCATTGAGGAAATGATTGTCGTCTCGCTGGTGGTATTTCTGTTTTTGCTGCACT
Organism: Cytophagales bacterium; assembly: GCA_038327655.1. Taxonomy (GTDB): domain Bacteria; phylum Bacteroidota; class Bacteroidia; order Cytophagales; family Spirosomataceae; genus JBBQLG01. The sequence continues at coordinate 1,491 of JBBQLG010000187.1, forward strand.
GGCGCTCGGCCATCAGCATCATCATTCAGATTCCAATTACCATCGCCACGAGTTTTATCCTGCTTAATGCGTTCGACATTTCGTCCAACATTATGTCGCTGACGGGCATTGCCTTAGCCATTGGGGTGATTGTCGATAACGGCATCATCATGGCCGAAAATGCCTACCGAAACCTGTCTATCCGACAAGCCGAACTAACGGCGGAACGGGACAAAAACGCATCGGTAATAAAGCCGGAGAATGGCGCGGATACCTCCGGTAATGAAAACGGAAAAGCCGAAAAAACAATTGGGTTACAGCAGCCAAAATCCACTCCGCAACCGCACGACTAAACATGAAAACCAAACGAAACTGGTTTACGTCCCGCCCGAAAAACTACGTCGAGGTGCCTGACGCCGAGCGCATCGACATTATCGAGCGGTCGAGCATTCAGGTCTCGCGGGGCGTATTCTACTCCACCATTATTATCATTACCTCGTTTCTGCCGGTGTTTCTGCTCAGCGGACAGGAAGGCAAACTGTTTCATCCGCTGGCCTGGACCAAGACGTTTATTCTGCTGGTCGATGCGTTTCTGGTCATTACGCTGGCCCCTGTCATGCTGTCCATCTTTATGAAAGGCCGTTTCAAGGATGATCACGCCAACCCCATCAACCGCTTTCTCGAACGGGTCTATGAGCCGGTGATTCGCTGGGTGATGCGCTGGCGCAAAACGACCATTGCCATCAACCTGCTGGCCTTAGCCATCAGCGTGCCGATGCTGCTGAGCCTGGGGTCGGAATTTATGCCGCCCTTAGATGAGCAGAGCATTCTGTTCATGCCCGTCACGCTGCCTGACATTTCCAATGCAGAAGCAAAGCGCATTCTACAGGTGCAGGACAAAATAATTAAGTCGGTGCCGGAAGTACGGCAGGTGCTGGGCAAAGCGGGCCGCGCCTCCACCGCAACTGATAATTCGCCCATCAGCATGATTGAAACGATTATTCAGCTTAAACCAAAATCCGAATGGCGCGCGGGCCTGACCAAGCGCGACCTTATCAACGAACTCGATGCCAAACTCCAGATTCCCGGCGTGGTCAACGGCTGGACGCAGCCCATTATCAACCGCATCAATATGCTCTCTACCGGCATCCGTACCGACGTGGGCATCAAGGTTCACGGGCAATCCTTAGATAGTATTTATGCCGTTTCGGAGCAGGTGAAAGCCGCGTTGCAGGGCACGCCGGGCGTAAACGACCTGTACGTCGAACCCGTTACGGGCGGCAAATACCTGACCGTCGAGGTGAACCGCGAAGCCCTGGGTCGCTACGGGTTGAGCGTGGACGACGTAAACGGGGTGGTCGAATCGGCCATTGGCGGGGCCGCCATCGGGCAGACCATCGAAGGCCGTCGGCGGTTCGCCATCAACGTGCGGCTGGCGCAGGATTACCGCAATAGCGTGGAGCGCATCCGCCGGATTCCCATTGCCACCGCCGCTTTGGGGACCATCCCGCTGTCGGCGGTAGCCACGATCAAGTTCGAGAACGGACCGCCCATGATAAGCTCCGACAATGCCCTGCTTCGGGGGGCGGTCATGTTCAACGTCCGCGACCGCGACCTGGGCCGTACCGTGCAGGAAGCCATCGCCAAAGTTAACCAGAAGCTGAAACTGCCCAACGGCTACTATCTGGAATGGAGCGGGCAGTACGAGAATTTGATTCGGGGGCAGCGGACGCTGCTTATCATTGCCCCGGTGGTGCTGGTGATCATTTTTTTGTCGCTGTACCTGGCCTTCGGCTCGGCTCGGGAAGCATTTCTAAGCCTGATAACCATTCCGTTCGCCCTCATTGGCGGGGCCTACATGGTGTATTTCTACGGCGTAAACCTGTCGGTGGCGGTAGCGGTGGGCTTTATCGCCCTGTTTGGTATAGCCGTAGAAACGGGTGTGGTCATGGTCATTTACCTCAACGACGCCATGAAGCAACTCGTGGCCCGGCAGGGAAACTCGCGCGAAACCATCAGCCGCGACGACCTCCGCGAAGCGGTAATAAACGGAGCGGCCAAACGGCTCCGTCCCAAAATCATGACCGTCTCGGTGGCCCTGTTTGGCTTAGTGCCGGTGCTGTGGTCGTCGGGCGTGGGCAGTGACGTGATGCTGCCAATTGTGTTACCCATGATCGGGGGGGTATTGACCTCATCCACGCACATTTTGCTGGTCACGCCCCTGATTTTCTTACTGACGAAAGAATATGAACTCAAGAAATTTGGCAAACTCGATGTGCTGGCAGCTTCGCACTAACCGGCTGATTGTTCTGGTGTTGCTGCTATTTACGGGCCGGTTGGCGGCCCAACCCGACGCGACGCCCGTGCTACCGTTGGACAGTATTCTGGTTCGCATCGACCAGGATAACCCGCTGCTCAAACCGTATGGTAGCCGGGCGGCTGCGGCCCGTGCCTACGCCGAGGGTGCGCGTGGCTGGATGGCCCCGATGGTAGGGCTGGGTGCGTTCCGGGTGCCGTATCCGGCGCAGTCGCTGGCCGAAGGCAGCAACCGGGGCAGCTTGATCATCGTGGCCGAGCAAAGCATTCCCAATGCGGCCCGGCAACGCGCCGAGCAGCGTTACCAGCAGTCCAAAGCCGCCGTTGACGAAGCCGCGCGGGGCGTTACCCTCAATCAGCTTCGCAGCGATGCCCGGCAGCTTTATTACGACTGGCTCGTGCTGGAAAAACAACGGGCCATCCTGCTTGAAAACCAGCATATTCTGACCCTTGCTAAAAAACTGGCCGACATTCGCTACCCGTATCAGCAAGGCAGTCTGGGCAGCATCTACAAGGCCGAAGGGCGATTGCAGGAACTGGCCAATACGCTGACAATGAATACGACCACGACGACCCTCAAGCAGATTGGCCTGAACACGCTGATGAACCGGCCCAAAATGAAACCGTTTCGCATTGACACGACCACCCGCCCAACGGAACCTGGACTGACGCTGCCCACCACCGACGAGCTGGGCGAAGTTCGCTCCGACACCCGGCGCATCGACCGGCAGATCGGGAGTATGCAGGCGGGCATCGACGCGCAGCGTGCCCGGACCAAACCTGATTTCCGGCTGAATTTTACCCACTTTCTGCCGTTTGTGGGACCCATCAGCATGATGCCTCAACAGTTTACGCTGATGGGTATGGTCTCGATTCCGATTGTCCCCTGGGCTGCGCGGGGCTACAAAGCCGAAATCAAGGGGATGCAATACGACATTGAGGCCATGCGGGCCGAACGCGCCGGGGTGCTCAACGACGCGCAGGGTATGGTGGCCCGGACGCTGACTGACATTCGGAGTCTGAAAACCCAACTGAGCAACTACGAAACCCGGATTATCCCCGCCCTACGCCGAAATTATGACACGCAGCTCATTGCCTACGAACAGAACAAGGGCGAGTTACCCCTTGTGATCGATGCCTGGGAAACCCTGAACATGACCCAGATGGATTACCTCACACGGTTACAGGATTACTACCGAATGATAGTGAGCTATGAAAAAGAATTGGAAAAATAGCGTTGTTATCGGGCCGTATGGCTGGTTGGGGGCGGGGTGGTTCCTATTCATGAGTTGCCAGTCGGGTACCGAAAACAAAGAAAGCCACCGCAACGGCGGACTAGCCCCGGCCAACCCGATCACCTGCGACCGGCCCGCGCACAACCACACCGCTGAAGCCGCCGAATATACCTGCCCGATGCACCCCCAGATTGTCCAGGACAAACCGGGATCGTGTCCGATATGCAACATGGATTTGGTGAAGAAGAACCCAACGGGCAGCAGCGATACCCTGACTGTCGATGTCGGCCTGAAGGCGTTACTGAAGCCCACCAACCAGGTGGTCGTGGCCAACATCGCGACCGTCAAACCCGAACCGCGTAGCGAACCGGATTCCATAACCGCCGATGGCCTCATTACCTACGACACCCGCCGACTGTACACGATTCCGGCCCGCTTTGGCGGACGCATCGAAAAGCTGTACGTACGTTATAATTTCCAGCCGATTCGCAAGGGGCAAAAGCTGCTCGAACTCTACAGCCTCGATATCGTCACGGCCCAGCGCGAATTGATTTACCTGCTCGAATCCGATGCGACCAACGCCCACCTGATTGGTTTGGCAAAACAAAAACTCCGGCTACTCGGTCTCAAGGACGGGCAAATTTCTACGCTCGTGAAGACCCACCAACCGAGTTATTCGCTGGCTATATTTAGTCCCTACGATGGGTACGTCATGGAGGCAACAACCCCGGTCCCGGCCGCATCGGCCCGGCCCGGTATGGGGACACCGGCAGGTGGTGGCATGAGCGGGGGCGGTATGGGTAGCGGACAAACCACCCCCGGCACCGACGAAATCACCTTTGGGCAACCCACGTCCGCGCCGGGCGGTATGGCGGGCACATCGCCCCTGCTGCTGCGCGAAGGGCAGTACGTGCAGACAGGACAGACGCTGTTTCGGGTGGTCGACGCCAGCCGGTTGTGGGCCGAGTTTCGGCTCTACGCCCGCGATGCCATCAGCATAAAAGCGGGTGACCCGCTGACCATCCAATTCGACCGGACTGGCCAGCCATCACAACCGGCGCGGGTAAGTCTGGTAGTGCCCTACTTCGAAAACGGCACCCGATTCACCACCATCCGGGCCAATCTGTCGGGAGGGGGCAACGTGCGGGTGGGGCAACTGGCCCGTGCCGAAATTCAAAAATCCGCTACCGACGCGCTCTGGTTACCGACGGCAGCCGTGCTGGATTTGGGCAATGAGCAGGTCGCTTTTTTGCAGACGGACCAGGGCGTTTTTCGACCCGTTCGGGTGCAGACCGGCCCGCAGGTGGGCAGTCAGATTGCCATCACGGGTGGATTGACCACAGATCAAGTCGTCGCCCGGAACGCTCAGTTCTTAATCGACAGTGAGAGTTTTGTCAACATAACCACTAAACAATGAGTCGTTTCATCAATGGTCCAATTGGCTTATTGCTGCTGATGCTTGCCGCCTGTACCGGGGGGAGCGACAGTGGGCAAACTGCCGACTCGACTGCCGTAGTGAGTCAGCACGCCGAAGGCCACCAGCATCCCGCCGGGACGCAGTATACCTGTCCGATGCACCCCCAGATTGTGCGGGACGCACCAGGGGCGTGTCCGATTTGCGGCATGGATTTAGTGCCGATAACTAAAACGGGCGCAGCGAACACCTCGCTCGTGCTGAGCGAGCGTCAGATGCAGTTAGCCAACATCAGCGTACAGCCGGTATCGCGGGGCCGCATCAGCAACACCACCGTGCTCAACGCCCGCTTAGCTGCCGACCAGGAGAAGACCGAGGTCATCAGCAGTCGCGTGGCGGGGCGCATCGAACGGCTGTATGTCAAAGTAACGGGGCAGGTCGTCCGCAAAGGGCAGGTACTGTACGAAATCTACAGCGAACCGCTACTCACCGATCAGCAGGAATACCTAATTGCCCTACAGCAGGAAGAGGCGTTTCCGGCAGAGAAAAAATTCACCCAGTTCCGGCAGGCTGCTGAGCAAAAACTCCGGCTCTACGGCATGACCCCGGCACAGATTACGGCCTTAGCCCGCACCAAAACCGTGCAGCCACGCATCCCGTTTGTGGCTCCATCGGGTGGCACCGTGACCGAAATTGCCGCCAGCGAAGGACAGTACGTGGGCGAGGGCACGTTGCTGTACCGGCTGGTGAATCTGGGTCAGCTTTGGGTCGAAGCCGAGTTGTATGCCGGTGAGGCGGGCTACGTGAAGGTAGGCGACCAGGTGCCGGTAGCCGTCATTGGCAACGAAAACGGGCAAAACCTGATCGCGCGGGTAGCCTTCATCAACCCTGAGTACCAGGCTGGTAGTCAGGTACTGACGATGCGGGCGGTACTGCCCAATCCGGGCGGGCTGTTTCAGCCGGGGCAGCAGGCACGGGTAACCATCCGGCACGGGGGCGGCCCTGTGGTGCGGCCCGGCCAGAACGGGCTTTCACTGACGCTGCCTATTGAGGCGGTTGTCCGCGCGGGCGAGGGAGCGGTGGTGTTTGTGCTGACCGCCGCCAATACCTTTCAGCCGCGCCGGGTGCAGACGGGTACTGAAACCGATGAGCGGGTGGCCATCACAGGTGGACTGACCGGCGAGGAACGAGTGGCCATGTCGGGAGCGTATCTGTTGTACAGCGAAATGGTCCTAAAAAAAGGCATTAATCCGTTCACGAAGAAGGCGGATACGGAAGGCGTAAAGACTACGCCCACCCTCGAATCGAACCCGGCGCCTATGGCTGGCATGAACATGTGAGGAACGAAGTTGCTGGCTTCAGGGTGACTTGCAAGGTTACTTACAGCGGCTCGAAAATGATTCTCCCGATTATGGCCGGACGGAGGTATATAATTTTGTCCTGTTGCGCCTGATGCAGTTCGAGGAATCGATCAAAGAAGGTTTGGTTGAGAGCCGACAACGCGGCCTGATTATGCCCACAGCCGACGCATTAAACCCGGACGCAGGACAGCAAGCCGCCGCACTGCCCTATACGTTGCTTTTCCGACGAGCAGAGTACACTCGAAACTGGTTAATATTGTCATGAATAAGAAAGTCACGATCCTGAAACACGGCCTGACTTACTCCTTAGTGCGGTGGGGCTCTCACCAGGGCTATATGCACAATGGAATGATCTTTGCCTTTCCATAATTAGCGTGTCCGTTTCTACATAGTTGCGGATTACTTTTCAAGGAATTGCCGTGCCGAAACTAACTGAGGCCCAATCCGTTAACAGGTTATGATTTCAACCGACCTTCTCGAAGAATTTAAGCCCACTTTGGCAACGGCCATTGGTCAGCTTCAAGCTGTATTGCATTCGGTCAAAGAAAGCAGCGACCCCGAACGAGAATTGATCCAACTCAAAGTCGCTCAAGCACTTTTATCAAAAAGCGTTTTGTTGCTGCTGGATGATGTCTACCGAAAAGCAATGGCCGAGAAGATTTCCTATGCTTACCAGCATTGTACGGGTGATTGTGGCCAGGAAGAATTGATCGGTCGATTACGAACCATGTTCCCTCATATTCCTTTGGAGGAAGTACCGCAGCGATTGCAAGAAGCCGTTTATGTAGAAGACCATCTACGAAAAATATTATCGGCCAAAAGTTAGGATACCCCCCTCTCCGTTGTATGAACTTTGTCGGAGTGTTCATTTTAAACTAAATAACCATGTCCAAGAAAATTGTGTTGGGGTCCATCGCGACAATGCTCACGATGGGAAGCCTAGTGTATGGCTTGAGTAGTTTCACCGGTCGGGCGGAAACGTGCCCTTTAGAAGGCACCCCAGCTTGCCCGAAAGTATCCTGCCCGAAAGCAGGCACCACGGAGTGCCCGCAACAGGCGCAGATTCCAGCCTGTTGTGCGAAGAAAGCGGGGTAATTGGATTAGGGAAAAGCCGCATTTCGACGTGCGGCCTTTCTCATTTTGGCAAAAAGATTATTCAGGGATCTTTACGTGAGTTTTGTCCACAAACAAACGACCGTTTAACAATGACCGCAACAAGTGGTATCGGTGCTTTCGGCCTTCTCGAAGCTCTCTTTACCCTCTTTGACCGAGAACCAGGCCAGCCATAACATTCCGGCTGCATCAATGTAGGGGATATGCAAGGCCTCCTACAGAAGGCTTGTGGCCAGTAGCACGACCGACATATAGACGCACACCATTGTACAATTCGCATCGGCAATGATGGGTGCCGAATTGAGCTGCTTGCCGACACGGATTTTCCATAGGGCCAGCCCCGCATAAGGACAATCGAGAGTAGGGAAATCACGATGCCCGCGACGGTGTTGGTTGGCTGTTGCCCCTTCCAAACACGAAAGCCAGCGCCGACAATCAGCCCCACGACCAGGGCATAGAAACACGCCCCCGTGATTTGCAGGGCCAGTTTTTCAAAACGGCCCCGATCCCGGTCTCCGTACCGGCTCAACCGGGCGATCATGGCCAGGATACCGACGCCGGAAATCACTTCGATAAAACTATCCACGCCAAACCCAGCTAGCGTTAGGGCGTCATCGGTTGCCCCGTAATAGAGCGAAACAAGCCCTCGACGACGTTGTAGAACACCGTAAAAACGGCCAGTCCTTTCGCTATTTTCCACTGGTTATCTACGGCAGGTTTCAGTCGTGTTTCCATAGCGGTCTTTCGTTTGTAACGTCGGCCAGAAAAAATAAGTTAAGCCGTAACCTACCCTGATTCCAAGTGTCTCTCTGCCTTGTTATACACCTATAAACGCTCGTTTGCTTATGAACAGGTAGCTGTCTATTCGGGTACGACTTTTTTCATGGGCTATATTTAAGTATTTGCTTAAATAATAATTAGCTTTGCAACTCAGATAGTGAATGATAACAATGGAACACAATACAACTTGTATTCGGGTTTATCCTGACAAAACGCAAATTGAGCAGTGCATGGAGAAAATTCAACGAGCTGAACCCTCCCTTATTCGCTTAGCGCAAGTCATGAGTTTGGCCGGTAGTGAGCCCAGACTCAAGATTATGTATCTCTTACAACAGGAATCAGGTCTGTGTGTGTGCGATTTGAGTGATATTCTACGGATGACCATTCCAGCAGTGTCACAACATTTGAGAAAGTTAAAGGATGCGCAACTCATTCAAGCGCGGAAAGTGGGACAAACCGTTTTCTATTCCCTCCAACAAGATGCTTTACCTATTCTCCACCCAATTCTTAGTCAAATAGGCGCGTCTAAACTTGAAATTGTATGAACAATCCCCCCAACCTGACTTGGATAGGCACCGGCTTACTTACAGCGGTAGCTGCTTCCCTTTGTTGCATTACCCCTATACTGGCTATACTAGCTGGCACGACCAGTTTAGTGTCCCAGTTTAGCTGGCTGGATTCATTTCGACCTTACCTCATTCTTGTTACAGTCCTAACCTTGGGCTTCTCCTGGTATCAACAACTAAAACATGATCAATCAATGAACTGTCATTGCGAACCCCAAAAAATCTCCTTCTGGCAATCGAAG
>JBBQLG010000188.1:0-10225 GCA_038327655.1 Cytophagales bacterium
CGAAGAGGTGAAAGACGAAATGGAGGAACTGATCGGCTGCGACCGCGACGATATCCTTCCTGCCAGCGGCAAAGAAGGCATCGGCATCGAAGCCATTCTTCATGCCATCGTCAATCGGATTCCGGCTCCCGTCGGTGACCCCGACGGTGCGTTACAGGCCCTGATTTTTGACTCTCATTTCAACTCATACCGGGGCATCGAAGTTATTTTCCGGGTTATGAACGGACGCATCCGCAAGGGTGACCGCGTGAAGTTTATGAATACCGGCAAGGAGTACAATGCCGACGAAGTGGGTACGCTAAGTCTCACGCAGGTACCCAAAGACGTGATCGAATGTGGTGACGTGGGCTACCTGATTTCGGGTATCAAAGTGGCCAAGGAGGTCAAAGTTGGTGATACCATTACAACGCTTGACCGGTCGGCAACGGTAGCTATCCAGGGCTTCTCGGAAGTAAAGCCGATGGTTTTCGCTGGCATCTACCCCGTCGAAACCAGCGAGTTTGAGGACCTGCGCGATGCCATGGAAAAACTGCAGCTCAACGATGCGGCTTTGGTTTGGGAGCCGGAAACGTCGGCGGCTTTGGGCTTTGGCTTCCGTTGCGGTTTTCTGGGTATGCTGCACATGGAAATTGTGCAGGAACGCTTAGAGCGCGAATTCGACATGACCGTGATTACGACGGTGCCGTCGGTGCGGTTCGAGGTGTACATGACCAACGGCGATCACATACAGGTATCGGCCCCGGCCGAAATGCCTGACCCAAGCAGCATTAGCTGGATTGAAGAGCCGTTTATCAAAGCACAGATCATTACCAAGTCGGACTACGTGGGCGCCATCATGAGCCTGTGCATGGACAAGCGCGGAATGCTCAAGAATCAGGTGTACCTGACCTCGGAGCGCGTCGAGATGACGTTTGACCTGCCGCTGGCCGAAGTCGTCTTCGATTTTTTCGATAAACTGAAAACCATCTCGCGCGGCTACGCGTCGCTGGACTACGAATTCCGGGCCAACGTGGAATCGGAAATGGTGAAGTTAGACATCATGCTCAACGGCGACCGGGTCGATGCTTTGTCGGCCATTGTGCACCGTGACAAAGCGTATGACTGGGGCAAAAAACTTTGCGAGAAACTGCGGGAGTTATTGCCCCGTCAGCAGTTTGAGATTGCGATTCAGGCGGCTATCGGTCAGAAAATCATTGCCCGCGAAACGGTAAAGGCCCTGCGTAAAGACGTACTGGCCAAGTGTTACGGCGGTGATATTTCGCGGAAACGCAAACTGCTGGATAAACAGAAAAAGGGTAAGAAACGGATGCGTCAGGTCGGTAACGTCGAAATCCCGCAGGAAGCGTTTATGGCCGTGCTGAAGATCAATTAAGGCAAGCGTTCTGTATAAATCAGATTCCCGAAGCAGTTGATTAGCTGGAACACCAGTTTCGTCATTTGCTTCGGGAATCACTGTTTTTGTATCTTTCGGTATCGAATGTACCCGCCACTGCCATGCGTCATTTAGTCCTGCTGATTAGTTTTATTCCTGCCTTTGTCGTTATGGCTCAGGCGCAAATCGCTCCGAAGCCGCAGGTAAAAACGGTGATGACGTTGCTGGCCAGGGACGAAAAAACACGGGTTGATGTACCGGCCCGGTTTGCCGTAGAAGCGATTCTGGCCAAAAGGAAATACAATGGCGCGGGTACTCCTCAGAAACCATTTACCATTACGCTGGAACGGACCGATACGCTCATCGTAAAAACAACTGCCAAAGGGTACAGTACCATTGAGGAGGTGATGCTGATTAAATGCGACACCTGCGCCGACTATGAATACATTGCCCTGCTTGCCAAAGAAGACAGCGTATTCGTAAACCTGACACTGAATCAGGCCATTCAGTTGGATAAAGTCTATTTCGATCAGAGCAGCTACGTACTGCGTGCCGAATCGTTTCCGCAACTCGATAAACTGGCAAAGACACTGGCTACGTCGCCTAAGTTGAAAATTGAAATAGCCGGGCATACCGATAATGTCGGTGACCGGCGGCTGAATCAGGCGTTATCCGAGAACCGGGCGAAGGTGATCGCCAATTACCTGATCAGTAAACAGATCGCCGAAAACCGCCTGCGCCACGCCGGGTATGGTGACTCCCGACCGGCTGCCCCCAATGACTCCGAAGAGAATAAGCGTAAAAACCGCCGGGTGGAGTTTGTCGTTTTCGCGAATTAAAGAAACACAATCCGCCCCATCGAACGTTATACGAGGGTATGCGCTACTTCGTAAAACCCGGCTCCATTACGCGTCAGATCTGGGGCGATGCCGATGTCATTCTCTTGATTTTTGCCGGTTCGGCGGCTGAGTTCGCGCTCAATCGGGCGGTCGACTGGCTGTTTTTTACCGGCAAATTACCCGCCGACCCCATCGGACGCCTGTTCTCGACGGTTACCTACGCGCAGGAAATCGTATTTGCGGAGGAAGATAAAGCCATCAACGCGATTAACCGGATGGGGACCATTCACGGGGGCGTCGAGCAGAAGCGGGGGCGTCAGATTCCCGACTGGGCCTACCGCGACGTCTTGTACATGCTGATCGGCTATTCCATAAAAGCATTTGAAACCTTGCACCGGCCCCTGACCAACGCGGAGTGCGACGATGTGTTTCAAACGTTTCGCCGGGTGGGAGAGGGGCTGCACATTCCGAGCCTTCCCGATACCTACGGCGAATGGTTGTCCGACCGGGAGCGGCATCTGAACCAGGACTTAGCTTATAGTCAGTACACGGAGAAATTATTCGACCGGTACCGGGACGTGCTGGGCGACTGGCGGTACGATCTGCTCCGGCAGGCAATGGCGCTGCTGGTTCCCGACCAGGCGCATCGGCTGCTGAACCTGCCCGGAAAACCGCTGTTAGCCTCGACGATCTGGCTGTACGGTTTGCTAAACCGGCTCCGGCTGCGGTCGCTGGTACAGCGGGTGCTGTTGCCAACCGAATACCTGGCGCAGATTCGGGGACTGGACCGGGCGGTGGCCGGATCGACGGTGCGGTGAGTTCCACTGAAACTTACGTCTGTACTACTCAACTTTCCCCGCTTTCCGCTAATTTTGACCGTTTGAGAAACCGATACTAACGTTAACACACTGGCATGGCAGAATTAATCAGAATGCCCAAGATGAGCGACACCATGACCGAAGGTGTCATCGCGGAATGGCATAAAAAAGTGGGCGATACCGTCAAATCGGGTGATGTACTGGCCGAAGTCGAAACGGATAAAGCCACGATGGACCTCGAAGCCTACGACGAAGGAACCCTGCTCTATATTGGTGTGGAAAAAGGACAGTCCGTACCCATCGACGCGGTAATTGCCGTTGTGGGTGCAGCTGGTGAGGATTTTAAAGCCCTGCTCGATGGTGGTGCTGCGACAAACGGACAGGCCGCACCGGCAACGCCCGAACCCGCCGAAGCCGCTGCCAAGCTCGAAGGAGCCGCCCCCGAAAAACCCGCCACCACTGAATTGCCCGATCCGGCTGCTGTTGCCGCAGCACCGGCAGCCAATGTGAATGCAACGGTTATTCGGATGCCCAAGATGAGCGACACCATGACCGAAGGAACGCTCGTGACATGGCTGAAAAAAGAAGGTGATCTGGTGAAGGCCGGTGATGCCTTAGCCGAAGTGGAGACCGATAAAGCCACGATGGATCTGGAAGCCTACGAAGAAGGTACGTTGCTCTACATTGGCGTGAAAGAGGGTCAGGTGGTGGCTGTAGATGATATTATTGCCGTTGTTGGCGAAAAAGGCACCAATTTTAAAGTGTTGCTGGGAGGGGGAGCACCCGCTCCCGCTTCATCAAATGGACAAACGGACAGCAAGGGCAGTAACCAGTCGCCAACCGCCGAGCAAAACCCGCAGACCGACGTACCGGCCGATGCCGATACGGACTTGTCGTATGGTGGAGGAGTGGGCGGAAGCGCAGCCGCAATGGCTGAAGAGAATGGCCGGGTAAAAGCGTCGCCATTAGCCAAAGCCATTGCCGAGGAGAAAGGCATCAATCTGGCGCAGGTACACGGCTCCGGCCCCGAAGGACGAATCATTAAAAAGGACGTCGAGACGTTTACGCCCTCGGCCCAACCCGCCAAATCAACGCCACAACCGGCTCCCGCACCCGTTGCCCAGCCTGCACCGGTTGCTCTCCAACCTCAGTCAGCGCCCGTTGCCCAGCCAACCCCGGCTGCTCCCGTCGCTGTCGGCGAGTTCGAGGATATTCCGGTCAGCCAGATGCGCAAAACCATTGCCCGCCGGTTGAGCGAAAGCATGTACACGGCTCCGCATTTCTACCTGACCATGGAAATCAACATGGACAAGGCGATGGCCCTGCGCGGTCAGGTGAATGGCGTCTCGCCGGTCAAAATCTCGTTCAACGATTTCGTCATCAAAGCGGCTGCCCTGGCTCTGAAACAGCATCCGGCCGTGAATGCCTCGTGGCTCGGCGATAAAATCCGTCGGTACAAATACGTGAACATTGGTGTGGCCGTGGCCATTGAAGACGGGCTGCTGGTGCCGGTGGTGCGCAATGCCGACCAGAAAACGCTGTCGACCATTGCCGGTGAAGTGAAAGACCTGGCCGGGCGGGCTAAAGACCGCAAACTCCAGCCCAAAGACTGGGAGGGCAGCACGTTCTCGATCTCTAACCTCGGCATGTTCGGTATCGACGATTTCACAGCCATCATTAACCCGCCCGATGCCTGCATCATGGCCATCGGTGCGATTAAAGAATCCGTGAAGTTTGACGAAGGGGTGGCTAAACCGACCAACGTCATGAAGGTAACGCTGTCGTGCGATCACCGGGCGGTGGATGGCGCATCGGGCGCATCCTTCCTGCAAACGTTCAAAGGAATGCTCGAAGACCCCATGCGAATGCTGGTGTAACTGACAGTTAATTAAACTCCTGTTAAAAAGCGGGGTAGCTACACACTACCCCGTTTTTTTATGTCCGGCACTGCCTACTTTTAACCACTATATTCCTTTCATCCTTTATCATGATTTCTTCGTTACGCTGCCTGTTCCTGTCTATCCTGATCGTATCGGGGGCGTTTGCCCAGTCCGACTCGCTGACAATCAGCGATACGATTGGCGTACACCGGCAACGGGGACTGTTGCAGTCTACGTACCAATACAGCTATTATGGGGCCACCCAACTGGCCGACATTCAGCTAAATCCGTTGCTGAAACATGCACCTGATTCGCTCACCCGTCACCTGTTCCGGCAGGGTAGACGGCTGGACGCCGTATCGACCGGCCTGGCCGTGGTCAGTTTTGGGCTGATAGCCGGTAGCCTGTCAACACCGGGGCGTCAGTCGCGGGTAAACGGAGGCTTATTTCTGGCTGGCTATGCTGTGCTCTTCGGACGGTTTATTCCGGCTTCGATGAGTGACCGCCGTATTGCAGAGGCCGTGCAGACGCGCAATACGGTATTACGTACCCAACTGGATGCATACGTGCCGCCGGTGGTGTACACCGCCAGCCAGCAATGGCCTTTGTCGCTGGCCGACACGATCAGCGGGCGAAGGGTGAGGCTTTCCTACCAGTATACGTATCGGGGTATTCGGATATACCCCAGCCAGCAGACAAGCCGCCTGACGATGAGTCTGAATGATTACGAAGTGAACCAGGGACTTCGCTACGTGCGTACCATGAGTAGCATTAGCGGGCTGGTTGGCGGAGTAGGGCGTAGTTTGCTCGTCAGTTACCTCACCGGACTATTACTGAACCGCAATCGGCGTTATCGTAGCAGCGGCTCAACGGTGAGTGATGAGTTTCTCACCATTGGCCTGGTTGGGATGGGAACCAGCTTCGCGCTGAACCGGTACATCAATCAGGCACAACGTCACTGGGTAATGCGCTACAATGAGCGGATCCGGCAGCAGTTTCGGCCTGAATAACCCTGTTTCTTTCTTTTTTCTCGGACGAATGAATGGCCATTTACGTTGTAAACCTGTGAGAATGTACAAAGCATTCGCCGTCTATTTTAATCATTAATTGAATGAGTACTCCACTAATTCATGCAACTACCGTGCTGGGCGTTCGGCACAACGGGCAGATTTCGCTCGGGGCCGACGGCCAGGCCACCATGGGTAATACCGTCGCTAAAAGCAATGTGCGTAAAGTTCGGACGCTGATGGGCGGCAAGGTAATGGCTGGTTTTGCCGGGTCTACCGCCGATGCCTTCACGCTGATCGAACGCTTTGAAGAAAAATTGAACGGCTACGGTGGTAACCTGAAACGGGCGGCTATTGAGCTGGCCAAAGACTGGCGTACCGACCGCTACCTGCGCAAATTAGAAGCAATGCTGATTGTGGCCGACAAAACAGATATGCTCGTCATCTCCGGTACGGGCGACGTGCTCGAACCGGACAACGACGTAGCGGCCATTGGCTCCGGCAGTATGTATGCGCAATCGGCCGCACTCGCGCTGAAAAAACACGCATCGCAGCTCACTGCCGAAGAAATGGTCCGCGAAAGCCTGCACATTGCGGCCGACATCTGCATATATACCAACCACAACCTCACGGTTGAAGTCATTGGCTGAACGGCTAAGGCAACCTCTGAAAAAGGTCCGTACCCAGTTTAGTACGGAACGTCTGCTGCTCTCCTGTTAACAGGAAGGGATTTAATTGCCAAACGTCCATTGCTGCTGTCAGACTTATCACTACGTTGTTTACGGAATCCGTATTATCTAAACCATTACTTTTGAATACGGAAGTTTCCATTGGCTTTGATAAAAAAGATTTACCCCGCATCTTTAAGGTTTTTCGCAGGGGAAATCACCGACTACCCATCATGACGTACTGATCAGCTACGTTAATCCCGGAAACCAGTGCGGAGAAAAAGTACTGTCACCACTCAAAGTCGCCCCGAAAAGGGCACAATATTCATCGCTAAACTACCCGAAAAGCAAACCAATACGCTCAATGACCGATCAATCCCAGAAAAAGCCCATTCATATACTGCTGGTTGACGATGACGAAGATGACCGCTACCTCACTCGTGAGGCCTTTCAGCAACAGTTTCCCGTTAGCCGGATTTCGGCCGTGGAAGACGGCGAAGAGCTGATGGAGTTTCTGAACTACTCCGGTCGGTACACCGGGGCCGAACATGCCCTGCCGGAGTTGATTCTGCTCGACCTGAATATGCCCCGCAAAGACGGGCGGGAAGCCCTGCGCGAAATCAAAAGCAACATCAACTTTCGTCATATTCCGATTATCATCCTGACCACGTCCGATGCCCGCGACGACATCGAAACCTCGTACGTAAACGGAGCCAACAGCTTTATTACCAAACCAACGTCCTATCAGCGGCTGAGTGAAGTAACCAAAGCCATCGGCCAATATTGGTTCAGCGTGGTTACGCGCTACACCACCGCCGATAATTAGTGGTTATTCGTCAGGCTGCTTCCCGAGAGAGGCAGCCTGACGATGCTTACAACCCCGGCAGCATCGCCAGAATTTTCTCCAACTGCGTTACCACGTCCCGCGTCTGACCGGGTGTGAATTTGTTGACCATCACCGAGAAGCACATCGGTTCGTTGGTTGTCGTGGTAAAATATCCCGCATAGGCCCGAACCCCCTCAATGGACCCGCTTTTTGCCCGGATGTTGCCCGCTGCCGCCGTGTTGCGGGCCAGATTCTTTACCGTTCCCGACTGCCCTACTACCGGAATTGACTGATAAAAGGGGGAAAACGCCGGTTCTTTCGCCATTGCCGACAGAATACCGGTCATGTTTTCGGCCGTGATGCCCCCAACGGTCGAGAGGCCGCTGCCATCTTTGGGCCGAAACCCATCCAGATTGACACCTTTGCTGCGCCAGAACTGCGTGATGGTTTTAAGGCTTTCGTCAAAGGTCGATGTCGTTTTGTTCAGGGCCAGTGCCGTCGTGCGGAGCAGGGCCTCGGCGTAGAGATTGATGCTTTGGTAATTGGTTTGCTGCACCAGATCAGTCAGCATTGGCGATTTATAATCGAGCAGTTTACGGCGGGTACCCGTTGGTTTCAGCGTGTTGCTGCTGACATCCGGCCGGTAGGTCAGCGGGGGGCTGGTAACGCCAATGCTGTCGCGAAGCAATTGGTCGTGCAGGGCCGCAGCCACTGTATAGGCCGGGTCGGGCAGGGACCCTTTCACCACGAACTCCGCTACCCCGGCCGGCACCGTACCTGTTAGTTCGGGTTGCCGGGCAAAGGGAGCGTTATAGATGTTTACCTGATCGCCGGAACCGGTCGCATCGGTGGTGACGTGGTTCGAGAAGGTCAGATAGGGGGTAGGCGGTTCGGTTCGCAGCACCGGAGCCGGGCTGCCAATGGTTCTGCCGGGACGGAAAATTACCCGGTACAGGTTTTCGTTGATGTTGAGCGCACTCAGCCCCGCGCCGTAGTAGTTGCCCAGATCGCTCCACGGCCAGGTGTTGGGTGTTGTCTGCCCGCTGTACAGGGAGCCATCCCCCACGACTGAACCCTGAATCAGCTTAATCCCGGTAGCCCGAACTGCATCGGACCAGGACGCGAGCAGGGTAGGGGCGTCGGCATAATCGGTAAATCGTCCGCTGCCGAGCGAGGGGTCGCCGGTGCCGCGCACGTAGAGGTTACCGGTCAGCACACTATCGCGCAGGGTGCCGTCGTATTCGAGCGTCGTGGTGTACGTGTAAGTGGGACCAAGTACGGCCAGAGCGGTAGCGGTGGTGACAAGTTTAAGGGTCGATGCCGTAGACAGGCACTGCCGGGCGTTGTAGTCAACAAGGCACTGCCCATCCCGTACGCGTCTGACGGACAGCGCAATGGTGCCAAACCGAACCGACGGACTGTTCTGAACCTGATCGAGCAGAGCCAGCAGCCGCTGCCGAACCAGCGAATCAGCCGGGGCCGCCAGCGTTGTTGCCGATGAATAAAGGAGAAGCCAAAGGGAGAGCAGGAAAGAAGAAGTTGGGGTAAAAAAACGCGTGAATTGGGGCATAGAAGGCCGGAAATGGGGGTTAGGCGATTCGGTTCGTATTTTGTAGCTTTGCAAACATACGGAATTCCTCACGCCGGTTCAGTGTTTCACCAGCCTCGTGGAACGTGCACTCAGAGACGCCACCGCACACGGCGGTGGGCCAGTCTGATTTATATACAGACGTTAACACATACGCATGAAATTAACTTTTTGGGGTGCGGCCCGGCAGGTAACCGGCAGCATGTACCTGCTCGAGTTGGAAGACGACTATCGGATTCTGATTGACTGTGGCTCTGACCTGGATCGACCCAGCGCGCAGGCTCCTCCTGAACCAAAACCGGCGCAGACCGGCTTTTTTCCCTTCGAGGCTTCCAGCCTGAACCTTGTTCTGCTCACCCACGCCCACGTCGACCATTCGGGCAACTTGCCCAACCTGTACCGAGAGGGCTACGAAGGGCAGATCCTGTGTACCGAACCGACCTTTGCCCTTACCGAACTGTTGCTGAATGATGCCGCATCGCTGAACAAAAAGCGCATTGCCGAACTCAACAACAGCAAGAAACAGAAGGTAAAAGACAAGCAGTCGAAGCTACAGAAAGACCTGTTCCTGGAAAAGCAGGTGCGGGAGTCGATGGAAAACGTCGTGCCGATTGCTTTTGGTCGCAAGTTCCGCATCAGCGACACCGCCGATGTAACCTTCGTACCGGCAGGGCATTTACTCGGGGCCGCTCACATCATCATCAACGTAGTGGAGAACGGCGAGAAGAAAAGCATCTGCTTTTCGGGTGATATTGGCCGCAAGGATTACCCGCTGCTGGTTGATCCCGCTCCCGTGCCACCGGTCGACTACTTGGTGTGCGAAAGCACCTACGGCAACCGGCTCCACGAGCACCACATGACGCCCGAAGATGCTTTGGCCGACGTCATTCAGCGCACCTGCATTGACATTCCGGGCCGACTCATTATTCCGTCGTTCAGCGTTGGCCGGACGCAGGCACTGCTCTACACCCTGAACCGGCTCTATACCGAACGGGGTTTTCCGCCCATCAAGGTTTTTTCCGATTCGCCCCTGGCGTTTGAAAGTTCGAAGGTGTACCTGAAAAACATCCGAATGCTGAGCAAGGAGGCCAAAGAGTTCTACGAAGAAAACGAGGCTCTGTTCGACTTCGTGAATTTTGAGTTTCTGGATTCATCCAAAGCCAGTAAGGCTGTTTCCAACTACGGCGAACCGTGCATCATCGTTTCGTCGTCGGGCATGGTGCAGGG
>JBBQLG010000189.1:0-10088 GCA_038327655.1 Cytophagales bacterium
TGGGTGGGGTTATGGGTGGTGGAACTGGCGGTGGTATGGGCGGTGGACCTGGTGGTGGTATGGGTGCCGGGATGGGCGAGATGATGAAGGGAATGGGCAAGCCCACCAACCGGGAGCTATACCCGACCATGATGCAGTTGCCGGAGACTACACCCGCTCAACGCACCGACCTCAACCAGTTGGCCGACGACCGGGTAAACGAAGGCAACGCACTGCTGACGCTGGGTATGGAAGACCTTAAAGTCGCCATCCGAAATCATGATTTTTCGGCCACCGAAGAAGCCAACGCCCGGATTCGGCAGGGGCAGCGCGTGTTAGACAGCGGATTGGCCGCCCGACTGACCTTAGCCGCCAACCGGAATCCGCAACTGGCCGCTTTTAAATGGTTCCGGCAGGATATGAACCTGGCCACCCCGGTAGATGCAGACGGGTCGTCGTCGGGCCTGTCGTTATTTCACTACATCGTGATGGTGACGCTCATTGTGTTCGCCGTGGTGATGGTCTGGATGTATTTCCAGAAGATGAAACGGGCCAATGCCCTCGTTGACAAATTAGCGGGAAAGGGACCCGGTAACACCCCTCCGCCCGGCGGTTCAGCCCCCGCGCCAGCCGGTTCGCCCCCAGCTACGGCGCCGCCTGTTACCCCAGCAGTGGTACCGCCCCCTGCGGCAACACCGGTTGCTCCACCGGCACCGGCCAAGTCCGAACCGGTGGCGGTCAATGCTGAGGATACGCCCTCGAAGCCCAACGCCTGGGAAGGAACGTTACTGGTGGCCAAAATTTTTGAAGAAACCCCGACCGTCAGAACCCTCCGGCTGACCAACCCGGCAGGGGGTAAACTACCGTTTAATTTTGTGCCGGGCCAGTTTCTGACGGTAACGGTTATCCCGAACGGAGCGCCGGTCACGCGGTCATACTCCATATCCTCCTCGCCGACGCACCGGGAGTATTGCGAACTGACCATCAAAAAAGAGGATCACGGGGTAGTGTCGCAGTATATGGACAAGCAGGTTCACGAAGGCGAATCAGTACAGTTTATCGGGCCATCGGGCCGGTTCACCTTTACCGAATCCGATGCCGACAGCATTGTGTTGATTGCGGGCGGGGTGGGTGTCACGCCGTTTATGAGCATCATCCGCTACCTGACCGACCATTCCTGGAAAAAAGACATCTTCCTGTTTTTTACCTGCAAGAACGAAATCAGCATCATTTTTCGGGACGAGATCGAGTACCTGCGCCAAAATCATCCCAATTTTCACGTCTATATCACGCTCACCAGGCCCGGCCATAAGCCCAAAGCAGCCTACCACTCCGGTCGCCTGACAAAAGCCATTATCGCCGAACACGTACCCGACATTGCCTCCCGGCGCGTCCATATTTGCGGCCCCAAGCCGATGAACGACGCGGTAGAGCAGATGCTCGACGAACTGGACGTGCCGAAGGAAAACATCAAACTGGAAGATTTTGCGACCCCCGTTGCGGCTCCGAAAAAGGCGGCACCCACTGAAGCCGACCAGCCGCCAACTGCGGTGCCACCCCCGACCCCGGCTGCCGCAGGGCCTGCCCTCGCCGAAGCCACAGCGACATCTGTTCCTGACCAACCGCCTGCCCGCCCTCCCCCCGCGTCTGACCCGTCCATTACTACGGCGGTCGCCACGTTTGCCAAGTCGAACAAAACCGCCATTCTGCCGCCCGACAAATCGGTACTGGAAGCCTCAGAGGATATTGGGGTAAATATTGATTATGTGTGCCGCGTCGGTGTGTGTGGCGTGTGCAAAGTCAACCTGCTGTCGGGGGCGGTAACGATGGCGGTTCAGGATGCCCTGACCGATGACGATAAGACAAAAAATATTATTCTGGCGTGCCAGGCCAAAGCAACTGCCGATGTAACGGTCGATGCGTAAACGACATGAAAAACGAACGGATAATGATTGGCAGCTTGCTCGTGCTTCAGCTTATTCTGTGGCTGGGGTTTCTGGTGCATCGCTCCACCCGGTTTGCCGGTAGCCTGCCCGGTGGGGTGCTGGGCGTTTTAGGGGCGGTGCTGATGATTGTGCCGCCCCTGCTTTACTCCGCCGTCAAGCGAATCGAACAGATCAAACAGTGGGTAACGCCCCGTGTTTCGCTCGGTACGCTGCTGAGCTGGCACGTGTATACGGGCATCATCGGCTCCATTCTGGCCATTCTGCACACGGGCCACCATTTTGAGAGCAATCTCGGTATCTGGCTGACGACCACGATGTTGCTGACGGTGTTGACAGGTTTTGTGGGCCGGTATTTTCTGGGCTATGCGTCCACGGAACTGCGCGAAAAACAAGCCCTGCTTAGTTCACTGGCGACCGATTACAACCGGATCGTGGGGGAGATGGGGCGACAGCCAGCCGCTGAACTCGCTTACGCAGCTTCGCACAACGGGGTGCGTCGCGCCCTGAACAGTTTTGTGGGAACGGAGCCGTTTGGGGTCGATGCCGCCACGCCGTTGTCGGTGCGCGCCCTGCGGCTGACCGAATCCATCGCCGACCTGGAATACGCCATTCAGATGGACGACTTCCTGAAACGACGTACGCAGCACTGGCTGATCGCGCACATCGTCACGGCCTGCGCGTTTTACGGCTTGCTGATTTTTCACGTCTGGTCATCCATTTACTTCGGCTTGCGATGGGTCAACTGAAACTCCAATCCTGGCTGTTGATAGTCGCTCTGCTGGTTTTTTCGTGGGTAGCCTACAGCAATCTGCGGGATTCGGAAACCGTCCGTGTTCTGGTGCAAAAGCAGGTGGGGCCGGGCAGGTTATCGGCGGCTCACGCGCCGTTTGCCACCAACTGTGCCGCCTGCCACACGCCGATAATGGGCATCGACGAAGCGAAATGCATCAGTTGTCATGCCGACAATAAAGCGTTGCTGCAACGACAGCCAACCGCCTTTCATGCCACTATTGGCAACTGTGCATCCTGCCACGTAGAGCATCAGGGCGCGAACGCCAATCTGCGCGTGATGAACCACCTGGCATTGGCCCAAATCGGGGCTGGGGTGGTTCCCGTCGTCAAGGCGGTAGCCAGTCAATCGGACAAAGCCCTCTCTCCGGACGGACACCCGCTCATGTCGGCCCTCGAAGCCGCGCTCGACTGCAACGGTTGCCACGCGACGAAGGATAAGCATCAGGGACTGTTCGGGCAAAACTGCGCGTCGTGCCACGCCACCAGCCAATGGACGATTCCGGCGTTTCAGCACCCGTCGGTACGCTCCACCGATTGCGTTCAGTGCCATCAGGCCCCACCGAGCCACTACATGATGCACTTCGAGATGGTGAGCAAGCAGGTGGCGTCCCAGGGCAACGCGCAACTCGATGGGTGTTGCGCGGGCGGTATCACGGTTCGTCAGTGCTACGTGTGCCACCAGACGACTTCGTGGAACGACATCAAAGGGGTGGGGTACTACAAGCATCATTAAGGGGTTAGTTTAACCAGCAACAATCACAAATTTTATGAACAACATACACACGATTGGCTTACTGGCGTTCGCGCTTTGGGCAACCACCGGTCAGGCCCAGGTCGCCCAAACGCCACCGACGGGCAGCGGTGTCTACCTGACCGTCGCCGATTATAGACAGGGCAAACTGGCGTTGCCCGTCAATTGCCAAACGGAGAAACACCGGATTCGGCTCCATGACTTTTTTGGCAGCGCGTCGCTCGATGTGATTCACAACGGTGAAAAACACACCTTCCAGAAGGATAGCATTTATGGCATCCGGGACTGCGACGGCAAGGATTTTCGGTTTTTGGGCCGGGAGGACTATCAAATTCTGGAAAGCAAATCCATTGTTCTCTACGAAAAGCTGGTAGCGGCAACCAGCATCACCGGGAAAGGCATTCGCACTGTAGAAATGATGTATTTCAGTCTTCAGCCAGATGCTGGACTGCTCCCGCTCACGGTCGCTAATCTGAAAAAAGCTTTGCCTGACAATCATAAATTCCACGACCTGCTCGACGAGAATTTTCGCCAAAATACAGACGTAGTCGCCTATGACCCAACCCACAATATGTACAAAGTAAATCACCTCCTGCAAACAGCCCGGTGAGCAACAGGATCAACCGGATTGCTTTCCCCACTACTCAACACGCTTTATGAACCGTTTACTTATTTCCGCATTCGGGCTGTTGCTGATCGGCAGCCAACCCACCTGTGCCCAGAACGGGCCAGGCAAGCCCGCGTTACCCCATGCGCATTCCAACGACTCTGTTAGTTACCGGGGCATGACGATGAGCCTGCCAGCCTCCCGCGACTATGCCGGGCAGCGGGTAAAACCGACCGGAAAGCGGGTGGACTATGACCTGACGGTGGCCGAAACGACGGTCAATATGACCGGAAAACCCACCAAGGCCATGACCCTCAACGGCCTTACGCCCGGCCCCACGCTGGCCTTTACCGAGGGCGACACCGCCGTGATTCGGGTGCATAACAACCTGAAAACCGAAACCTCAATTCACTGGCACGGCATACTCGCTCCAAGTCGGCAGGACGGGGTGCCCTACCTCAACACGCCCCCCATCGGCCCCGGTCAGTCACTGACCTTCACGTTTCCCATTGTGCAATCAGGTACGTATTGGTATCATTCGCACACGCCGTTTCAGGAACACAGGGGCGAATATGGCCCCATTGTGATTCAACCGCAGCAACCCACGGTCAAAACTGACCATGAACTGGTGATGATGCTGGCCGACTGGACGGACGAGAAACCGGCTTCCGTGATGAAAAACCTGAAACGGCGAACCGAATGGTATGCCATCAAAAAAGGAAACGCCCAGCCCCTCAACCAGATCATCAAACACCGGGCATTGGGGGCTTACCTGACGCAGTCGTTCAACCGGATGCCGCCGATGGATATTTCGGACGTGTATTACCAGCGGTTTCTCATTAACGGTAAAGACACCAGCCGCTACGACCAGTTCAAGCCCGGCGAAACCGTTCGGCTGCGGGTCATCAACGCAGCAGGTGCCACTTATTTTCACGTCCAGTTTGCCGGTGGTCTCATGCGGCTGATTGCCGCCGATGGGATTCCCGTGCAGCCTGTTTCGGTGGACCGGATGCTGATGGCGATTGCCGAAACGTATGATTTTATCCTGACCATTCCGGCCAGCGGAGCGTATGAATTGCGGGCTTCGGCCCAGGACGGTTCGGGCTATGCGTCAGCGTTTTTGGGACCGGGAAAGTCTTTTTTCGCGCCTAAAATTCCCAAGCCCGACCTCTACCAGATCACGACCGTGATGAGCAAGATGCCGGGCGGCAACCGCAGCGGCATGAGTTTTGGCAAATACAAGCCCCTCGTCCAGCTGCTGCCGCCCGGCGCACCCGCCTCGCCAGAAGCCAGCATGAAGATGCCCAGCCTGAAAATGGCCGTTATGGGCAAACCCAAAGCGGAAATGCCCGGCAAGGATATGCCCGGTATGGATATGTCCGGCAAGGCGACCATGCCCAACGCCAACACTGCCATGCCGGTTGGGAAACCAGACGACAGTATGACAGGTACGGGTATGCAGATGCCCATGTTCGACAAGTTCAACACCTTCGATTACAGGCAGTTGCGCTCAAGCCAGAAAACGACTTTCCCCACCAATCGACCCGTTCGGGAGGTGACGCTAAACCTGTCGGGCGACATGCGCCGGTACATCTGGGGGTTCAACGGCAAAACCTTGTCGGGGGCCGACGCGATTACGGTTCGGCGGGGCGAGGTGGTGCGGTTTCGGCTGGTAAACAACACGATGATGTTTCACCCGCTGCACCTGCACGGCCATTTCTTCCGGGTGCTCAACGGACAGGGTGATTATTCGCCCCTCAAACACACCGTCAACCTCTCGCCGATGGAAACGGTGGTGATCGAGTTTCTGGCTGATGAAACGAACGACTGGTTTTTCCACTGCCACATCCTCTATCACTTAGTCGGCGGCATGGGGCAGGTGGTGCATTACGCTGGCACCATGCCCGATGCCGACATCGTCGCCGCCCGCAACAGCCCGGCCAGCCCCATGAAGGACCCGGCGGGCGACAAACGGTATTATTTCTGGGGCCAGTTCGACGCGGGTTTCCCCACGAGTTACGTAGCCCTGAATTACTCGAACCAACGCAACGCCTTCATCCTTGGGGCCGATGTGAACCGGCGCGGTCAGTTCGAGGTAGACGCTGACTATGAACGCTACCTGACGCAATACCTGCGCGTCTTCGGCGGCATCGACGCGGGTAATGAACGGTTTCTGCGCCGGTCAACGGCGGGTACGGACATTCCCCCCAGCGAGCAGAAGATTGTCCGGGCCGTGGTAGGGGTCCGGTACCTGCTGCCGTTTTTGATCGACTCTGAAGTGAAAGTCGATGCGCTGGGCAATGTGCGGTTTCAACTCTCGGGTGAGCAGCAGCTTTTGTCCCGGCTGATCCTGAGTTATCAGGCGCAGTGGTTGGTGAGCAGCTATACCCGGCTGCGCGTCGATCTGGATTATCTGCTGACCAAAAACCTGGCCCTGTTCGGCAACTACGACACGCGCTACAACGCCGTTAGCGGGGGGCTGAGTTACCGTTTCTGAGGCTACCTGCTCTTAAAATATAACTGATGACAGTCAAACCGTTTTCTGCCTTCTTTTTGTCACTAGGCGGCTTTTTCCTTCTGGGGATGGGTATCTATTTTGTTTTTCTAAGACCCCCTTTATTGCCCGAAGATGTCCAATACATGGGTTCCTCTTTACCGGCTATCCAGACGGCTGTT
Source organism: Cytophagales bacterium (assembly GCA_038327655.1). Classification (GTDB taxonomy): domain Bacteria; phylum Bacteroidota; class Bacteroidia; order Cytophagales; family Spirosomataceae; genus JBBQLG01. Next base: position 6,752 of record JBBQLG010000189.1, read on the forward strand.
CCCGGTTTAACAGCCTGGTTGCAAAACGTGTTTTGGGTACTGGGTGGCTACATAGTTACAACAGGACTATTTACTGTTTATGTGGCTCAAACATCGTTCCGCGCGAGAATGCCGGGTGTATTCACCCAGGTTTTAGTTACGGGCATTACTTCAATTGGGGCTATGGTCCTGATAAATTTTAGGCTCCAGTCGGATTTTAGATGGGTTCTGGCAGCAATTACCCTACCCTGGTTTGTGGCCTTGCTTCTTTATCTGTTTCACAAATAACCCAATCCGTTTCTTCCTTTTTCCCCGGTTTTCAACCGGTTTTTCAATGGCACAAGTCAAACCAAAGTCCATTATAAATAACGCAAGCAAATTTCCGACACCAGCCCGTTGACTGATGACAGTGCCCGTAGCTCGGCTCAAAAAGTAGCCATCATGAGGCCAGTCCTACAATGAGCAAGCCAAGCGCCTAAAGCGTTCGTACCCAGCCGGTACAAAAAAAGGGTCCTTAGGTTTAAAAGCCTGAGGACCCTTTTTAATGCGTGATAAGCATCATGTGTGACGCATGCTTCTATCACCCAATTTCCACCGGTTTCGTCGGGGTATCTTCGGTGAAAGCGGTCTGCTGTTTGTTGCGAAAATACGTGGCCAATGCCCGCTTGCCGAATTGGTGAAACACCACCGGCGTCACGATAATGTCAAGCAACGTGCTGGAAATCAAGCCACCCAGAATGACCGTGGCGACCGGGTAAAGGATTTCTTTGCCTGCCGCCTGCGCGTCGAGGGTGAGGGGAATCAGGGCCAGGGCGGCGACCAGCGCGGTCATCAGCACCGGCACCAGCCGCTCCAGCGACCCCCGGATAATCATGTGCTCAGAGAAGGTTTCGCCCTCTTGTTCGATGAGGTGGATGTAGTGCGAAATCATCATGATGCCGTTGCGGGAGGCGATGCCCGTTAGCGTGATAAAACCCACCAGCGTAGCCACCGAAAACGTGCCGCCCGTCAGCAGCACCGCCACCACGCTGCCGATCAGCGCCAGGGGTACGTTGAGCATGATCTGGAAGACAATCCGCGCCGATTTGAAGTGGCTGTAAAGCACCAGAAAAATGCCCAGCATGGAGAAGATGCTCAACAGCCCAATCAGGCTCGTGGCCTCCTGCTGACTCTCGAACTGCCCGCCGTACGCCACAAAATAACCCGTGGGCAGCTTCACCTGCTGATTTACCGCCGCCTGCAATTCGGTCACCGTGCTGCCCAAATCGCGGCCCTGCACGTTGCACGAAATCACGATGCGGCGCAGGGTGTTTTCGTGCGAAATAGAGTTGATCGACGAGGTATAGCCAATGTCGGCCACCTGCGAGAGGGGAATGGCGTTGCCCTGCGCGTCGCTAATTTGCGCGGCTTTGATTTTGGCCAGGTCAATACGCTCGTCGTTTTGCACCCGCAGCAAAATATCGAACGATTGGGGGCCGTTGAGCACTTGACCCGTCACTTTGCCGTTGTAGAACACCTCCAGGTTTTCCGCTACCTTACCGGCCTGAATACCATAGCGTTGCAGGGCATCGCGGCGGAGTTTGATCAGCAACTGCGGCACCATCACCTGCTTCTCGATCTGCACGTCGACCACACCCGGCACCGCCGAAATCGTTTGCCGGATGGCCTCGGCGTTGGTTCGCAGGTCGTTCAACTCATTGCCAAAGAGCTTGATGGCCACCTGCGCCCGCACTCCCGACAGCAGGTGGTCGAGGCGGTGCGAAATGGGTTGCCCGATGTTGACCGTCACGCCCCGAAGCTGATCCATTTTCTCGCGAATGTCGGCCAGCACCGCCGCCCGGCTCCGGTCCGAGGGTTTAATGTCTACTTCAATCTCTGAGTTGGCGGGTGGTTCGGCGTGTTCATCCAGTTCGGCCCGGCCCGTGCGGCGGCTCACATACTGGACTTCGGGCACCTGAAGCAGCAACTTTTCGCCAATCACCCCAATCTGATTCGACTCGTCCAGCGAGGTACCTGCGGGGGTCGAAAAGTTGATCGTGAACGAGCCTTCGTTGAAGGGCGGCAGAAATTCCGTGCCGAAAAAGGGCACCAATCCCACCGACACCAGAATGAGCGCAATGGCCGTGCCGATGATGAGGCGGGGCCGTTTTAGCCCCCAGTGCAGCAGGCGTTCATCCTTCTTTTTGAGCCAGCGTACCAGGCCGCTGTCGTGTTCGCCGGTTTCCAGAAACGGGCTTTCCGGGCCGTCGGGGGCTGTTTGTGGCATCCGTTTTTTCCAGAACGTCCAATTGATCGGGCGGCTTGGCTGGCCCAGCAGGTAGCTGCACAGGGCGGGCGTCACCGTGAGCGAAACCACCAGCGAGGCCACGATGGAGGTGATGTAGGCAATGCCCAGCGGCGCAAAAATCCGGCCTTCGATGCCCTGCATGTAGAACAGTGGAATGAACACCAGCACCACAATGATGGTGGCGTAGACGATGGAATTCCGCACCTCAGCACTGGCGTGGTAGATCACGCCGAGGGTCGGTTTGGGGGTCGGACTGGCCTGATTCTCGCGCAGCCGCCGAAACACGTTTTCCACGTCCACGATGGCGTCGTCGACCAGCTCGCCAATGGCGATGGCCAGCCCGCCGAGGGTCAGCGTGTTGATGGAAATATCGAACGCTTTGAAGACAATGGCCGAAATCACCAGCGACAGCGGGATGGCCGTCAGGGTGATGATGGTGGTGCGGAAATTGAGTAGGAACAAAAACAGGATGATGACCACCAAAATGAACCCGTCGCGCAGGGCGTCCTCCACGTTCCGCAACGAGGTCTCGATGAAATGCCGCTGCTGGAAGAGGTTGGGGTTGATGTTTACGTCTTTCGGCAGCGTCTTTTGCAGGTCGCCCAGGGCTGATTCCACCTGCTTCGTTAGCTCCACGGTGCTGGCACCGGGTTGTTTCTCCACGGTCAGGATCACGGCGGGTTTGCCGTTGACGCTGGCATCGCCCCGTTTGATGGCCCCGCCAAATTTAACTTCGGCAATCTGCGACAGCAGCACGGGCAGGCCGTTTCGGTTGGCCACCACCGTACCTGACAAATCGGCCAGGGTCTGCACCCGGCCCACGTTGCGGATGAGCACTTCCGAACCTTGCCGGTCGAAAAACCCACCCGTCGTGTTCTGGTTAGTGGCTTGCAGGGCCACATCCACCTCGTCGAGGGTTAGGCCGTACTGCCGGAGTTTGGCCGTACTGATGAGCACCTGATATTGCCGCCGTTCGCCCCCGATGGGGATCACCTGCGAGATGCCCCGGATGCCCATCAGCCGCCGCCGGATGGTGAAATCGGCCAGCGTCCGCAGGTCGGCGGGGCTGGT
>JBBQLG010000190.1:0-9972 GCA_038327655.1 Cytophagales bacterium
CGTACCCAGCGGTCCCCACACGATCCAGGCTGCATCGTGACCCTGTTGAATGATGGAGGGGTAATGCCATATTGCCCATACTAAGCCCACAATGATGGCGGTCGTCAATGCACCCCATCGGCCCTGCATCGTATCAACCGCATACCCCATATAGCCAACTTCCTCCCCGGCGGCAGCCACAAAAATTGCTACTGAAATGATCGGCATCATACGGAATGGGGTATCAAACCCGACAGGCAATGGCAGACCCAGCCCGTACATCACGCCATAGATCAGTACGTAGAGGACGGGCATTAAGAAAATAACCGGCAGATACCAGATTTTTCGCCTGATCCTTGAAAAATCGAGAACCCGTTTCAACAGTTTCTTTACACCAATAATCCCTTCTGATTTATGAACAAGAATGCAGGCTGCCCCCAATGGGGTAAAGGTGGCTAACAGGTCAGTAACCGGGACATCCAGAGGGAGCCCCGGCACGTCGACCATTGTTTCAAGTATCCATAATGGGATGGTCAACCCAAAAACTAGAAGAAAGAATGTCAACGATTTCATAAGTAGCAAGAGGTATTGGACAGGCTGTTTTACAGGACTCTCCGCCAGCGGTTATACAAATCGGGGTACACCCGGCGCAAAGGTGGCGATTTGCCACTCGCCGACTCATGACGACAATCAATTCCTGGCCTGATGCCCGTCACATCCTGGTATGAATTAGCCGACAATGTTTTCCTGATTGACGGTATCTATATCTGATTACGAAGGTTTTACCCGAAATATCCGTTCAGGTAACTGTGCGTTTTTTCTTCGTTGGGGTGATTGAACAGTTCTTTCGTGGTGTTCACCTCAATGAGTTTACCGAGGTAAAAAAACGTGGCGGTGTCGCTGACACGGCTGGCCTGCTGCATATTGTGCGTCACGATTACGACAGTGTAGGTTGTCTTTAATTCCACAATCAGTTTTTCGATCACGTCGGTGGCAATCGGGTCGAGGGCCGAGGTGGGTTCGTCCATCAACCACGCTAAAGTAAGAGCCGAAGCTGTTGCCCCAGTCCTCACGTCAATCGTACTGTTTGCTTACTTGATTAGCTTTCCATTGATACTGAACATCAGGTCTTTGCCACCTACTTCAGCCTCGTATTTCTTTACGCCAGACGCGTCTACGATGATGGCCGCTTCCTTAATGGTTTTGCCGGGCATTTGCTTTGCTACGTAGTCACGGACAGTAGCAGGCAACTCGGTTATGGCAATATCCGTTTCAGTTTCTTTTAAGCTGCCTTTGGTGTCGAAGAGCAATGACATGGTCTTCCCTTTATCCTTGAAGCTGGCTTCATAACCGCCGTTTTCTTTATCCCACTTGAGACCCGTAGCGTGAGGATAAAGTTTAGCGAACGTCGTTTTGGCCGTAGCCGGAACGGTGCCCGTTTGGGCATACGAAACACTGACGAGGGTTAGCATACTCAACAAGCTGGTTAACAGTTGATTTTTCATGATTATTCGCTTTTTATTGGTTAATTGTACGTCAAGTTTGAATTCAAAAATGACACTCTTCTGTTTTAATGATTACGATTAGTTGCTATAATCGACAATGAGTTCGTTTTTAACCGACCGTACACCGGGGGCATTCCAGGCTAGCCGTTCAGCTTCATCACGTTGAAATATGGAATCGACAATCCCGGTCAGTTCTACTTTGTTGCCCGTAACGTTCACAAAAACGTTTTCATCGTCGATTGCCCAGCTTCGGGCCAGTGAGTGCTCGATGGCCGTCTTTTCAACATCATCATTCGATTCAGATTTGATAGTGATTTTATTGGATACACCTTTGACACCAATCAGGTTGTCAACGGCTCGTTTAGCTGCTTCCTTCTGGTAGTTCCATTCCAATTGACCTTCCAGCGTTACCCAACCACTTTCCACTTTCACTTTGATGTGATCGCTAGGGACTTCCCAATTCCACTTCCAGGCATTCAGTATCTCGTTGGCAATATCCGTATCATTTTTCTTGAATAGGCTACCGTAATTAACCTCGATGGTTTCGGCCACAGCTTTAACGCCTACCACATTTTTGGCCGCATTTTCAGCTTCCAGTTTTTTGGCATAACTATCCACAACACCGGTTAGGGTTATAACGCCATCTTTAACTGTTACGCCAATTTCGGCGGCATGCAGCAATGGTTCCCATTTGATGGCATTTTGAACGTCTTTCTGCAAATTTTCATTCGTTTTCATTGGATTTGATCGTTAAGTTTAACTGAATTATTTACACTACTAATTAATGTTCTGTTGTGGAGAAAACTTTCGTTTTCCAATAACCTGGTGGTAGGTATATGCGTCAACTTTCCCTAAATGGCCTTCTTAACGACCTTTGGGTCTTTTTTTACCTGGTCCTTCAACAAGTTGACTTTCAGCTTCCGGTGCGCTTTGCGGTCAATCTTCAGGCCTTCCGTATCGAACTGATTCTTGTCGTCCTCACGAGCTTCCCAGTTCCGTTTGAGGTTAGATTTGTCGGCAGCAACGGTGGCTTTTGCAGCCGTTACTGCCGACAAAGCCGTTACTGCCGCTGCTTTCTGCTGTTTTTTATCTTGTGCCTGCACTACATTCAGAGCTAAAGCTAAAGCCAATGCGACAAGGGATACGAGTGCTTGTTTCATAATTGTGACTGGCAGTGCCCCTGAAAAGTAGAAATGACCTATTTTTGGTTCTAACCAATTGATTTTCTGTACTTCAACCGATCCTCGAAAAGCTCCCCTGAGAAACTAAATAAAAACTGAAAAACTGGATTTTAGTCCAAAGACGCAACAAAGGTGGTTGTATAAAATTAGGCCATACATGATCCTCATCACCCAGAAGTATGATATGCACTGGGTAATGGCTTTTTAGCGATCAGGCCTGCAAAATAGATGTATTAACTGATCGTACCATACCATAAATTGCTGACTGGAAGACGCACCTGGGGCCTACCAGCGGACGCGCCAAAACGACTTTACCCTCAATGGCCTGATGGGGTTCGACCTCTGTGGTAAACAGGTAGGCATTAGATGTGGTCGTCACCCACATAGCTGATTCTATGATCAATAACTTCATATTCATTAGGTCGTCGACTGACGCAAATCATACCTCGTCTTGAGTGAAGTCATGGGCGCACCGACAGGTGATAAGTAGCTTTGTCACGGTCTTAAACAAAACCCAAAACGAGTTATGAAAACGAATGAAACTCTTCAGAAAGACGTTCAGGATGCCATCAAATGGGAACCGTTGCTGCATGCCGCCGAAATTGGCGTAACAGCCAAAGATGGTGTTATAACCCTAACCGGTGTTGTGGATAGCTACTCCAAAAAACTGGAAGCCGAGTATGCCGCCAAAAATGTAGCCGGCGTAAAAGCTGTAGTAGAAAAAATTGTGGTTGAGTTCGGACACACGGGTGTTAAGAATGACAATGAGGTTGCCGATGAAATTGTAACGGCTTTTAAACACAATTGGGAAATTCCCGACGAAAAAGTAAAGGTGAAAGTCGAACAGGGCTGGCTCACCCTGGACGGAAAAGTGCAGTGGAATTACCAAAAGGAGGCAGCCCAAAAAGCCGTGCGCTATTTAGTGGGCGTAAAGGGCGTAACCAACAACATCAGCGTTGCCCCGGATGCCCATGATACGATTGAGCAGATGGACATAGAGCATGCGCTGGCCCGCAACTGGGCCATTGATGATGAATATATTCAGGTTGCCGTGGTTGGTAATCGGGTTACCCTGAACGGAACCGTCGATTCGGTCTATCAGAAGGATGAAGCAGGCCGAATAGCCTGGAATGCACCGGGTGTCTGGTCGGTCGATAATGAACTGGTTATCGACTATGACCTCGTTTAGCAGTATAAATTGGGTTGTGAAAAACGGGAGATTTTTTCTCCCGTTTTTATGTAAACACAAACGGCGGCAACAGATGCCTTTCGTTGTGTACCTGATGTAGTCTCCTCCAATGCAAAAGCCCATGAGAACGATCATTCCCATAAATCGCACGCCCTACCCGCTCCATTTAATCGAGTATGGCGACTTCAGTTGCCCCCTTTGTCGGGATCTTCAGCAACTGCTGACGATTACACTGCCGCAATTCGGGGACGATATTTGCCACACCTTCCGGCACTTCCCGGATTTGGGGAATCCGTCGGCGTTATTGATGGCGTTGGCGGCTGAGGCTGCCCGACGACAGGATCAATACTGGGCCATGCACCGGGCTTTATTTGCCCATCCGGCCTTTGCTTCGGTCTCGCTCCATTCCGTATCGGCATTGGCATCAGCGTTAGGCCTGAATTTGACCGCATTCCGCAACGACATGCAGGATGCAACGCTGAAACAACGTATTCGGGCCGATGTAGAGCAGGGTCGGCTGAACGGAGTCGTGGCTACCCCCACGCTTTTTCTGGGTATTCGTCGCCTGCATGGTAAACTGACGCAGGCCCGGTTAGTACCGCTTATTCGCTATTATATCGACCGATCCCATGCCCCCATACTCGGCACGGCAGACTGCGCTACTGGGCTGGTTCGCTGGTCGGGTGTCGGGTATCGCTAACCCGTACGTTCGTTACTCCTTGTCAACTACGCTCAACTCATGAAAAAACTGCTGTTGCTGACCGACTTTTCGGAAGCCTCCCGCCATGCGCTCGACTATGCCCGCTCGTTCTTTAGCGATACCGTTGCCGATTTTCACCTGCTTTGTGTGTACCCCCCGGATTCTATGGCTGCCTACAGTCCGATCCATAGCCACGAAGCGTCCCGCACGGCTTATACCGATCAGCTAAACGATATCCTGACCCAGTTACGGAAGGAGGCTACTACAGACTGGCATACCTATCGCTCGTCGGACTGTCCGGGAACCTGGCTCGATATAATCGAGCGGTCACTCCTTTTGGAACCGTATGATTTTGTCGTTATGGGTTCTCAAAAAGACGGCACCAATGATTTATTCGGCCATAGTGCTATCGCCCTGACCCGCCAACTGAAAGCCAATGTGATGGTAGTGCCCGTCGATGCCCTCGCGGGTGACGCTCGTCGGGTGGTATTGGCTACTGATTTTGCCCGGCTAAAAAACGCCAAATTGCTTGGTCCGCTGAAAGATTTAGTGACGCTTAAAGGAGCGAATCTCATCCTATTAACCATCGACCTACCCGACAAGAACGCTATGCAGGCGGAGCAGGAACTTCATATTCGGAAATTTCTGGCTCCTGTTGAACCGATTATCAGTTGCCTGAAAGCAACGACAGCCAGCGAAGGAATTGATATGTATCTGGCCAAGAGCCAGGTTAATCTTTTAGTGATGATTCCAGCCGTAAAAGACGATATGAGCGCACTATCCTGGGAGTCGCGCACCTACACGCCACCAATACCAGTGTTGACCCTCTACGATGATGGCAATGACGACCAACCCCAACGCATTGGCTATCTCTCAACCGCCGACTATGCTCATTAATGGATTGGGTCTTCACGCTATCTGCTTAAGACGGAATCATCCGATACGCTGACTCAAGTTATTAACCGGTTGGTTAACGATCACTTTCTCACTCAACAATTACTGTTTTTATGGATAAGGACTTACAAGGCAAAACGGCACTGGTAACCGGGGCCGCTTCAGGTATTGGCAAGGCCGTTGCCCTGCTGTATGGCCAGCATGGTGCCAATGTAATGCTGTCTGATAGAGACGAAATACAGGGGCAGCAGGTGGCGGAACAACTGAAAGTGGTCGGCGTAAACGCGCGGTTCGTTAAAGCCGATGTCGGCGATCCGGCTCAGTGTCAGCAACTCGTGCAGGAAACCGTTTCGGCGTTTGGTTCGCTGGATATCGCCTGTAATAACGCGGGTATCGGTGGTGAGTTGAATATGACGGCTGATTACAGTCTGGAGGGCTGGCAGCAGATCATCAACGTAAACCTAAACAGCGTTTTTTTCTGCCTGAAGTACGAATTAGCGGTAATGCTTGAGCAGGGCGCGGGCGTGATCGTCAACATGGCCTCGATTCTGGGTCAGGTTGGCACCCCATTTTCTCCGGGCTATGCAACCGCAAAACACGGCATGGTGGGGTTGACGCAGACAGCCGCGCTCGAATATGCGCCGAAGGGCATCCGAATTAACGCCGTCGGCCCCGGCTACATCGACACGCCATTGCTGAATCAATTACCCCCGGAGACGAAACAACAACTGATCAGCCTGCATCCAATTGGTCGGCTGGGTAAGGCAGAAGAAGTCGCCGAACTGGTCATCTGGCTCAGCTCGGATAAAGCGTCTTTCGTCACCGGTGCCTATTACCCGGTAGATGGTGGGTACCTGGCGAAATAAAATGCACCGGCATGACCAATCCGAAAGAAAGCGTTCTGACCATCAACGGGGGGTCATCGAGCATCAAGTTCGCCCTCTATGCCGTAGGCGAACCCCTGATTCGTGGCCTGCACGGTCATATCGACCGGATTGGATCGACTAATACTATGCTGACATTTACGAACCCCGTTAGCCGACAACCATCTAAATGCCCGGTTGCCGCTACTACCCATTCGGCAGCGGTGCATTTTCTGATCGACTGGCTGGAGAAACAACCGGGCTTTGGGGCCATCAGGGCGGTGGGGCATCGGGTTGTTCACGGCATGGAACACACCGAACCGGAACGGATTACCCCCAACTTAGTGGACGAATTACGGCGGCTCCGTCCGTATGACCCCGACCACCTGCCCGCCGAACTGGCCTTGATTGAGGGGATACAAACCCGTCATCCTGACCTGGTTCAGATTGCCTGTTTCGATACGGGGTTTCACCGAACGATGCCGCGTGTGGCCCAACTCCTGCCCATCCCCCGGCGGTTCGATGCCAAAGGCATCCGGCGCTATGGCTTTCACGGCCTTTCGTATGCGTATCTGCTGGAGGAATTAGGGCGGATTGCCGGTCAGCCGGTGGCGCAGGGGCGGGTCATTCTGGCGCATTTGGGCAGTGGCGCGAGTCTGGCAGCCGTGTACAACGGCCAAAGTATCGACACCAGCATGGGCTTCACGCCATCGGCAGGACTGCCGATGGGTACCCGGCCGGGCGACCTTGATCCGGGCGTAGCGTGGTATCTGATGCAGTCGGAGCGGTTAACGCCCACCCAGTTTAATCACCTCATCAATCACGAATCGGGTCTGCTCGGCGTATCAGAAACCAGTTCAGATATGCAGGCATTACTAAACCGGCAGGCCGACGATGTGCGGGCGGCTGAGGCTGTGGAGCTGTTCTGTTACCAGACCAAAAAATGGATCGGGTCTTTTGCTGCCGTGCTCGGTGGGTTGGACACGCTGGTCTTTTCGGGAGGTATCGGAGAAAATGCGCCCGAAGTCCGGGCGCGTATCTGCCGTGGACTTGATTTCTTGGGTATCGAGGTAGACCCACCCCAAAATGCCGCGAATGCCGCCGTGATTTCCACGGATGCCAGCCGGGTCACCGTCCGGGTTATTCCAACCGACGAGGAGCAGATGATTGCCCGGATGGTGAGTCAGTTTATAAAGTAAGATGTTCAGCAACTATGCCGAGCCACAATCAACTTAACCAATCACTCAATTTATGGAAACCATTGCCATCGCTAAAACGCAACCAGCCCATCAGCCAGACAGACCCTTATCGCCGGAGGCCTACCAGCTCATCAACGCCTACTGGAGGGCTGCCAACTACTTATCGGTCGGCCAGATTTACCTGCACGACAACCCGTTGCTGCGGGCACCCCTGCTGTTAACGCACATCAAGAAAATGCTGCTGGGGCACTGGGGCACTACGCCGGGTCAGAATTTCATTTATGCCCACCTGAACCGGGTTATCAAAAAGTATGACCTCGACATGATCTACATCTCCGGTCCCGGCCACGGCGGTCCGGCGGTAGTGGCTAATACCTACCTCGAAGGTACCTATAGTGAGGTGTACCCCCACATTAGTCTCGACGAGGCCGGTTTAAAAAAACTGTTTACGCAGTTCTCTTTTCCCGGTGGCATTTCGAGTCATGCGTCGCCCCAAACCCCCGGTTCGATGCACGAGGGGGGCGAGTTGGGCTATTCACTCAGTCACGCGTTTGGGGCGGTATTCGATAACCCCGATCTGGTGGTTGCCTGCGTTGTCGGCGATGGGGAAGCGGAGACGGGTCCGCTGGCGACCGCCTGGCATTCCAACAAGTTTCTCAATCCCGTCACCGACGGGGTCGTCCTGCCGATTCTGCACTTAAATGGCTATAAGATTTCTAACCCAACGGTGCTGGCCCGGATTACCCACGAGGAGTTGGATCAGTTGCTGCGGGGCTATGGCTGGACACCCTACTATGTGGAAGGCGACGAACCGGAACCGATGCACCAAGCGATGGCAGGGGTGATGGATACGGTCATCACGGCGATCAGGCAGATCAGGGAAAACGCCCATAGCGAAGGCCACCCCACCCGCCCTCGCTGGCCGATGATCGTGCTGCGGTCGCCCAAGGGCTGGACGGGGCCGAAGGTGATCGACGGAGTGCCCAATGAGGGTACGTTTCGGGCGCATCAGGTGCCGCTGTCGGTATCGGCTACCACGCCCCCAGCGCATCTGACCCAACTGGAAGCCTGGCTCCGAAGCTATAAACCCGATGAACTTTTCGATGAACAGGGACGGCTGATGCCCGAACTGGCCGCACTGGCTCCCGAGGGTAACCGGCGGATGGGTGCCAATCCCCGGACCAACGGCGGGCTGTTGCTCCGGGAGCTGCACCTGCCGAATTTCTGCGACTATGCCGTTGCCGTACCGTTGCCGGGGGCTGTACTGGCAAGTGATATGCAGGTAGTCGGACGGTTTCTGCGCGACATCATCCAGCTAAATCAGGCCCCGCGTAACTTTCGGGTATTTGGTCCCGACGAGACGATGTCCAACCGGCTCGAAGCCGTTTTTGAAGCGACGGATCGGCAGTGGAATGCGCAGACTGCGGTGAACGACGAGTTTCTGGCCCCGTCGGGCAGCGTGATGGAAATGCTCAGCGAACACCAGTGCGAAGGCTGGCTGGAAGGCTATCTGCTCACTGGTCGGCACGGCCTGTTCAATAGCTACGAAGCCTTCGTACACATTGTCGATTCGATGGTCAACCAGCACGCCAAGTGGCTGAAAATGACCCTGGAAATACCGTGGCGGAGAAAAATCGCTTCGTTGAATTACCTGCTGACCTCCACCGTCTGGCGGCAGGATCACAATGGCTTCACCCACCAGGACCCCGGCTTCATGGATCACGTCATCAACAAAAAAGCTGACATCGTGCGCGTGTACTTACCGCCCGATGCCAACTGCCTGCTGTCGGTGATGAACCACTGTTTGCGCAGTCGGCACTACGTCAATGTGATTGTGGCCGGTAAACACCCGGCCCCGCAGTGGCTGACGATGGATGCGGCTCAGAAACATTGTACGGAGGGGATCGGCATCTGGCCGTGGGCGAGTAACGACGCGGGCGACGAGCCGGACGCGGTGATGGCCTGTTGTGGCGATGTACCGACGCTCGAAACCCTGGCCGCCGTTCAGCTCCTGCGCGAGCACTTGCCCGACCTGAAAATCCGGGTTGTCAACGTGGTCGATCTGCTGAAATTAGAACGGCATACCGAGCATCCGCACGGGCTGAGCGATGCGGATTACGACGCGCTGTTCACCCGCAATAAGCCGGTCATTTTTGCCTTCCACGGCTACCCCTGGCTGGTACACCGGCTGACCTACAGCCGCACCAACAACGTCAACATCCACGTGCGGGGCTACAAAGAAGAAGGCACCGTTACGACCGCCTTCGACATGACCGTACTGAACGAACTGGATCGGTTCCACCTGGTGATGGACGTGATCGACCGGTTGCCCCAGTTGGGCAATAAAGGAGCCTACCTGAAGCAATGGCTGCACGATAAACTCGTCGAACACAAGCTCTACATCAACCGCTACGGCGAGGATATGCCCGAAATTCGTAACTGGACATGGACCGCCTGACCCG
>JBBQLG010000191.1:0-9878 GCA_038327655.1 Cytophagales bacterium
GCGGCAGGCAGTAAGCGGAGCAACTTTTGGAATCGTTTCTGGTCAAGCCCGGTAGCTGAGCGCCAATGACGATCTGTTCGTAAGTTAGCCGTTGAGAAATTCATGTCGTAAAATTAATTCATTTGAGCAGCTACAACAAACTGACTATCACCCCTGCAACAACTCTAATGTGTGTAACAGGTAAGGACTGTGGGTTGAGACAAAGAATTGATTCGTCTCGCTGTAGATCATTCGGTACGCAACATCCTGTGTATAAGGTGGAAACGAATGCACTTCCGGCTCTTCAAAGATGATGACGGAGTTCTTGTTGGACTCAATCGCAGCCAAATAAAAAGTATATCTCTGAAACGTATCTGCAATATTTGAGTATGGATATGAATATACGTACCCGCCTGAATTTTTTTGTACATAAAATTTTCTGTCTTTTTTTGATAATACAAACTCCAAATTGTCTTTACGAAATAGGTTAGCTATTTCTTCCCTAATTTCCTTGTGGTGATCAATGACATTAAACAAGTTTGCTCCATAAGGAGGGAGTAAATAATTCTCACCAATATCGCTATACTTTTGGTTAAATCTAAAATCATAACGTTTGACCGGATTATTAGCTGAATTTAATTTGGGAATGCCAGCGTAGTCATTTCCACTTTGTGATATCCGATATCTGAATTCCTGTACGTACTCGTAGCCTTCTTTTGAATATCTTCTTCTTGCCCAATTATTTATGTCTTCTATTGTACTTTCAGATAAATATTTTGTGAAAGTACCAGCTATTTTCCGATATGATTCAGCACCAAGTTTTGTTGTCATTTCATTGCCATAATCTTTAATTACTTGACTGGATAAATCTAACCAGTATGCATCACCGATTGATATATAAAATTTTTTGTTAATAAATTCGTAGCCAATTAGGGATAATATTCTGTCGGATGAGATATTTATGTTATGTGTCACATCATCGTCGAAAAAGAGGTTTGAAAAAGATTTGTATCTAAAAAAATCACCGAATATTTTTTTTGAGTTGCTTGTATTAGAGAAACTACCTCCCAGCAACCCTAACCCTTCCAAGATATTCGATTTGCCGACGTTGGGTTTGCCAATGAAGACGTTTACCCGCTTGCAGTCGAGCCGCAGGTCTTTGATGGACTTGAAGTTTTTGATCTCTACCCAGTTCAGGAAATTATTCGTCTCGCTTTCCATGTTACCTTCTTATTGATCTACCGGATCGGTCGCTGTAGGGCAGCCTTTGTAGCCACGCCCGTCTGTAAACATAACAACGTTTGGGCCGGAATCGCTAATTTTGCCCCGATTCTGTTCGTTGGGTTGCCGTTCGCGCCAACCACAAACGGCAACGGTCCCGGCGGGGAGCCGCACCCGGAACGAACCACAAACTAAGTACCATGTCTTTAGAAAATCCACAACGCTATACCGTCACGGCGGCTTTGATCTACGCCAACGGACCTATTCACATTGGTCACCTCGCCGGGTGCTACCTGCCCGCCGATATCTACGTGCGCTACCTCCGCTCGACGGGGAAAGACGTGGCCTTCATCAGCGGTACCGACGAACACGGCGTACCCATCACCATCCGGGCGCAGAAAGAAGGCATTACCCCGCAGGAAGTCGTTGATAAATACTACGTTCAGATCAAGAAGGCGTTTGCCGATTTCGGCATCTCATTCGATATTTACTCCCGGACCTCGAAGCCGATTCACCACCAGACGTCGCAGGACTTCTTTACCACGCTGTACAACAAAGGCGATTTCGACGAAGAAGTGACGGAGCAGTATTACGACGAAACGGCCGGAACCTTTCTGGCTGACCGTTACATTGTCGGCACCTGCCCGGTCTGCGGCAATGAGAAAGCATACGGCGATCAGTGCGAACGTTGCGGCACGGCCCTCAGCCCCACCGAACTCATCGAGCCGCATTCCATGCTGTCGGGCGCTAAACCAGTGCTGCGCTCGACCAAAAACTGGTTCCTGCCCCTCGACCGGATGCAGCCCAAAATTGAGGAGTATATCAACAGTCACCCCGAGTGGAAAACCAACGTATTGGGGCAGTGTCAGTCGTGGTTGAAAGAAGGCCTGCGCCCCCGCGCCATGACCCGCGACCTGGACTGGGGCATTAGTGTTCCCCTGCCCGATGCCGAAGGTAAAGTGTTGTACGTCTGGTTCGACGCCCCCATCGGTTACATTTCCATGACCAAAGAATGGGCCGCCGAGCAGGGCCGCGACTTTGATCTGTACTGGCGCGACCCGCATACCAAACTGGTGCATTTCATCGGGAAGGACAACATCGTTTTCCACTGCATTATTTTTCCGGCGATGCTGATGGCGGAGGGTAGCTTTATCCTGGCTGACAACGTGCCCGCTAACGAGTTCATGAACCTCGAAGGCGACAAAATCTCGACCTCGCGCAACTGGGCTGTCTGGTTGCACGAATACTTAGACGAGTTGCCCGGTAAGCAGGACGTACTGCGCTACGTGCTGACAGCCAACGCGCCCGAAGCCAAAGACAGCGAGTTTACCTGGAAGGATTTTCAGACGCGCAACAACTCCGAACTGGTCGGCGTTTTCGGAAATTTCGTAAACCGGGCTGTGGTGCTGACGCATAAATTCTGTGACGGGAAGATTCCGGTGGCGATAGACCTGACCGACTACGACCGGCAGGTGCTGGACGAACTGGCTCTGTTTCCCGATCGCATCGGGCAGGCCATCGGGCAGTATAAATTTCGGGAGGCACTGGGGTATCTGATGGATCTGGCGCGGCTGGGCAACAAGTACTTAGCCGAAACGCAGCCGTGGCAGGTAATCAAAACGGATGCCCTGCGGGTAAATACGATCATGAACATTGCCCTTCAGATTTCGGCGAACTTAGCGATTGTGTGCGAGCCGTTTCTGCCGTTTACCGCTGAAAAACTCCGCGCCCAACTCAACCTCGAACACCTGAACTGGACCGTTGCCGGTCGGGGCGATTTGCTGGTACCGGGTCATGCTATCGCTGCGGGTGAACTGCTGTTTGCCAAGATTGAAGATGACGAGATAAATAAACAGATTCAGAAATTACACGACGCCAAACGCATGAATGAGTTGGAAACCAAGACTATTCCCGCCCCGAAAGAGGCCATCACCTTCGACGATTTTGTGAAAATGGACGTCCGCATCGGTACTATTCTGGAAGCGGAGCGCGTTCCGAAAAGTGATAAATTGCTGAAGTTGAAAGTCGATGACGGAATGGGAGGGAGGCAGATTTTGAGTGGTATTGCCAAACACTTTGCGCCCGAAGACATTATCGGTAAACAGGTGACGTTTCTGGCCAATCTGGCTCCGCGCAAGATGATGGGCCTCGATTCGCAGGGCATGATTCTGATGGCCGAAGACCGCGACGGTAAACTTGCGCTTATCGCGCCCGGCGATCCGGTCTGGAACGGTGGAACAGTGAGTTAATTAATCAGTTTATAAAAAAGTACAACAACAGTTAGCATGAAAAAAGCACAAATGCGTACCGACAAGGGTACAATGACGATTGAGTTTTTCGAGAAAGACGCGCCAAAAACCGTCGAAAATTTTGTGAACCTGGCGAAATCCGGCTTTTACAACGGCGTGGTTTTCCACCGTGTGATTCCAAACTTCATGATTCAGGGGGGCGACCCAACCGGCACCGGCGCGGGCGGACCGGGCTACGTGATCGACTGCGAACTGACCGGCGACAATCAGCGGCATGACCGGGGAGTGCTGTCGATGGCGCACCGGGGGCGCAACACGGGCGGTTCTCAGTTTTTCATCTGCCATAATCGGGAGAACACGGCGCACTTAGACCGGAACCATACCGTATTCGGTAAAGTGGTGGAAGGCGATGAATTGATCGACCAAATCAAGCAGGGCGACAAGATTGTCGAGGTGACCATTTTGGACGACGAGCAGGCGTAATAAGTCGTAAAACGTTGTGATGGATAGGCGGGCGGCAGGGATGTTGCCCGTCTTCGTTGATAGGGTCTTGTTTAATGAGACCAATCAAAAGTTAAACATATATAAAAAGATAAAGCCGGTCTATCGTGAGACCGGCTTTATACTGACTATTCCTAAACCCTTAACCTTTTCTACATGAAAAACTAACTTGAGCCTGTTTCTGTTCCAAAAATCTACTTAAATTATCGAGATTTTTAATTTACTTAGAATCAGACTGTTGTGGCTGACTAACCTGCACATCCCAAAGGAAATTAATCATCCGGGTAATGCTTTCGGCTTCATACTGCCAGGCGGTTGCTTCGACGCTCTTGTTATCCGCCAATTTTTTAGTCACGACCGAAGCCGCTTTGTTGAATTTGTTCTGTGCTTCGGCGTCTAAGTTCAACACGCTCACCGGCTGGTCATTGTATTGCGCTACTACGCTCAGAAAATTTTGCCAGTCACCTTTTTTGGCGAATCGGCCGAAATGTTGCTCCACATAAGAAGCGAACTGTATTTGTGTGCCCGTTGCCAACAGTCTGTTGGTCGTTTTGGTGGTAACCGGACTATCATCGACGATGGTGGTAGCCGCGGTTGCCTGATTGGCTACTAATCCTAATCCAAGAATCAGTGATGCAAAGATAACGCGCGATTTCATGCTATTGTTCTATTTTGTGTTCAGGGATAGAACACACAGGCGTCCGCAGAAGTTTATATTCGCTACGTATCTTTAGGGTCGCCTACAGAATTTTATTCGGAATTTTATGCTGAGAAATAACGAAATTCATCAAATTAGCTTCGGAATGCGTGTTAAGTGCAAATAATATTTGTCACTACGGTTAGTACATATAACGAATATTTTTATTTGAAAAATTACAAAATTCTTTATTAAATTATATTATTGGTTGAAATTATTCATGGCAAATTGTATGCCCATAGTACAAAAGGCCTGGATAGCATTGCCCGCCCGGTCAAGGATGTCGGGTAGCTGAATCAATTCGTCCTCCGGAAACTGCCCCAACACGAAGTCGATCTGCTTGCCCCGGCCAAAATCCGAACCGATTCCGAACCGCAACCGGGCATACTCCTGCGTAGCCAGTACCTCGTCAATGTTCTTCAGTCCGTTGTGGCCCCCCGGTGAGCCTTTGGGTTTTAGTCGTAGTTTACCAAACGGTAAATCTTTGTCATCGGTGACGATCAGCACGTTTTCGACGGGTATTTTCTCCTGATTCATGTAATAGGCTACCGCCCGCCCGCTGAGGTTCATGTAAGTAGTCGGCTTGATCAAATGAATCTGCTTTCCTTTCAGGCTCCATTTAGCCGTATAGGCCAGCCGGGTCATGGCAAACGCAAAGTCATGTTGCGCTGCCAGGCGGTCGAGCACCATAAACCCGGCGTTGTGGCGGGTAAGAGTATATTCGGGGCCAATGTTGCCGAGACCGGCGATCAAAAATTTCATAGTTTGTGCGGTTCTCCGTTGGGATTGGTCGGTCGTAGTCAAAGACACAAAGTTCGTCATCCCGGCCAAAAAACTTAGAACCATCAACCACAAACTACGACCGACAAACCTATTTTTGTTCTATGAATCAGAAACGCCTTGTCCTGAGCAGCCCGCTGCTGGAAATTGTCATTAGCCGTCTGTGTCAGGAATTGATCGAGAACCACGGCGATTTTGCCGACTCGGTGCTGCTGGGGTTACAGCCGCGCGGCATTTACTTAGCCGAACGGGTTGCCCGCGAACTGAGCCGAACGCTGGGCCGCACCGTGCCGCTGGGCTACCTCGATGCCACTTTTTACCGCGATGATTTTCGCCGACGCGACACACCCCTGCGGCCGAACACCACCAACGTGCCGTTTTTGATCGAGAACAAACGGGTCATTTTAATTGACGACGTAATGGCGACGGGACGGATGGTGCGGGCGGCCTTAGATGCCATGTCGGCGTTTGGACGGCCCGGCAAAGTAGAATTGCTGGTCCTGATTGACCGCCGGTACAACCGTGATCTGCCCATAAAACCCGATTACGTGGGACAGCGCGTCAATACGCTCGAATCGCAGCGGGTGCTGGTGGAGTGGACGGAGCAGGGCGCCGAGACAGACCGCATCTGGTTGATGGAGTAGCTGCTTGCTGACTAAATCTCGTGCGGAGGCATTGCGGTTTCAGATATGATGTTTGTATATTCGTACCAAAACTCAGCGTCAGCGTGACTTTGCCGGTTCACCTCCCTGCGGAGGTGGTTTTGATTGTGACGATGGGAACAAAAATTAGACAGATTTGCAACACCACTACATTCTTCGTACTGCTCCTGACGACTGCTGTCCGTGCACAGCCGGGCCTTTATGTAGTAACGGGTAAAGTAACCGATGCCACCACCAACGCACCAGTGCCGTTTGCCAACGTAGCCCTGGTTGGTCGTACCGTTGGGGTAATGTCCGATGAGCAGGGTGTATTCACCATCAAGACTAAACTGCTCACTGATTCAATAATAGTCAGTTCGCTGGGCTTTGGCACCCGGAAAGTAGCCCTCAACAAAAAGGCACCAACCCAAACGCTGACAATTTCGCTCAAGCATGCTGGCTTGCAGTTAAAGGAAGTAACAGTGAAAGCGGGCGAGAATCCGGCATTTCGCATCCTGCGTCAGGTTCGGGAACACAAAAATCAGAATGACCGCAGTCGGCTGACGGCTTTTGAATACACCAGTTATAACAAGGCTGAAGTAGCCCTCAGCCGATTACCTGACCCTAAACCGGGTCGTAAACACAAAGGATTTATCCGGCGTATAGCGGGAGAAGTATACCGCTCCGATTCGCTCACCGATGATAATGGCCACCGCCTGCTGCCGCTTCTGGTTTCTGAGGCTATCTCCCGTTATTATTACCATGAATCCCCCCCACGGGTACGGGAGGAAGTTAGGAAAACACAGGTGAAAGGGGTTGGCGTGGAAGATGCTGATTTCATTGCGCAGTTTACCGGCGGACGTGCCTTTCAGGCGTATAACTTCTATAATAATTACCTGCCTATTCTGGGGAAAGACTTTGCCTCGCCCATTGGCGATAACTGGCGAAGCTGGTACAACTACTACATTGCCGATACGGTTAAGGTGGGCGATCACGTGTGTTATGGCCTCGATTTTGACCCAAAACGTCCTGAGGACCTGGTACTTACGGGAAAAATGTGGATCGATACGGCGTCGTACGCGCTTTGCCAGATCGAAACCCGCATTGGTAAAGGAGCCAACATCAACTACGTTAACCAACTGACGCTGGAGCAGGAACTCGAACCGGTGGTCGATTCGGTGGGGGCAAAAACGGGCTGGTTACCAACGAGTATCCGCATTACCGCCGACCTCTCGGTGGGTAAAAAAGCCATGGGATTCCGGTCTAAATTAGTGATACGCAACAGCCAGTTCGTTATCAATCAGCCGCACTCGCTTCCGTTCTACGATCAGCCCGTGACAGTGAACGACTCGGCCCGGCAGGTGAACGACTCGTACTGGCAATTAGCCCGCCGGGAACTGGCGGGCAGTGACTCGCTGAACCGCGATGACAAGACAGCCCGCCGAATGATTGATTCACTGCGGAATGTTCCCATCGTGAAAACGGCCGAAGCAGTGGGTACTATTCTGGCTAAAGGCTGGTACACCATCAAAGGAATCGATTTGGGGCCGTGGCCCTATCTGGCGGCTGCCAACAGCGTAGAGGGGTTGCGGTTGCGAATGGGTTTTAAAACCAACGCCGACTTCAGCCGGAACTGGATTCTGCGCGGATATATTGCTTATGGTACGCTGGATCAGAGCTTTAAGGGAGGAGCAGAGGTCGATTACCTGTTTTCGCGCAAGCCCTGGACCCTGTTTGGTATCCGGCTCACCAGTGATCTGGACCGGCTCGGTCTGTCGCCCGAATTGATTGGCGGCAACAAAATATTTTACGCATTCAGCCGGTTCGGCAAGTATCGGGGAGCCTATCGAAATGATCAGATGGAAGCCTTTTTTCGGACCGAACCCATCAAGGGCATGATGTTAACGGGGACCATCGGTAGCCGGAATTTTACCCCCCGCTTTCCGTTTCAGTACCGGGTCATGCCTGAATTAGGCGATAATTCACCCGTTCAGGCCGACTTCTTCGATACGTATTGGTCGGTGGAGGCCCGACTGGCGCGGAAGGAAGAATACGTCATGGATGGCAATGAGCGCATAACCATAGGCACCAAACGGACGCCCGTCATTACCTTCCGTTACACACAGGGAACCAAGGCTTTGGGTGGTTCTTTCGATTACAGCCGGTTTACGGTTCGGGCGTTTCAGACGTTGCGGCTGGGTATATTTGGGCGGTCGTCGTATACATTGTCGGCTGGTTACACGCCCGCTACGTTGCCTCCGCCACTACTCTTCCCGCACGTGGGTAACCCCACCTTCTTTTTCGCGCCCAATACCTTTAACCGGATGCGTTTCTATGAGTTTGTGAGCGATAAGTTTGTGGCCATGCACATACAGCACCGTTTCGAAGGTCTGGTGTTCAACCGTATTCCGGGTATCCGTAAGTTAGACTGGCGGTTAGTGGCCAACGCCGATCTGCTGTGGGGTACCCGTAATCAGGCTAACCAGAACGTGGAAACGTTTAAGACCTTGCCCGATGGGCTGCAACCCACGCATTTTGGTACGCTGAAAGGCAATGTACCCTACGCTGAAGTAGGGTATGGAATCGAAAATATTTTTCATGTTTTCCGAATTCAGGCTATTCACCGGCTCACGTACCTGAGTCCCGACGTGGATAAGTTCGTAATCAAGGGAGCCGTACAGTTCACCTTCTGACAAACCCGCACACTCGCTACCGTTTAATTAGACTACAGGGACGCCATCTGCCAGGATGGCGTTTTTTTATCAGGGCGGAGCATAAAATCTAAAAAGCCCGGTGCCCGGCTGTGGCTGTCATGCTGTAGCATTGCCGG
The DNA here is from genome assembly GCA_038327655.1 of Cytophagales bacterium. Taxonomy (GTDB): domain Bacteria; phylum Bacteroidota; class Bacteroidia; order Cytophagales; family Spirosomataceae; genus JBBQLG01. The sequence goes on from JBBQLG010000191.1 coordinate 8,899, forward strand.
ATTGGGTTTTGTTCAGGTCACGGTGTCGCAGGTGGGTTTTAGCCAAACGCCTGTATGTTAATGCACGAAAACCTGGGCGGCTTCGAGCCGCAGACCAGCGTTGGGGTCATGGGTGGGCAGGTACACGGTCGGCGTGTCAGTCACGTAATCAAGGACCGTTCGCTGGGTTCGGTGCAGGATGCCGAGGTTGGTGGTCATGCCATCGGCGACCTGGTGGCGCAGCCGGTCATCGGTGAAGCTGACATCACCAGCAAAAAACAGGGTAAGTCCATGCTTCCGCAGCATGACGGATTGATGGCCCATCGTGTGGCCAACGGTCGGGATGGCCAGCAAGTCGCCCGCTTTGGTGAGTGGATACGACTGGCCGAAGGGCAGCGTCTTATCCGGCTGGTAGGTAATCGGTTGGATGCGAAGCGACGGGTTCCACTGACTTGGTACGCAGCCAGCGGCACTGCCCATGCGGTGCACCAGCGATAATTCGGCGGCTGAAAACAGCATCGTCGCGTTCGGAAACTGGTTCATCCCGTCGGTATGGTCCATATGCGCATGCGTGAGCACAACGGTGTTTACTTCGGCGGGCGACAGCCCGATTCGGCGCAGGGCCGACCCGGCTTCGTCGCTGGCATTGAGGTAGAAGTTGAAATTCCGGTGCCAGAGCCAGCCCTCGCCGGGTGGAAAAAAATCGGGCTGGTTGGTTCGCGCCGTTTCGCCGGTGTCGATCAGGAATACGCCTTCGGGGTGAAGGATGAGCCAGACAAATACCGGGACGGGTGATGCAAACGCCCGGCTGGTCAGAATCCGCAGCAGCCGCCAGTACCGCCCGCCGTTGGTGCTAACAAAGGGGTTAGCAACAAGTTTGGGTAAAAATCCCAATGAGCAAGATTTAACTATCTGATTATCAATATTTTATTAGTAAAATTGGGATCTATATTGTTTGATTTACTTTTGTAAACAAGGTTGGGAGTTTGTTGACCGTTTGT
>JBBQLG010000192.1:0-9852 GCA_038327655.1 Cytophagales bacterium
ACATGGGCTCTTTAATAGTTACGAAGCCTTTATCCGGATTATCGACTCCATGTTCAGCCAGCACGCCAAGTGGCTGAAGGTCACGCTGGAGCTGCCCTGGCGCCGGAAGATTGCCTCGCTGAACTACCTGCTCGCGTCGCAAGTCTGGCAGCAGGATCACAACGGATTCACGCACCAGGACCCCGGCTTTCTGGATCACGTCATCAACAAAAAAGCGGATATCGTTCGGGTGTATCTGCCCCCCGATGCCAACTGCCTGCTATCGGTGGTTGACCATTGTCTGCGCAGTCGGCATTACGTCAACGTGGTGGTGGCGGGCAAACACGCCCTGCCCCAATGGCTGACGATGGACGAGGCCGTTGTGCATTGTACCGAAGGCATCAGCATCTGGCAATGGGCCAGTAACGACCAGGACGCCGATGAGCCGGACGTGGTGATGGCCGCCTGTGGCGATACTCCCACGCTGGAGATCATGGCGGCCGTGTCGATCCTGCGGGAGCATTTGCCCGACCTGAAAATCCGGGTGGTCAACGTGGTCGATCTCATGAAGCTACAGTCGGCGAGTGAGCATCCGCACGGGCTGAGTGAATCTGATTACGACTCCATTTTTACGAAAGACAAGCACATCGTCTTTGCTTTCCACGGCTACCCAACGCTGGTTCACCGGCTCACCTACCGGCGCGCAAATCGGGAGCTGCACGTGCGGGGCTACAAGGAAGAAGGCACCATTACCACGCCCTTCGATATGCGCGTACAGAACGACCTCGACCGCTTTCATCTGGTGCAGGACGTACTGGATCGCCTGCCGGATCTGGGCAGTAAGGGCACTTACCTGAAACAGATGATGCAGAACAAACTGATCGAGCATAAACACTACATCGACAAACACGGTGAAGACATGCCCGAAATCCGAAACTGGAAATGGAACGCGACCAACAGTTAAAGCACGAAAGTGCGGCTCATCCCGGAGAAGGTCAAACTATAGGCATCGCGGCAGACCACGGCGGCTTTGCCCTGAAAAGTCAACTGACCGTGTCGCTTAAAGCGGCTGGGTACGTGGTGACGGACTTCGGGGCTTTTGCCCTGACGCCCGACGATGACTACCCGGATTTTGTGGTGCCCCTGGCCCGAGCCATCATTCGGGGTGAGGTGTGGCGGGGCGTAGCCATCTGTGGCAGTGGCGTTGGGGCCTGCGTGGCCGTCAACAAACTACCCGGTATTCGGGCCGCCCTGATTACGGACTCCTTCTCGGCCCATCAGGGCGTGGAAGACGACGACATGAACGTACTGTGTCTGGGTGGGCTGGTAACCGGAACGGCCATGGCCTGGGAGTTAGTCGAAACGTTCCTCAAGGCCCGGTTCGAGCAGGCCGACCGATTCAACCGGCGGCTGGCCAAGGTGGCGGCTCTGGAACGAAGCCCGGAGACAATCAGTCCGTGAACGAGTATCATACAACCATGAACCATCGAACCCACCCGAACGCAGCAGACCCGAAAGCGCCAACGGCCACCGCCGTTCAGGATACACCGAACCACGGAAAAATTATCTCCGTCCGGGGTAGTGTGGTCGATGTCTGGTTTGACCAGGATTTGCCCGCCATCTATACGGTGTTGTATGCCGGAGTCGACAGGGCCGTTACGATTGAGGTCCTGCTCCAGCTCGATGCCCATACCGTGCGGGGCATTGCCCTGAACCCCACGCAGGGACTGGCGCGGGGAATGCGCATTGACACCGACGGGAAACAGCTTTCGGTACCGGTGGGCAAGGAAATAATCGGCCGGATGTTCGACGTCTTTGGCAACACCATCGACCACGGCCCGCCCCTGCCCGGCATGGCCCGGCGGTCCATTCACCAACTGCCCCCGCCCCTGTCGAAGCGGTCCACAAAATCAGCCATTTTCCTTACTGGCATCAAAGCCATTGATGTGCTGATTCCGCTGGAGCAGGGGGGCAAAGCCGGTTTGTTTGGCGGGGCGGGCGTTGGCAAAACGGTTTTGCTAACGGAGATGATTCACAATATGGTGGGCCACTCTAACGGGGTAAGTCTGTTTTGTGGCATTGGCGAACGCTGCCGCGAAGGCAACGAACTCTACAACGACATGAAAGATGCCGGGGTGTTGAAAGACATGGTGATGCTGTTCGGTCAGATGAACGAGCCACCCGGCGCCCGGTTTCGCGTGGGTCATGCGGCCCTAACCATGGCCGAATACTTCCGGGACGACGAACACCGCGATGTGCTGCTGCTCATCGACAACATTTTCCGATTTATTCAGGCGGGCATGGAAGTGTCAGGGCTGCTGGGTCAGATGCCGTCGCGGCTGGGCTACCAGCCAACGCTGTCTACGGAGCTTTCCAAGCTGGAAGAACGCATTGCCAATACCGATGCCGGGGCCATTACCTCCATTCAGGCGGTGTACGTACCCGCCGACGATTTGACGGACCCGGCCGCCGTACACGCGTTTTCGCACCTGTCGGCCTCCATCACGCTATCCCGGAAAAAAGCCAGTGAGGGCCTGTATCCCGCCATCGACCTGCTGCAATCCAATTCCAAACTGGCGACTCCCGGCATCATCGGCGACCGGCATTACGCCCTGGCGCAGGAGATCAGGCGGGTGCTGTCGGAGTACGAAGATTTGCAGGATATTATCGCCATGCTGGGGCTGGATCAACTGTCGGTCACCGACCGGAACCTGGTGACCCGCGCCCGGCGGCTGGAGCGATTCCTGACGCAGCCGTTTTTTACCACCGAGCAGTTTAGCGGGCTGGCGGGTAAAGATGTCGGTCTGGACGATGCCCTCAGCGGGTGCGAGCGGATTCTGGCCGGTGAGTTCAACGACCTGCCGGAAAGTGCGTTTTATATGGTCGGTACCATCGACGAGGTAATCAAAAAAGCCGCTTCGTCCGCGAAACCCACCAGCCCCAAAGCCAAAGCTGAACCCGCAGCCAAACCGGTGGTAACCGCTGCGAACTAAACTGATCGAACTATGGACGAATCGGGGATGAATCTACACGTGCTGCTGCCATTTCGGGTCTTTCTCGACCTGCATAATGTGCGCCGGATTGTGGTCGAAACGAGTGCGGGATCGTACGGTTTCCTGCCTCACCGTCTCGACTGTGTAGCGGCACTGGTACCCGGTATTTTCACGTACGAAACCGATAACGGCGACACGCATTACGTCGCCGTGGACGAAGGTATTTTGATAAAAGCCGGTGCCGACGTGTCGGTATCGGTGCGCAATGCCATTGGCGGGGCCGACCTCGGCAAGCTCCGGGAATCGGTAGAAAAGGAATTTATGCAGCAGGATGCGCAGGAACAGGCGGTTCGGTCGGTGTTGAAAAAAATGGAGACCAACTTTATCTATCGGTTAGAAAACCTTCGGCAGACATCATCATGAAATCGACCCGTAAAAAAAACGGCTCCTCGTTCAGCCAGCGAATTGGCGAGCAGGAAACCCAGAAACTCAACGCCCGGCGCGAGACAAACGGCGTCTGGTACGGATTGGGCATGTTTGGCATGATTGGCTGGTCCGTTACGGTGCCTGCCCTGTTGGGAACGGCCCTGGGCGTCTGGCTGGACAACCACCACCCCCAATCGTTTTCCTGGACTATCACGCTGCTGTTTACGGGGCTTTTTGTGGGTGGTGTCACCGCCTGGATGTGGATAGCGAACGAAGAAAAAGCCATGCACCAAACCAACGAAAAATCCGATGAATGACATTATAAAGCTTGCACTGAGTGGGGTAGCGGGTCTGGGACTGGGTACGTTCTTTTTCTATGGCCTCTGGCTCACCGTCCGCAAAACACTGACAGCCGCCACACCCGCCATCTGGATGCTGGGCAGCTTCGTGGTTCGGATGGGGATAACCGTCACGGGCTTTTACTACGTGGGCAACGGAAACTGGCAGCGGCTCCTGGCTTGCCTGCTGGGGTTTGTGGTGGCCCGCTATATGGTCACCTACCTCACCCGGTCGGTCGCCACCCAACCACAGCCGGTAGACAAATCGATCAGTCATGCATCTTAGCCCCGACGACGTTATTTTATGGCAGTACGGGTTCATTACCATCAACCTGACGCTGGTTACGACCTGGGGATTGATGGCGGTGATGGTTATCGGGGCAGGGCTACTGACCCGGAAACTGAAAACGGGACTGCACATTTCGCGCTGGCAGAGTACCCTCGAAATCATCGTCACGGGCATCAATACCCAAATCGAAGAAGTAGGTCTGAGCCAGCCCCGGAAATACATTGGCTTCATCGGTACGCTGTTTCTGTTCATTGCCATGGCTAATATCTGCATCGTTTTTCCGGGCTATCAATCACCAACCGGCTCCCTATCAACGACTACCGCGCTGGCCCTGGCCGTATTTCTGGCGGTGCCTTTTTTCGGTGTTGAGCAGGGCGGGGTACTCACGTACCTGAAATCATACCTGCAGCCAACGTTCATCATGCTTCCCTTCAACATCATCAGTGATATTACGCGGACGCTGGCCCTGGCGGTGCGTCTGTTCGGAAACATCATGAGCGGGGGCATGATCATTGGGATTCTGCTGAGCATATCGCCCCTCATTTTCCCCGTCATCATGACGGTGCTGGGCCTGCTGACGGGCCTGGTGCAGGCCTATATTTTCAGTATTCTGGCTACGGTCTATATCGCGGCTGTAGTGTCAAAACCCGGAAAACCGGTTAAACAAGTCGACAATCACTAAGTAAATCAACTATGGATAGCATCACCATCATTGCCATTGTCTCCATCATCACGGCTGGCTTCACCACGGGTATCGGCACCATGATTCCGGCCCAGAGCGAAGGAAAAGCTGTGGCTGCAGCCCTGAATTCACTGGCCCAACAGCCCGACGCGGCATCGACCATTACGAGAACCTTGTTTGTGGGGCTCGCCATGATCGAATCGACCGCCATCTACTGTTTTGTGGTGTCAATGATTCTCATTTTCGCCAACCCCTTCTGGAACCACTTCATCGCCAAATAATCCCCGCGTATGCAAATCAACTGGTTCACCGTCATCGCCCAGCTTGTTAATTTCATTCTGCTGGTGTGGCTGATGAAACGCTTTCTGTACGCGCCCATTCTGGCCGCTATCGACGCGCGGGAGAAAAAAATCAAGACGCAACTGGCCGACGCAAAAACCCAGAAAGAAGATGCCAAAAAGGAGCACGATGATTTCAGCGCAAAAAATGCGGACTTCGATCAGCACAAAAAGGCGTTGATGGATGCTGCCACTGCCGACGCGCAGGCCGAGCGGCAAAAACTGCTCGACGCGGCCCGCACCGACGCCGAAACCCTGCGCACCAAACAGGCCAAATCTCTACAGGAAATGCAGGTCAGTATGCAAACCGATATCGCTAAAAAGACGGAGCAGGCCGTTTTCTCCATCACCCGGAAAGCCCTGGCCGACCTGGCCTCGGTAAGCCTGGAGAGCCAGTCCATCGTCGTGTTTATCGAGCGACTCGATCACCTGAACCCCGACGAGAAACAGGCGTTTGTGGCTGCGTTTCAGGCCGACAAAAAGCCGGTTCAGGTGCAGAGTGCCTTTGCCCTGTCGGCCAGTCAGCAAACCCACGTAACAGCCGCCCTGACGAAGCTCCTCAGCTCCGCTGCCGACTGCACATTCACGACCGACCCGGCCTTAATCAGTGGTATCTCCCTGTTGGCCAACGGATACCGGCTGGACTGGAGCGTAGCCGACTACCTGACATCGCTCGAAAAAAGCCTGGCGACACCAAAACCCGTGGCCCCGAAAAAAGAATCAGACCCGAAAAAACATGCCGTCAACTGACCTGCGCGAACGCCTGAACAGCACCTTCGATGATCTGCTCAGTCGCAGTCAAACGTTCACCCCGTCGCTGACTCCCCGTGAGGTGGGCACGGTCATCAGCGTATCGACGGGCGTAGTTCGGGTGTCGGGACTGCCGGGGGCGGGGTTTGATGAACTGCTGTCGTTTCCCGGCGGGCTGTCTGGCATTGCCTACAACATCGACGAAACCGAGATTGGCGTTATCCTGCTGGGCGAAGATGACCGGCTGAACGTGGGCGACCCGGTGGAACGGACGGGCCGGGTTATGGACGTACCCGTGGGCGATGAATTGCTGGGCCGCGTCATTGATCCGCTCGGAAAACCCCTGGACGACGGCGACCCGATTGTTACGAAGGCGCGGCTCCCCATCGAACGCCCTTCTGCCGCCATCATGGACCGGTTGCCGGTTACGGTGCCGATGCAAACGGGCCTGAAAGTGCTTGATGCGCTGATTCCCGTTGGTCGCGGACAGCGCGAACTGATTCTGGGCGACCGCCAGACGGGCAAAACCGCCATCGCCCTCGACACGATCCTGAATCAGCGCGACACGAACGTCGTGTGTATCTACTGCGCCATTGGCCAACGGTCGTCGTCGGTGGCGAAGCTGATTGCCACCCTGCGCGCGCACGACGCTCTTCCCTACACCATTGTCATGGTGGCCGAAGGGAATGATGCGCCCGGCCTGAAATACATTGCTCCCTACGCGGCCACCAGTATGGGTGAGTATTTTATGGAGCAGGGCCGCGACGTGCTGATTGTCTATGACGACCTGACCAACCACGCCCAGGCGTATCGCGAACTGTCGCTGCTGCTCCGGCGGCCTCCGGGTCGGGAAGCGTATCCGGGCGATATTTTTTATATCCACTCCCGGCTGCTGGAACGATCCACGCACCTGAGTACCGAACTGGGCGGTGGCTCCCTGACGGCCCTGCCCATCATCGAGACCGAAGCGCAGAACATCTCGGCCTACATCCCGACGAACCTCATTTCCATCACCGACGGGCAGATTTACCTGTCGCCCAGCCTGTTCGAGTCGGGTATTTTACCGGCGGTCGACGTGGGTAAATCCGTGTCGCGGGTGGGCGGCAAGGCGCAGTTACCCGCCTACCGGGCCATCACGGGAAATCTGAAACTGGACTATTCGCAGTTCGAGGAACTGGAAAACTACGCCCGGTTTGGTACCCGGCTCGATGACCATACGCAAACCGTAATCGAGCATGGCAAGCGGATTCGGAACTGGCTCAAACAACCCGAACTGCACCCGATGTCGGTGCCGGAACAATTAGTGGTACTACTGGCCCTGACCAACGGCCTGTTCGACACGGTACCGGTGGAGAAAATGCCCGAAGCGCAAACGCTGCTGGCCGCGAGCAGTCTGAAACTACCCGCTAAACTCCTGGAGCAACTCGTGTCGGATGCCGACCTGAGCCAGGCCGATCACGACGCCATTCTGGCCGGTGCCAAAACACTGCTGGCTCCTTTCCAGACCCCGCCCGACCCAAAAACGCCCTGAACCCATGGATACGCTGGAAAGCCTGACCCGACAAATTGCCGGAGCCACTGATATTAAATCCGTGGTTCGGACCATGAAAGCGATGGCTGCAGCCAACATCGGGCAGTATGAACTGGCGGTGGCGTCGCTCGGCGATTACTACAACACCGTGGCGCTGGGCCTCGTCGGCTATTTCAGGTCAGTGCCGATTGAGCCGGAAGCTACGAAAACACCCCCCACGAACCCCGCTTCGTCTGCCATTGGGGCCGTTGTATTCGGGTCTGATCAGGGGCTGGTGGGCACCTTCAACAATACCCTCGCCGATTTTGTCGGGCAGACGCTCGATGCTCTGCCGGGGACGAAAGAAGTCTGGTCAGTGGGCGACCGGGTGCAGCTACTCCTGTCGGATAAGGGCCTGACGGTCAGTACCCATTTTGCGGTACCGGCGTCGATCAATACCATTGCCCCGCTGGTGGGACAGATATTGGTAAAAGCGCAGGAAAGCCTCGATGAGGGGACGTTTAGCGAGTTCTACGTCTTCCACAATCAGCCCAGCGGAAATACGGGCTACGCAGCGGTAGGCCAGCGGTTACTGCCGCTGGATACGCAGTGGAAACGGCAACTGGACCTGTTTAGCTGGCCCACGAAAACGATTCCTCAGGTTATCGGTGAGCCGCGAAACACGCTGCTGGCCCTGATTAGTGGGTTTCTGTTCGTGTCCTTATTCCGGGCCTGCGCCGAGTCATTGGCCAGCGAAAATGCCAGTCGGCTCCGGGCCATGCAGCGGGCCGAAAAAAACATCAACCAACTGCTCGACGATCTGGGGAATAAATACCACCGCACCCGCCAAAGCGCCATCGACGAGGAGCTATTCGATGTCGTTTCCGGCTTCGAAGCGCTGAATGGCGACGCAGCGAAAAAGCGGGTTGGCTGAATACAATAGCCACCGGGCCAGAATTATCACTGGTTTATTGCCCCGAAGGCTGATTATAAGCCTGTGCTGAGAATAACAAGCCGATTGAACCTTGTTTCGTTTATTTCGTTTATAGCCTTAGTAAACGAATCAAAGTCCCATGCAAGCCGCTGTTGGAAGACCAACCCCACAAGACCAACAGGTAGCCCTTGAGTCGCTGCCAGTGCTCAATTTGGCGATTGCCCAAAAAAGAACTCAAGGGGTCAGTATCCAAATCCGGGACGGGTCACGGCAGGCAAGCATGGTCTCTGTTGTCATCCCCGAAAAAGCCCTGCATCTGCTGGCCATGATCCTATCCAGTATGGCACAGGGCAAGGCCGTCTCGCTGGTACCGGCTGACTCCGAGCTAAGTACGCAGCAGGCCGCCGATCTACTCCATGTATCCAGGCCCCACCTGGTTAAACTGCTCGAAGCCGGTAGCATTCCCTTCAAGAAGGTGGGTACGCATCGGCGAATTTTGGTGGAAGACGTACTACAGTATCAGGACCGACAGAAAGGAGTTCGAAACGAGCAATTACAGTTTCTGACCGGGCAGGCCCAGGATCTCAATCTGGGTTACGAATGATTCCGTCAGTAAGGCAAATTGTTCTTCTGGATGCCTGTGTGCTGTATCCCGCCCCGATGCGGGATTTATTGTTGCATGTAGCCGATTCCGATCTATATGCGCCCAAGTGGACCGACATCATTCACCAGGAATGGACCCGAAACCTGCTACAGAACAGGTCCGACCTGAATACGGAACAACTTCAGCGAACCGTCCGGGCGATGAATGCTGCCTTTCCTGATGCGACCGTTACCCACTTTGAGACGCTGATTGACTCGATTTTACTGCCCGACCCGGACGATGCCCACGTGCTGGCGGCCGCAATCCGTTGTCGGGCTAATCTAATCGTGACGGCTAATCTTAAAGATTTCCCGGTAGCTTACCTGAGCCAGTATGATCTGGACGTTCAACATCCTGACCAGTTTATCGGCGAATTAATTGACCTGAATCCGGGCGAGGTATGGCAGGCCTTTCAGAAACAGGTAGCCAATCTGAAACGTCCGCCAAAGACCGCTGAGCAGGTGTTGGATATCCTTCGGCGAACCGGACTCGAAATGACAGCAAACCGGCTACGGGCTATGTTCTGATAGCTGAGGGATAAGTACCACCGCACCCGTCAACCCTTCATTGACGATTAGTTGTTCGATGTCGTTTCCGGCTTCGAAGCGCTGAAAATTGACAAGGTTAAAGGGGGACGGGGGTAGTTGAAAATAGGTGATGGTATATTGGAATATTACAGAGCGCCAAAAATGATCTGTTAATTAAAGTTTGGGCGTAACGGTGTAGGGTTTAGTGTATTTGACGATTTTGAAAAACACCAGATCAGATTTATTGCAAACTTTAGCAGAATTACAAATTTTAAATTCATTAATTCTATTTTCATAGTGCCAAAATAATACTAAATTAAATTTAGGATGACGTATTTTTGACTATGAACTACGCCGTATTGATTCCCGAAACAGTTGAGCAACTGACTCAACTCGAAGCCCGCCAGCGGCTGGCCATCCACCGTGACCGCGTTCGCTTTATT
>JBBQLG010000193.1:0-9727 GCA_038327655.1 Cytophagales bacterium
TACAGATCGCAACGATTACGCCGGCAACGGAAGTCCGTACGATTGCGTTGCTTTAAGCTGACGCGTTAGAACTTTCAGCGACTGATACAACAGATGCCGTATCGTAGTGATACGGCATCTGTTGTATCAGTCGCTGAACCTGTTCAGGATTGGCTATTTTTACGGCTATGATCGCAGCCAACCAACTCCGAACGTTTACCGAATCCATCTTTCTGTCCATCGGCTGCTCCGATGCCGATGCCCAACTCGCGGCCGATGTGCTGCTCAGTGCCGACCTCCGGGGCGTCGATTCGCACGGCGTGGCCCGCCTGCCGGGGTATGTCAGGCTCTACGATCTGGGTCGGCTCAACCCGCAGCCGACCATCAAAATCGTACACGAAAGTCCGTCTACCGCTGTGGTGGATGGTGACCGGGGATTAGGCTTAGTGGTGGGGCCGTGGGCCATGCGGGTGGCCATCGAAAAAGCCCGTGTCGCTGGTACGGGCTGGGTGGCGGTGCGTAACTCCAATCACTTTGGTATTGCCGGTTACCATGCTATGCTGGCCCTGGAACACGACATGATCGGGCAGGCAATGACCCACGCAGCTCCGCTGGTTGCGCCCACGTTCTCATTGGATAAATTGTTGGGTACCAACCCAATAGCCGTAGCCGTCCCCGCCCTGACCGAGCCGCCCTTCGTGGCCGACTTTGCCTCGACGGCGGTGGCGTACGGTAAATTAGAAATCCTGCAACGCAAAGGGCAATCCATTCCCAAAGGCTGGGCGCAGGATGCCGACGGTAACCCCACGACCGATGCCAACGCTGTAAAGAACGGGGGCGGATTATTACCACTCGGCTCCGACCGCGAACACGGCTCCCACAAAGGCTACGGGTTGGGCGCGATTGTCGATATTTTTTCGGGTGTACTATCGGGGGCTAACTACGGGCCATGGGTACCACCGTTTGCCACCGCCGGGTTTATGTCGACGCAGGAGAGCGTGGGCGCGGGGACAGGACATTTTTTCGGGGCCATGCGCATCGACGCCTTCCGGCCCGCCGATGACTTCAAGCAGCACATGGACACCTGGATTCAGCGGTTCCGCGATGCCCGCGCCGTGCCGGGTCAGCGGGTACTCATCCCCGGCGACCCCGAACGCACGATGGAAGCCGAACGACTTACCAACGGCATTCCCCTGCTGGAACCGGTGCTGAAAAGCTTAGAAGAATTAGGCGACCGGTTTGGGGTGAAGTTGTAATAGCTTTACCCCCGCCCCCTAAAGGAGTGTCTTGGATTAGATGCTGGTATCTAACGCTAAACACCCTTTTAGAGGGCGGGGGTATGGAACTTGACCGCTTTTAAAAACTACCCGGCTCGTCGGCGCTGGGGCCGTATAAGCCGGGCACCGGTACGTCGAGCAGGCGCAGGTAAACGCTCAACTGCCCCCGGTGATGAATGCTGTGGTTCAGGCCCATAATGCGCAGGGCAGCCCCTTTTGGTCGCTCCATCAGTACCTTTTCGCCCGAACGCAACTGAAACGGTTTCGTCAGTTCTTCATCACTGGATGCGCTCAGGGCCTGGCGCAGGTCGGCCGCGTACTGATCGAAACGGCCCAATAGTTCGTCTACCGTGGTGGGTGTCGGACCGGGTTTGGGCGCGGTGGTATCGAGAAAATCGCGGGAGTCCTTCTCAATAAACAGGGTTTTAAACGATAGCAGATTCACGACGTGGGCCGCTAATTTGGCCAGCGTCATGCTCTTGGGGTGGGGCTGATAGTCGGCCCGGTCGTAGGGAACGCGTTCCAGCAGCTTGCGGGTAGTGGCCAGTTCGTGGTCGAGTTCGGCGAGAATGTTGGCTTGCAGCGACGAGGTATGCATGAGTTTATGAATAATGTTAGGGCAATCGTGCCGTTGCAAGGTAAGGTGATTACCCAAGTCTGACAACCGTAAATACCGTTCATGCACCACCCATCCTATTTCTGGCTACTGCGTGGTACTATGTATTGCATAGTAGATAAACAGGGTATTTATTTGTCCTAACCATCATACAACCAACTATCATTAAACGCCTTCAAATCAATCTTTCTCTTTATGCAACTGATTATTGAACACCTCTCCAAAACCTATTCCGGGGCATCGGGGCAACCCGTCCGGGCACTCGATGATGTGTCGCTCATCATTCCGACGGGTATGTACGGCCTGCTGGGTCAGAACGGCGCGGGCAAATCCACCCTCATGCGGACGCTGGCCACGCTTCAGGAAGCCGACAGCGGAACGGCCACGCTCGAAGACACCAAAACCGGGACGATTGACGTGTTGAACCAGAAAGAAGCCATTCGCCAGACCCTGGGTTATCTGCCGCAGGAGTTTGGCGTGTATCCTAAAGTGTCGGCGCTGGAGTTACTCGACCACTTTGCTCTGCTGAAAGGTGTGACCAATGGCCGCGAACGGAAAATCCTGATCGAGGCCCTGCTGAACCGGGTGAATCTGTACGAGGTGCGGAAGAAAGCGGTCAGCAGTTATTCGGGCGGGATGAAGCAACGGTTCGGCATTGCGCAGGCCCTCATTGGCAACCCGCAGCTTATCATCGTGGACGAACCCACGGCGGGCCTCGACCCCGGCGAACGGAACCGGTTTTATAACCTGCTGTCGGAAATCGGCGAAAACGTGATCGTGATTCTGTCAACCCACATCGTGCAGGACGTCATGGAATTGTGCAGCAACATGGCCATTATTCACCGGGGGCGGGTGCTGTTCAGCGGTACGCCTTTAGACTCGGTCAACCAGCTACACGGCAGAATTTGGGCGAAGTCCATCACCAAAGCCGACCTGCCGCAGTATTTAGCTCAGTACCGGGTCATATCCAACAAACTGGTGGCGGGCAAACCGTTGGTCCACATCGTGAGCGAGGTTGACCCCGGCGAAGGTTTTTCGGCCGCCAATCCCGATCTGGAAGATGTCTTTTTCTCCACCATCGACGGCCGTTCGGTTGCTGCCGACGCCCGCTGATCCTACCCGCTTCCTTCACCTCCTCACGGCTCCCTGACTATGTTCCGACATTTATTTTCCTTCGAGGTACGCTACTGGCTCCGGCAGCCAATGGTGTACGTGTTTCTCCTCATCACCACGCTGCTTTTTACCTGGGCGGCTGCTTCCGACGATCTGACCATTGGCGGCACGTTTGGCAACATTTACAAAAACGCGCCTTTTGTCATCCAGAACCAGTTTTCGGTCTGGAGCCTGCTCTCGCTGCTGATAACCACCTCGTTTGTTCAGAGTGCCACCCTGCGCGATTTTGCCTACAAGACGGAGCAGATTATTTTCGCATCACCCATCCACAAGCTGGATTACCTGATGGGCCGTTTCTGCGGGGCGTATGTGGTGGCCTTGATTCCGTTCTTAGGCATTTCGCTGGGTATTATCCTCGGTACGCTGATTGGACAAACGACCGGCTCAACCGATCCAGACCGCTACGGACCCATTGTCTGGTCGGCGCACCTGAACAGCTTTCTGGTGTTTGCCCTGCCCAACACGTTTATTACGGCGAGTATTATTTTCACCCTGGCTGCCCTCACCCGCTCCACCATCACGTCGTTTGTGGGGGCTATTCTCCTGCTGGTGGCTTACGCAATTGCCAATAGTTTTCTGAGCGACATCGAGAACGAACAGTTGGCCTACTACGTCGATACGTTCGGGTCGCGGCCCTACGACCTGATTACCAAATACTGGACCGTCAGCGAGAAAAACACGCTTTCGGTGAGTCTGGCCAATCCGATGCTGCTGCTGAACCGGCTGATCTGGATGGGGTTTGGCGCCGGGCTGCTGGTTTTTACGTACAGCCGGTTCTCGTTCACCGAAAAAGCCACCAACCGACGGGCGTTCCGCTGGCCTTTTGCCAGTCGACGGAAATCACCGACTACGGAAACCATTCCCGACACGGCGACGCCCATTTTTACGACCCTGGAGGCCCTGCCCCACGTCACGCAGCAGTCCGGCGCATCGACGCAATGGGCGCAGATGTACCGGATGGCCAAAACCGACTTTTGGGGCATCGTGACTGGCACGGCTTTTTTGTGCATCATGCTGGGGGGACTGCTCAACATGGGTTTTGCGCTAAAATTCGCCAATTCGGGTTATGGTCTTTCCTCCTACCCGGTTACCTACGACCTCATCGGCACCATTCGGGGCACGATGTTCCTGTTCCTGATTTCGATTATCATCTTTTATTCGGGTGCCCTGATCTGGAAAGAACGCGACGCCGGTATCGACCAGTTGCACGACGCCATGCCGCACCCCACCTGGGCTATTTTTGTGGCGAAACTGCTGGCCATGATCGGCACCGTAGCCGTCATTCTGCTGCTCTGCGTGGTCGCGGGTGTCATTACGCAAACCGCCAAAGGCTACACCAATTACGAACTGGGGCTGTACCTGACGGAGTTTTTCGCGATTGATCTGCTGCGGTTTATTCCCCTCATTATCCTGTCGATGCTGGTGCATACGCTGGTCGATAACAAGTACCTGGCGTTTTTCATCTTCGTGGCCCTGCTGATGATGAACGCCTACATCTGGACCCCGCTCGACGTGGCCTCGAATCTGGTGCAGTTCAATGCATCGCCCAACTACCGGTATTCCGACATGAACGGCTTTGGGCCGTATGTGACCTCGTTCATCTGGTTTCGCACGTACTGGCTGCTGTTTGCGGCCCTGCTTGGTACGGTGGCGGTACTGTTCTGGGTGCGGGGAAAAGACACCGGCCTGAAAGACCGAATTCGCCTGGCCGGGCGCAGCTATGCCGGGAACCGGTTCGTGCTGCCGGGGCTGGTTTTGGCCCTGATCGGCGTTGGTGGCTACATTTATTACAACACCAAGGTGGTGAATACGTACCAGTCGTCCAAGGTGCGGGAACAGGCGCAGGTGGCTTACGAGAAGAAATTTAAGAAATACCAGCACCGGGTGCAGCCCCGCATTGTGGACGTGAAATACGCCATCGACGTGTATCCCAACCAGCGAAACTTAGTGGTAAACGGCGACTGGGTCGTAAAAAACAAAGCCACGGTGCCCATCGACTCGGTACACATTATCCTGCCTCAGCGACCGATGTCGTGCGTGGTGACGCTGGACCCGGCCCATCCAAAACGCGCCGTGCTACTCCTGAACGACGACACGACGCAGTACCGGATTTACCGGCTCACGCCCGCCTTAGCGCCCGGCGATTCGATGCGGATTCATTTCGTGACGAAGAAAGTAACCCAGGGTTTCGAGAACGAAGTGACGCTCACCAAGCAGATTAACCAGAACGGCACGTTTTTCGACAACAATGACGTTGACCCGCAGATTGGCTACCAGGAACAGGGCGAACTGACGGGCAAGAACGACCGCAAGGACTACGGCCTGCCTGAACGGGAACGGATGCCCAAACTGGAACGCAACTGCACCACCGACTGCATGAACACGTACCTCAGCAACAACTCCGACTGGGTAAACGTCGAAACCGTCATCAGCACCGCGCCCGACCAAATTGCCGTGGCTCCCGGTTCCCTGCTGAAGGCATGGATCCAAACCGAGTCTGCTCAGCCAGCACAGGCCCAACCCAACGGGACCCGTCGCTATTTTCAGTATAAACTCGACCACAAGTCGCTGAATTTCTACTCGTTCATCTCGGCCCGTTTCGAGGTGGCGCGTCAGAAATGGAACGGCATCGACATCGAGGTGTATTACGACAAAAAGCATCCCTACAACGTGGCCAATATGCTGCAATCGGTCAAAAGTTCACTGGCCTACTACACCGCCAACTTCGGCCCGTATTACCACAAACAGGCCCGCATCATCGAATTTCCGCGCTATGCCAGTTTCGCACAGGCGTTTCCCGGCACCATGCCCTATTCGGAGGGCATCGGCTTTATCGCCAAAATCGACCCCGAAACCGACGTCGACATGGTGAAATACGTGGTGGCGCACGAGATGGGTCATCAGTGGTGGGCGCATCAGGTAACAGGTGCCCAGATGGAAGGGGCTACGCTGCTGTCGGAAACGCAGGCGCAGTATTCGGCCCTGATGGTGATGGAAAAGACCTACGGCAAAGCCCGCATGAAGCGGTTCCTGAAGTACGAAGTCGACAATTACTTGGCCTCGCGCGGGGGTGAATCGCTGAAGGAACAGCCGCTGGAACGGGTCGATGCCAACCAGGGCTACATCCACTACCGAAAAGGCAGCGCGGTGATGTATTACCTGAAGGAAATGATTGGCGAAAAGGCAGTCAATGCGGCTTTGTGCAGTTTAGCGGGCGAATACGCCTACCGCGAACCACCCTACCCCACTTCCTACGCCTTAGTTGACCGGTTCCGGCAAAACACGCCCGATTCGCTCCGCTACCTGATTACCGACCTGTTCGAGACCATGACTATTTTCAATAACCGGACCACCAAAGCCTCGTACAGCAAACTCCCCAACGGACAGTACCAGGTGACGGTGAGTGTAGAGAGTGAGAAATTTCGGGCCGATTCGCTGGGCCGCGAAACACCGGTTAAACTCGACGACTGGATCGACGTGGGCGTGTACGGTAAACCGGCCGAGGGCAAAAAGCAGGGCGTGTTGCTGACGAATCGGCGCGAACATTTCCGCCAGAAAACCGGCACCTATTCCTTCGTGGTGAAAGACGAACCCTACGAAGCCGGCATCGACCCCATCAGCTACCTCATCGACCGGATACCCGACGACAATCTGAAAAAAGTAACGAAACTGTAGACCGCACGCAACCACTTTTCACGGCTAAACCGCCCGATCCGCAACCACAACACGGCTGCGAATCGGGCGGTTTGCCTGTCTGGCTACCCTTCCCGGATGGCGGTTCAGGCGAGGGGTAACGTAATCGTGAAAGCGGTAAATTCGTGTTCCTGCGTGTCCAGCACCATCGTTCCGCCGTAGCCTTTGGTGATGATGTCGTAGCTTAATGACAGACCCAGTCCGGTGCCTTCGCCGGTGGGTTTGGTCGTGAAAAAGGGCTGAAATACTTTTGCCTGTGCCGCAGCCGGAATGCCCGTTCCATTGTCCCAAATCCGCAGTACAATGGCATTACCGGTCCGTTCGGTGCTAACCTGTATCGTCGGTTCATAGCCCGGTTCATCCGTCTGCTGCCGTTTATGCAGGGCGTAAAACGCATTGCTGAACAGATTCAGCAGTACCCGCCCGATCTCCTGCGCCACTACCGGAACCGGGTCCAGGCCCGCATCGAACTGTTTGGTCAGCGTGGCCGTAAAGGCCGGTTCTTTGGTACGAACGCCGTGATAGGCTAAGGTCAGATACTCATCGAAAAGGGCGTTCAGATCGGTGGGTTGCCGCTCGCCGGCAATGCTACGGCTGTGTTCGAGCATCCCCCGGACAATGGCCGACGCCCGACGACCGTGGTGCGTTATCTTCTCAAGGTTCAGGGTCAAGTCGGTTAATAAGTCCGCTTCCAGGTCCTTATCGCGGGCTGGATTCTCCGCTTCTGCCGTCAACTCGGCCACTAACTCGGCCGATACTTCGGAGAAATTAGTCACGAAATTCAGCGGATTCTGAATTTCGTGGGCAATACCGGCCGTCAGTTCGCCGAGGCTGGCTAATTTCTCCCGCTGGATGAGTTGCGTCTGGGTGGCGCGCAATTCGGTCAGCGACTGGTTCAGTTGGCCGGTGCGGTCGGCTACCTGTTTTTCCAGCACTTCGTTTTGACGGGCCAGCAACAACTGTTTCTCCTGCTCCTGCGCCAGCGTTTGGGCCGACAGGCGGTTAACGGCATTGAACTGCTCTTTGAGCGACTGGTGGGTACGGGCATAATCAATCACCAGCGAGAACGATAGGCCTACCGGAATACTGAACAGAGCAACTATTCCCAATGCATTTGCCGGAAATTTAATCCAATCGAGAAAGTCATTGTTGTGCAATACTTTCGCCAGAATAATCGTACCAATGGTCAGCACGATAATGGCCAGCAGTGAGTACAGGGCAAACCGGATCGAGTTCCAGGGCAACCGGGCGGCCCGATCCGGGTTTCGGCGTTTGGCCACCCAGCTTACCCGGACGTACTCGGTCAGGACAAGGGCAAACGGTATCCAGGCAACGTCGCCGGGCATAGTAGCAATGAAATTGTGGTATAACACCGACAGCGTCAGCACCAGAATCAGAGACCAAAAGATCCAGCCGGGCTTACGGCCCAGGTACGTGTACACGGACAGCAGCAACAGCCCAAACGCGATATTGGTCATCAGCCACAGGAAAGTTACCGCTGCCGAACTAATCGTCAGCGTACCAGCCTGCTCGTTGATTTGATCGGACAGAAAAATCAGCGCGAACGCCAGCATCGTCATCGCCAGCAAGAGATTTACCCGCTGGGCCGGGTTAGCCCGGTAAAAAAGCCCGTGCAGTAAACTCAGCACCCCAAATAAGCCGACTAAGGCGTAATCGACACCCGACGATGCCGGATCAGCGTCGAGCAGGTTGGCAACCACCCGGTCATCCAGGCCAAAATCCAGATGAAACGGCTCCTTATCGACCTCCCGACCAATCATCGGGTCGCGCCGGAAAGCGTACCGAACCGCGAGTGTATGCTGGTTGGTATCGGCAAGCTGAATCGGTGTAAATTGGACAATACGCTGAGAACCACCCCGATCGAACTTAAACGGGCGTAGAACAGCGACCTGACGGCCATCGAGGTAAACCGTTGACGCACCAAATTGCCGGATGCTCATCAACAGGTGGCTCGTTATCGGCTGCCGGACCCGGATGGTTGTCCGAAAACAGCCTTTGCCCGTTTTCCAGAGCGCCGTATTATCACTGATATCAATTGTCGGACTTTGTTTGTCCCAGCGTTGGTCGTCATACGCAGGGCTGGTCCAGTCTTTACCATCACCGGCCCGAAACCGCCAGGTTCCCTGACGAACGGAAAGGCTATCGGCATCAGAGTCAAGCTGCACCTTAACAACCTGAGCCGTGGCGGCTGATGCGCCCAACAGGAGAAACAAGCCAATACCGAGCCGGAAAACAAATTGAATCATGAGGCAAATTAAACCGACTTGCCCTGGTTTACAACACCGGCCCGAACCAGCTATTTTGTAGGCACAGCCGGAGCAGATATAAAGCTTTGAATGCTCAATAATATTTTATCTCCTGACTGGGCGGGATATACCCACCGATCGGACGGAGACCACCCCGGAAGATAACTTCGTCCAGTAACACCCGATCCGTCAGATAGCGGGCGGACAAGAGGCCGGTAGGCGTTCGTGGTTCTGAACTTTCACCCCAATTGGTGAGTACAAACGACACTGGCAGGGCATATCGCCCCCTATAACGCGGGTTTAAGGGCGGCATTCGTTTAAGCGCTTCGCTGATTTCATACTCAAAACCGGCACCCGTATTTTGCGGTCCCAGGATCGACACATTCTGGAGGTGTCCGCTGGCATCAATGTCGAAACCCGCGTAGATCCGGCCATACGTAGCGGACCGGATGGCTCGGGCCGGATAAATAACCCGGCGCATCAGAACCCGGTTGAATACCGGATCATTGCTCAGCGCAGGCGTATCCAGCCACGACAGCATCGGCCAGCTATAGCCGATGCCAGAACCGAGGGTGATCAGAAGGGTTAACCACAGCGTTTTCATGCGCATTTCTACGTAAAATGGGCTTTATTTTCTCTTAGAATCTATCGTTTTACTTTTTTGCGCGCCACCAGTTCCCGATACCCAAACGCCGGGTCGGGTTCGCGGGTATACGTTAGGC
>JBBQLG010000194.1:0-9668 GCA_038327655.1 Cytophagales bacterium
TTGGAATCGTTTCTGGTCAAGCCCGGTAGCTGAGCGCCAATGACGATCTGTTCGTAAGTTAGCCGTTGAGAAATTCATGTCGTAAAATTAATTCATTTGAACAGCTACAACAAACTGACTATCACCCCTGCAACAACTCTATTTGCTACTCCCTATAATATTCCCGGTCAGCGTATGAGAAAAGAATCGGCTTTTGATATTTTACAGCAGCGCTTCGCTGCGGGTACGATCAATAACGACGAATACCAGGAAAAGAAAAAAATAATAGAGAATGACCTGGCAAAACTGAACTAATCAACTAAACGGCAAACAGATAAACCGAAAATCATTGTCCATTAACTAAATAATAAGTCGACAATTTGACATAGCGGCATAGTATATAAAGCCAGACACAATGGAACGCACCCTTAAAAGCCTGCTTAATTATAGCCTGACCGCAACCGACGGGACGATTGGAAAGATCGAAGAATTTTACGTGGATGACCAAAGCTATAAAGTCCGTTACCTGATTGTAAAAACGGGTAGCTGGCTGTGGGGACGTAAGGTGCTTATTTCACCGGATGCGCTGATAAATGACTCCAGGGAAAGCAATATTTTTCCGGTAAACCTGACGAAAGAGCAAGTAAAAAACAGCCCGGATATTGATACTGACAAACCGGTTTCGCGCCAGCAGGAAATCGAATTGTATGGGCATTACCGATGGCAAAATTATTGGGAAAGCGGTTTTTACGGGGGTGGTTCTATGAGCCTGGGTATGGGGATGGGTATGATGTCCCCGGTAGTGGACCGGCAGGTGATGACCGAAGCCGATTATAAAGACGAGCATCGGGATGATGATATTCATCTGCGGAGTACAAAAACCCTGACCGGCTATCACATTCACGCGACCGACGGAGAGATTGGTCACGTGAGCGATTTTATCGTCGATGATCAAACCTGGCAACTCACGTTCATGGTGGCAGATACGGCGAATTGGTTCGGCGGCCAAAAAGTATTGGTTCCCGTTGCCGACATCAGCCGGGCCGGATGGGCTTCCGATCTGGTGTATTTGTCCATCAATAAAGCCGCGGTTGAGCAGAGCCATCCGTTTGACGAAGAAGCCTATTTCCCCGTCTGATTTCCGCAACCATGACAGACAAAACCATACGGCACGGGCTTTACATAGAGTTAGTCAAGCTGCAAAACGAGATCATCGCTTCGGACAGGAAACTCCTGATTATTTTAGAGGGCCGGGATGCCGCCGGTAAGGACGGAACCATAAAACGGATCGTCAAACACCTTAGCCCGCGCGAAACGATAGTAGTCGCGTTGGGTAAACCGTCGGACCGGGAGGAAAGGGAATGGTATTTTCAGCGATACACGGCCCACCTGCCCGCATCCGGCGAGTTTGTGCTGTTTAACCGGAGCTGGTATAACCGGGCGGGGGTTGAAAAAGTAATGAAATTCTGTACCCTTAAACAGTACCAATCATTCTTCAAAGAAGTTGAACTCTTTGAGGAAGCACTCACCAACGCCGGCTTCGTTATCATAAAATACTATCTGGATATTTCTGAAAAAGAGCAGGAAAATCGGCTCGAAGAACGCCGGAAAGACGCGCTCAAACAGTGGAAAATAAGCCCTATCGACGAAGCTGCCACTAAACACTGGAAAGATTACTCGGATGCGCGGGATGAAATGCTGCTCAAAACCAACTTTACTTGCGCTCCCTGGTTTATTGTCAGTGCCGACGATAAAGACGAGACGCACATCAGCCTGATTACCCATTTGTTACAGCAGTCTGACTATAAGCACAAGGACGAAAAAGCACTGTCGCACACCTGTGACCTGGTTTTTGCCGCCACACCCGAAGCGATTAAAGAACGGCTTTTTCAATAGGAAACCAACCGTCAGCAAACTCAACCAATTATGAATGGTCAGTGGTATCCCTTAAAATTCGACCCTATTTATCAGTACCGGTTATGGGGCGGCAGAAACTTGGAAAACCTGCTTTCCAAACCGCTGCCCGCCGATGAGCCGATTGGCGAAGCATGGATATTGAGTGACCGGGCCGATCATGCCAGCCAGGTTTCCGAGGGGCCGCTAAAAGGGAATACCATCACGCAGTTGATGAACGAGTATCCGCGTGAAATAATGGGTAAACTGGATGGTCAGTTTGACCACTTTCCGTTATTGCTGAAGTTTTTGGATTGTAAAGAAACCGTATCCGTACAGGTGCATCCGTCCGACGATCAAAAAAAATACATTCCTCAGGGAGACTCCGGGAAAACCGAAGCCTGGGTCGTTTTGAAAACCGGCAACGACAGCCGCGTCTATGCCGGATTAACGCCCGGAACCAACGAACAGAACCTGCGCGAAGCGATTCAAAACAATACGGTAGCCGGGCGCCTTCACAGCTTTATCCCAACCGTTGGCGATGCGGTGTTTATTCATTCGGGTACGGTGCATACACTGGCAGGAACCGTCGTGTTTGAAGTGCAGGAAAACAGCGACGTCACGTTCCGCCTGTACGACTGGGACCGCACCGATCCTAAAACCGGTAAACACCGCGATTTACAGGTGGAGGAAGCACTCGCCTGTATTGATTTTGACCAGGTTGATATTGGGCCGGTAAAGCCGGTTACCGATTCGCATCACCCGAACAGGGAAAAGGTATTCGATGACGCGCATTTTGTCTTGTGGCGCACAAAAAGCCTGTCGGCGTTCACGGTAGGGGTTGCAGATGAACCCCGCATTGTCGTCTGCACCGACGGTGGCGGCAAACTGGTTTATGACGGGGAAGATTATAGCCTCAAGAAAGGCGATGTTATGCTCTTACCGGCGGTTGTCGGCCCGTGCAGCGGTGAGCCTGATGAACAAATCACATTCCTGGAAATAGCGATACCGGGTAATCATCCCTCAGCAAAACCATCGTGAAAAAACTCTTGATTTTTGACCTCGATGGCACACTGGCCGAAAGCAAATCGGCTATTGATGATGAAATGGCAGACCATCTGAGCCAACTACTCAGCGTGGCGCAGGTGGCTATCATATCGGGCGGGGACTGGCCGCAGTTTGAAAAGCAGGTCTTAGCGCATTTACCCCAAAACCAGTCGCTGGACAAACTGTCTATTCTGCCCACCTGCGGCACTAAATTCTACCAGTACCAAAAGGGCTGGCAAAAGCTGTACGCCGAAAACTTTACGGATGCCGAAAAAAAGAAAATCATTGACAGCCTGAACCAGGCGGTCGGCGAATCATCCCTGAACATCGAAAAAACCTGGGGTGAACAAATTGAAGACCGGGGCAGCCAGATCACCTTTTCGGCGCTGGGGCAACAGGCCCCGCTTGACGAGAAAAAAAACTGGGATCCTGATTTTGCCAAACGCAAAAAAATCAAGGCCCGGCTCGATAAATCGTTGGTAGAGTTTTCGGTCGAGATGGGCGGTGCTACGTCCATTGACATTACCAAACCCGGCATCGACAAAGCGTATGGCATACACAAACTACATGATGTACTGGGCATCAAAATTTCCGAAATGATTTACGTCGGCGATGCATTGTTTGACGGTGGCAATGATTATCCGGCCCGGAAAACAGGCGCGGTCTGTATTCAGGTCAGAGACCCGGAGGAAACCAAACGGGTTATTGAGGCCGTGGTTGCCTGTCTGGCAATACATCATACACCCGAGAAAGCATGATCCCGTTCAAACTACAACGACTGGGTACGATAATGACCCCCGAACCGGGTAATGAATGGGAAACCGAAGGCGTATTGAACCCGGCCGTAACCCGTGGGCCGGATGGTGTGCTGTATCTTTTTCCGCGCTTAGTCGCAAAAAACAATTATTCGCGCATTGGCATAGCGAGGGTAAACTTCAATGAAGCGGGAGACCCGGTAGGTGTTGAGCGGTTGGGTATTGCCTTACAGCCGGAAGCACCTTACGAGCAGCGACCAAACGGCGGTGGCGGCTGCGAAGATCCCCGAGTAACCTACCTGGAACCCCTGCGGGAATATATCATGACCTACACGGCGTTTGGGCCGGATGGACCCCGCATTGCGATGGCTAAATCCATGGATTTGCTTCACTGGGAACGCCTGGGGCTGGTGCGCTATTTGCCCTACGAACACATGGACTTCAATGGTATTGATAATAAAGACGCGAGTGTTTTTCCGGCTTATATTCCCAGCCCGCGCGGGCATCGGTCCATTGGCCTGCTGCACCGGCCCCTTTTTCCGGGTACCAGGCCGGAAGAAACCGTTAAACAGGGAACAGACCGGCAAATAGATATACGCAAAGAGAGCATCTGGATTTCTTATTACAATGTAGGGCAGGACGCGACGATGCAGTATGCCAAATTCACGTCCAATCACCGGCTGGCCTGCCCGGTAGAACCCTGGGAGAAGTTGAAAATCGGGGCCGGGGCACCGCCGGTATTGACCCGGCTTGGCTGGATGATTGTATATCACGGCGTACACAAGCTGGACGGGTCAACCGCGTCGAATCCTGAATTGTGCTATTCGGCTGGGGTCATGTTTTTATCTGAAAAAGACCCGCAAAAAATAGTGTACCGATCACCCGAACCGATTTTAGTGCCTGAGCTGCCCGAAGAAACGATTGGCACTATTGGACATGTCGTGTTCCCGACCGGCACCGACCGCCGGGACGATATTGGCCAGCCCAACCGGATCGACGTGTATTACGGCATGGCCGATGACCGGATCGGCGTCGCTAAACTGGAACTCCCGGACATACTGCCCGGAATGATTGCCTGACTTACACCGCTGCTATGCGTAAAAAGATCGTTGCCGGTAACTGGAAAATGAACAAGACCTTCGATGAGGCCAATGCGTTGCTGTCGGAGGTCGTCAATCAGGTGAATACCGACGTTACGAACGAGGTAACGGTGGTTATCTGTCCGCCGTCTGTTTACCTCAGCACGGCGCGGCAGCACATTCCGTCGGGTAGCCGGATCAGGCTGGGCGCGCAGAACTGCTCCGGGAAAGAATCGGGTGCGTACACCGGCGACGTGTCGGCGGCCATGCTCAAATCGGTGGGCGTAGAATACGTCATTGCCGGACACAGCGAACGGCGGCATTATCACGGCGAAACCAACGCCCAGGTTGCCGAAAAAGTCAATCTCGTTCTTGCCAATGGCCTGATTCCTATTTTCTGCTGTGGCGAATCGCAGGATACGCGACAAAACGGCGATTTCGTCGGCTTCGTGAAAGGCCAGATTACCGACAGTCTTTTTCATCTCTCTGCCGAAGAATTTGCCCATGTTGTCTTTGCCTACGAACCCATTTGGGCCATCGGCACGGGTCTGACGGCATCATCGGTTCAGGCGCAGGATATGCACTTCGAAATTCGTCGGCACATTGCCGACCAGTATGGCGAGGCCGTGGCGCAGGATATTACTATTCTTTACGGTGGCAGTGCCAACCCGCATAATGCTGCCGATCTCTTCGCCCAGCCCGATGTTGACGGTGGGCTGATTGGCGGGGCATCACTCAACGCCCGCGATTTTATACTCGTCATTCAGGCCGCTCAATAATCAACGCCAGTCTACAAGACAAGTAGAGACGCAAGTATGCGTCTCCGCACCCTCACAATCGTCATATCCCTTCCTGATAACTATCAGTAGCGACTATCACGCTTGTCATAGTCCGGGGAGCCAGAGGGGGCAAACTTTGTCCGGTGGCCGCTACTATCAACCGGGTTCACAATCAGGTAAGAACAATCCGGACAATTCACCTTAAAACTCAACAAAAATGAAAAATTTAATCATTGCCACAGGGCTTTTGCTGGTGGCCAATCTGGCACAGGCGCAGCAAGTAACGATTGATACGGACAAAAAGCTGAACACTGATTTCAGCAAATACAAGACTTACACTTGGGCCTCGCAGGTGGACGACAAACTTGATCCGGGGTTCTATTTCCTGAATGACCTGACGCTTAAAGAGCGAATCCGAAACGCAGTCAGCTCTGAAATGGCGGGGCGCGGCTATAAATTCACTCGGCAATCGCCTGATCTGCTGGTTAATTTTCGGGTCTTCGACAAGCCCGTGACCATTGAGGGCTACACCGGATACGGCACTACGTATTTCGGTACGAATGAAGTGCGCGAACCCCAGGACGCAACCACGTATGAGGTCAAGGCCGGGTCGATACTGCTGAATCTGGTCGATATGAAAACCGGACAGATCGTCTGGCGGGGCATTGCGTCGGGCATAACCAACCGCAATGGGTTTGACCGCGACCAGAATAAAATTAAGCAGGCGGTCAATCTCATTTTTGAAAAATACGCCTTCAGAGCCGATAAATACTGAGGGGATCTCATCCCGACGACAACTACGCTGTGGTTAAATACAAGCCATTTTATACGCTGTCCTGATGAATACATCTCCGCACGGCACAATTACCGCTTCGATACGGCCACCGCTGATAACCGGCGGCAAAACGTATGCCGATGTCACTCAGGACATTTGCAAACAGGTAGAAGGGCGGCCCTCGCGGGAGTGGAAGATTGCCTTTTCGATCTCGGTGGTGGTGCTCCTCTACGGAACGGCCTGCGTGATGTGGACCTGGTGGGAAGGGTTAGGCGTCTGGGGACTCAACAAAACCGTTGGCTGGGCCTGGGACATCACCAATTTTGTGTGGTGGGTGGGCATCGGACACGCCGGCACGCTGATCTCGGCGGTCTTATTGCTGTTTCGCCAGAAATGGCGGACCTCCATTAACCGCTCGGCCGAAGCGATGACCATTTTTGCCGTGATCTGTGCGGCTATGTACATCATGCTCCACTTAGGACGGCCCTGGCTGGCTTACTGGTCACTCCCGTTGCCCAACACGCTGGGTTCGCTCTGGGTGAATTTCAAATCACCCCTCGTTTGGGATGTCTTTGCCATTAGTACCTATTTCACCATATCGCTGGTGTTCTGGTACGTCGGGCTACTCCCCGACTTCGCCACCATTCGCAACCGGGCAACCAGCCGGGTATCCCGCTACATATATGGGTCACTGTCGCTGGGCTGGACTGGGTCGGCCAAAACCTGGGCCCGCTATGAGTACATTAGTTTAATTCTCGCCGGACTGGCGACTCCGCTGGTGATTTCGGTCCACTCCATTGTGAGCATGGACTTCGCCACCGCCCTTATTCCGGGTTGGCACACTACTATTTTTCCTCCATATTTTGTGGCCGGGGCTATCTTTTCCGGGTTTGCGATGGTGCAGAACCTGATGCTGATTATCCGGGTGGTGTTTAAACTGGAAGATTACATCACGGTCGATCACATCGAGTCGATGAACAAGATCATTATTCTAACCGGATCGATTGTGGGCGTGGCTTATCTGACCGAGTACTTTATCGCCTGGTATTCAGGCAACGAATTTGAGCAGTATGCCTTTATCAACCGGTCCACGGGTCCTTATTGGTGGGCTTACGCCACGATGATGACCTGCAATGTCATTACTCCCCAGCTTTTCTGGTTTCGTGCCCTGCGCCGGAGTATCGTCTGGTCTTTCGTACTGGCTGTGGTGGTAAATATCGGGATGTGGTTCGAGCGGTTTGTGATCATCGTAACGGCTTTACATAGGGATTATCTACCCTCAAGCTGGGCCATGTTTCACCCGACGCTGTTCGATATCGGTGATTTCCTGTTCACGTTCGGTCTTTTCTTCACGTCCTTTCTCCTGTTTGCCAAGTTCCTGCCCGTGGTGAACATGGCCGAAGTGAAAGCCATCCTGAAATCATCGTCCGGGAAATTACCCGTGCCCGTTTCCGGAGTCGACAACGAAAGTGCGGGCATTACGCTCTGAATAGTGGAGGAAACGATCCGTTTTGCGCCACAGAAGCTGGTCTCCTGTATCAACGCTGATGAGAATCACCCTGATACCTGTCCAGGATCATGATTGGACAAGTTATTTGTCATGCTCCGGTGAGTTTCACGGACCGACCTTTGTCTACCGCTATCGCTGGTTTGGTCAGTCGATAGGCCGCTGATCCAGCCAATTTTCAGTAGTTCTCTGCCAGTACCGCTTGCCATTATTACGTAGTGGTCGGGGCTTTCTTTCACGTTATAAATCACTCTTCGTTATGGAAGTTGACGTTATCGACCACGCTGTCGAAACCCTATCGCCTGAATTACTCCGGAACATGAATGCCTACTGGCGGGCCGCCAATTATCTCTCCGTTGGTCAGATTTACCTCTACGATAATCCGCTGCTGAAGGAGCCGCTGAAACTGTCGCACGTGAAGCCGTTGGTAGTTGGGCACTGGGGTACCACGCCGGGCCAGAACTTTATCTACGTACACCTCAACCGGGTGATCAAAAAATACGACCTGGATATGTTCTACGTGGCCGGTCCCGGTCATGGCGGTCCGGCCATCGTGGGCAACGTGTACCTCGAGGGCACCTGGAGCGAAGTGTATCCGAACATAACCCGGGACGAAGCCGGGATGAAAAAACTGTTCACCCAGTTTTCGTGGCCGGGCGGTATTTCCAGCCACGTGGCTCCGTCTACGCCGGGTTCCATCCACGAAGGGGGCGAACTGGGCTATTCGCTCAGCCACGCCTTTGGGGCCGCCTTCGACAACCCCGACCTGATCGTGGCCTGCGTGGTGGGCGACGGGGAAGCCGAAACCGGCCCGCTGGCCACCGCCTGGCAATCCAACAAGTTTCTCAACGCCCGTACCGACGGGGCCGTGCTGCCGATTCTGCACTTGAACGGCTTTAAAATCTCGAACCCGACCCTGCTGGCCCGCATCGAGCACGAGGAGCTGGAGCAGTTTTTCCGGGGTAACGGCTGGACCCCCTATTTCGTGGAAGGCGACGACCCGGAAACGATGCACCAGCTCATGGCGGCAACGCTGGAAACGGCCATCGAAGACATCAAACGCATTCAGCAGCAGGCGCGGGAAAACAAGGATAATACCCGCCCCCGCTGGCCCATGATCGTACTCCGGTCGCCCAAGGGCTGGACGGGCCCCAAGTTTGTGGATGGATTACCCGTCGAAGGAACGTTCCGCTCGCATCAGGTCCCGATTCTGGTCGATGCCCAGCATCCCGACCACCTCAAGCAACTGGAAGAATGGATGAAGAGCTACAAGGCCGAGGAGTTGTTTGACGAAAACGGCAGCCTCCGTCCCGAACTGGCCGAACTGGCACCCACCGGCGACCGGCGCATGGGCGCCAATCCGCACACCAACGGGGGTGTACTGTTGCGCGACCTCCACATGCCCGATTTTCGCAATCATGCCGTGACGGTTCCATCGCCGGGTGCCGTCGACGGGCAGGATACCATGATACTGGGCACGTTCCTGCGCGACGTCATCCGGCTGAATCAGGACCAGCCGAATTTCCGGCTTTTTGGCCCGGACGAAACGCTGTCCAATCTGCTGGGGGCAGTTTTTGAGGCTACCGACCGGCAATGGGACGCCCGCGAAGTCGGCAACGACGAATTTCTGGCCCCCACCGGCTACGTGCTGGATTCGATGCTCAGCGAACACCAGTGCGAGGGCTGGCTGGAGGGCTATCTGCTCACCGGGCGACATGGGCTCTTTAATAGTTACGAAGCCTTTATCCGGATTATCGACTCCATGTTCAGCCAGCACGCCAAGTGGCTGAAGGTCACGCTGGAGCTGCCCTGGCGCCGGAAGATTGCCTCGCTGAACTACCTGCTCGCGTCGCA
>JBBQLG010000195.1:0-9380 GCA_038327655.1 Cytophagales bacterium
GGTTCTCCAGAGCCAGATCACCTTGATGAGCTACTGCTTTTTTACCCACTTGGTTGGTGCTTTTCCAGCGATAGATAATGTTCTCGGAAATACCCAAGGCATTGGCGATGTAGGGAGCGGTTTGGCCGTTGGCTAGCATCCGGCGAAGACCCGTATAACACCTACTTTAAAAATCAGTACGGATTTGTGCGGCTCGGCATTGTTGCGGGTTTTCCCCGCTACGACGAAGACGTGCGCCGATAAATTGGGTTACTCGTCAATTGGCAAAGGCCTATGTCAGCTAACCCGTTTGTGGCCCATTGAACTGAAGCCACAAAACAATGTGAGTTACGCTTGGTTAGCCGTATACACTCATCAGCCGGTGCACTATAAAAAACGCATGAAATCCTTTCCCGACCCCACGGTCATACGTGCCAATCTAGTGATTATGGTAGTACTAAGTCCGAATAGATGCTTATCGCCTCGACAATAGGCAGGAACTTTTAGTTGTCAGTTGAAAGTTGTACAATTGTCATCTGATAAGTATCCCGCTATGAAAACTGCTCAGCCCTACCTAGCTAAGCCCTCGTCCTCTTCGGCCAAAAGACCAGTGCAGATCAAGCCCAATGGCTTGGATGCCCGACTCAACGGGCTGGCCAGCCAGTTGGGCGTTACCCTCAAAGAACTGGCTCCTTTGCTTCAGATATCAGAGAGTACGCTCCACCGCCTGCGTCGTCAAACCACCTTGGTTGGATCTGTCAACGAACGGGCAGGCTTGTTAGGGGCTATCATTGAGCATGGCTTACGGGTGTACGCGAACGATGGGGCGGCCCTGCGGGACTGGTTGCGTTACCCCCTGGGCGAATTGGATAGCCGTACCCCCCTGGAGACCCTAACTACGATTGCGGGCTTCACCCAGGTGGACGATGTGCTGGGCCGCATTGAACACGGCATTTTTTTTTAACAACTTACCCTTACCTGCTGTCCATGTTGGTTTATCGACTGCTTCAGGCTGCCTTCCGTCATGAACCTCTATCAGGGCAAGGTGCGGCCCTCTACGGTGGTCGCTGGAATCCCAAAGGTGTATCGCTGCTTTATACCACGGAGTCTCCGGCGTTGAGTTTGCTGGAAGTGTTAGTGCACCTCAATCCTAAACGCATCCCTGAGTATTATTTGGTCACGCTTGAGCTACCCGACTCGATTCGGTCGTATCAGGCCCAGGAGTTACCCCCTGACTGGCGCGCCACCGGCAGTGCACAGCCCTTACCTTCCCAAACGTTTCTATTAGATTGGTTACGGAATCCGGCTAGTCTGGTTGTCGAAGTTCCCAGCTCTATCGTGCCGATCATGGCTAACTATCTCATTAATCCTCGTCATGAGTTGTTTTCGAGCTGCCGAGTGGCGAACTCTGAGCGTTTTGACATTGATGAGCGGCTTTATGACCCATCCCGCCGAGGCGGCTGAGTATAGCCCAACTTAACTATTAACTGTACCGAAACATCGACTGTTTATGGCAGGACAGGGCCCTCAAAAGTGGCTAAAAACGCCTAAAGACAGCCAAAATTCGGTATACTGGCGGAATCACCCGTCAAAATCAGGACGAGACAGCCTTTATTGCCAATCTGATGGAGACCCACGTGACTAACTAAACTCAAACTGAGACATTACCAGACACTACCGCCCTTCACCTTTCGCGGAGAATGCCATGAAAAAAGCATCGTGTCTACCCTACAAACCTGTTGACCGTTTTCTCGGTATTACCGCCTGTTTGCATACTGTTTGGGTTTTTGGCCCAGGTGCTTTGCAAAGATGCGGGTGAAGTGGCTCAGGTTCGTGAAGCCCAGCCGGTAGCCCGTCTCCGAGACAGACAGGTTGGCTTCCCGAAGTAACCGGGCGGCTTCGTGCATCCGTACCCGCTGGTAATAGTCGTAGAGACTCAGGCCAAAAACCTGCCTGAACAATCGTCGGAGTTTGCTTTCACTCATCCCGGCAAGGGCCGTCAGCGCGGGCATACCGGGTGCCTGACCCAAATCCTGCACTAACCGCGCCCGCACTGCAAACAAGGACTTGCCCTCATCGTCCCGGAGCGGGTACACTACCGTCGTCTCGCGCTTGAGTAGTTCGTTTATAAACTGGTATATCAACGCCTGGGCGTTGATGGTCAGGTAAAACGTCAGCAGCAGATCGGTCGTGGAGTGGGCCATGATGTCGGTGGCGATTTGCTGAACGGCCAGCGAACCAATCTCTTCGTAGAGGTATGATTGATGGGTCCCCAGCAACGTCTGGATAAGCGGGTTACGGGCCTGTGGCCCTATAAGCCCGGTGAGCAGCGTCACGTCGATACCGATAATGATCGTGTTGATCTGGCTGCCGGCCGGAAAGAAAAAGTCCAGGTCAATATCGCTCGAACTGACCTGTACGGAAGGCAACAAACTAACCTCCTGGTGAAGCGGACGGGCAGCGGTCGGCAGAGCAGCGGGGCGGATGACGTTGCGAAAACTAAACGTAATGATGTGTTGATCGCCGGGTTGGGCCCGACGGCGTAGCCTGACATCGGCCGTGAGGGTGTACTGGTGGATCATCACAAATAGCGACGGACTGAGGGAAAACCGCTGGATACTACCCGCCCCGAAGACTGCGGGAAATGCTACCGACGCATCGTCGGCGATGGCCGGGTGTACGTCCAACAGCACGTCGATGAGTCCGATGGCGTCTGAGGTATCGATTCTTAGCTGCATCCTGACTGAATACGACTATTTATTGGCTAAAAGTAGCTGTTTTCTCGTAAAATCAACAAATACCTTTGTCGAGCCGAATCAGTAGCCGGGCCTTTGGCTCGCTTTATCAACCGCTTACACACATGACAATCAAAGTAATCGAGTTCCTCAATATCATCCTTTCGGCTCTGGTGGGCGGTATGTACTGGGGTCCCTGGCTTGCCCTGAGCCGCTCGCTGAACACCTTCGAGCCGGGCGTATTGCTGGCTATCGTCAATCGCCTGAACCGCAACATGGCTACGCTGATGACCTGGCTAACTCCGCTTGGGCTACTCTCGACCCTACCCACGCTCTATCTCTCGTTCGAAAACCAGCCGACCACATTTTACCTCACCCTGGCGGGATTTGCCTGCTTTGTATTCGCGCTCATCGTCACGGTACGCACTGAAGTACCGATTGTGCTGCAGATCATAACCTGGAACGTGTCGGCGATGCCCTCGAACTGGCAGCAACTGCGTGACCGCTGGGTGAAGTTCCACGTGTTCCGTGTCGTAGCAGGCGTTGTAGGGCTGGCGTTGCTGGTGGCCGGTGCCATTTTTTAACCCTCAATCACGGACAATCAGGTGAAGAAAATTATGAACTACATCGTCGTATCCGGGTTGCTGTCGGCCCTGTCGATAAGCGTAACCCTGGCACAGGGTAATCTGACGGTCAACGTTACAGGCTTCGGTAACGGCAAAGGGCACTGTAAACTCTGGCTCTTCAACGCAGCCGATGGTTTCCCGTCTGATGACGAAAAAGCCCTTCGCTGCGTCGAAACGCCGATTACGGGTTCTGCCAGCCGGTATGTATTTGAGAAGCTACCCGTGGGCAGCTATGCCATCGGTGTTATTCATGACCAGAATGGCCATCACCGGCTGGATGCTAATTTTCTAGGTATTCCCAAAGAAGCCTACGGCATCTCCAACGACGCAAGGGGCGGTATCGGTGGCCCGCCGACGTTCGATCAGGCCACAGTCACCGTTCCCCAAAACGGGTTGACCATACTGATAAAGGTCCACTAAGCGCTATCCTGTGAACCGTTGATTAGCCTAAACAAGCATGTACAAACGAATCGAATACCTCGCCCTGTTTTTCCTTGATTTCGCCTACTTTTTTCAACCTATATCGGCGTAACCTTACAGCAGAATTGTAGTCAGCGTACCAATTTATTACCTGGCCAAGATCCTCACAGGTAAGGATTTATACAGAAGCCTCCAGCGTACCGGCCGCCGGAGGCTTCTGTAGAGGTACCCAACGATGGGATCAAATGATTGTTTTTTCTTTCCCTCCCCTGAGCCGCCTGACCATCCACCGGTATTGGCCTGGCTACCGTAATTCTGTCTTCACCTGAACTAGGTGGCCCGTTTAGGGTGAAGACGGACAACCTACAGGTGAGGATACTCAAGCGTCGTAAACAGGCCGGGCCGCAATCGGTTATGATAAGGCCCGGTGTTGGCCCCTGCCTGTTTCCCCGCCGGCCCGCCTGTTATGCTGACCCAGTTTTTGTTTGCCACCGGCATTGAAAACAGTAACCCCACTATCCGAGGCGGTACCTTCCGGCAGGATGAACTCGACAAATGCGGCCACTACCGGCACTGGCGGCTCGATTTCGATCTGGTAGAGCAGCTGGGTATCCGCTTTCTGCGCTACGGCCCCCCGATCCACACCACCTTCTTGGGCCATAACCGCTACGACTGGTCGTTTGCCGACCAAACCTTTGCCGACCTTCGCCGACGCGACCTCATCCCCATTGTCGATCTGTGCCACTTCGGGGTACCCGACTGGATCGGTAATTTTCAGAATCCCGATTTTCCCGCCCTCTTTGCTGATTATGCCCGCGCCTTTGCCCAGCGATTTCCCTGGGTGCAGCTCTACACGCCGGTCAACGAAATGTACATTTGCGCTGAGTTTTCGGCCCTCTACGGCTGGTGGAACGAGGAACTCCGCTCCGACACCGCCTTCGTGACCGCCCTCAAGCACCTGGTTAAAGCCAACGTGCTGGCCATGAGTGCCATCCTGGAAGTGCGGCCCGACGCACTGTTTATCCAAAGCGAATCGTCAGAATATTTTCATGCTGAAAATCCGGCGGCCATCCAACCCGCCGAGGTGCTGAACGCCAAACGGTTTCTCTCCCTCGACCTCAACTATGGCCACCGGGTGGATTCAGAGATGTACGAATACCTGCTTGACAACGGCCTGACCCGCCAGGAGTACCACTTCTTTCTGGAGCAGAATCTGAAGCCCTACTGCATCATGGGCAACGATTATTACCAGACCAACGAACACCGCGTATCGGCCGATGGGGGTACCCGTGCCTCGGGCGAGGTGTTTGGCTATCACGTCATCACCCGCCAGTATCACGACCGCTACCGCCTGCCGGTGATGCATACCGAAACCAATCTCTGGCAAGGTCCCAACGGGGACGAAGCCGTCAACTGGCTCTGGAAAGAATGGGCCAATGTGTTGCGGGTCCGCAACGATGGGGTGCCTATTGTGGGCTTTACCTGGTACTCGCTCACCGACCAGGTCGATTGGGATTCAGCCTTGCGGGAAGATAAGGGCCGGGTCAACCCACTGGGCCTGTTTGATCTGGAGCGCAAGATCCGGCCCGTGGGCGAAGCTTACAAACAACTCATCGCCGATTGGCAGCAGGTATTGCCCGCCCAGAGCGTCTGTTTACAGGTGCCAATTGTGATGCCCAGCCAGAGCGAACAGCCCTGGGCGCAGCAAAAACAGGAAGAGGCCCAAGGGGCTCGGACACAACGCAGCCACAGCCTAGCCAAGGCGAATCAACCCACTCAATAAGTGACCCTGCAAGAGCAACCAAGTGGGTCGAGAAATGACCTACTTGGTTGCTAACTCGTACCATATCAAATTGACCACCTCAGTAAGCTGGTGGGCGTGCATGGCAACCAATGCCCTAACTAGATAAGCAAGCGTTTCTACGTCGATTATTCGGCTGAGTTGTAGGAAACGATTTGTTTTATAAGTAGTTATGCAGTCGACTTTGCTCACGGGGAGCCGAATATCTACGTTTTACCATTAACCTTACTATTTATGAAACGTGTACTGTGTCTGTTGTGTGTGTTCGTATTGGTAGCTGGGACATCCCAGGCCCAGGATACGAAGAAAGTGGCCCATAAGGGCCATCATATGGCCAAGAAGATCAATCACAAGGCTAAAGAGATGAAGGAAGATGCCGGGGCCGATAAAGCCAAAATGGAGAAGAAAATGCCCAAAGAAGAGAAGAAGGCTAACTAAGGCTTCTTTCTTTCCATTCACCTTATGCTCACCCCTACCTAAGCCTGTCTCCATGGAGACAGGCTTTTTGGTTGACCGGAAGAGAAGAAAGACAAAGTTTGTGTTGGTGTAAAGCTGGCACGTTGAGTACTTCTGTAGCATCCTACGGCTGCGGTAGCTGCGACGGTCGGTACGCCGGAGCGGTTCGATGCTGTAATTATACTCAGTGACCCAGCCAACCGGCGGTTCCCTTCACCAGAACCAACCCAATGTTGACACCGGGGCCAACGAGTCTGGGTTGTTCACCCTGCCTGACCATATGGGTTGATGTGTCGTTGATGTCATCGGTTTCTTTATGACTACTAAGCAGTTATAGTAACGTACCCCGCAGGATGATGGAGGCCACGCTGAAATAAATAATCAACCCTGTCACATCGACCAGCGTCGCAACAAAAGGAGCCGAGGAGGTCGCCGGGTCCAACCCGAAACGCCGTAGGGCGAAGGGAATCATCGAACCGGAAACCGTGCCCCACAGAACGATACCGATCAGGGAAAAAAAGATGGTGACCGACACCAGAAACCAGTGTGGTCCATAATCGTACCAGCCAAGTTGTTGCCAGCTCGTAATGCGCAACAGGCCAATGGCCCCCAGGGCGGTTCCCAACAACAGACCCGAGAAGATCTCTTTGCGCATCACCCCCCACCAGTCCCCTAAGGTAAGCTCTTTGAGGGCCATCGCCCGGATAATGAGCGTAGAGGCCTGTGCGCCCGAGTTGCCCCCGCTGGATATAATTAAGGGCACGAACAGGGCCAGCACGACGGCTCTCTCGATCTCGCCCTCGAAATAACCCATCGCCGTAGCGGTCAGCATTTCACCTAGAAACAACACGATAAGCCAGCCCGCCCGTTTTTTGACCATCGCCCACAGGGGCGTTCGGGTGTAGGGCAAATCGAGCGATTCCATCCCCCCAAACTTCTGAATATCTTCTGTATCGGCCTGTTCAATAATATCCAGCATATCGTCGGCCGTGACGATACCCACCAGTACACCATCGTCGGTAATGACGGGTAGGGCCGTTCGGTCGTACTGCTTAAAGAGCGCAATGGCTTCTTCCTGCCGGTCGGTCACCTGTAAACTAACGAACTGATTATCCATCAGCGAAGCCACCCTCGCCTCGGCGCTGGCAAACAGAATCTGGGCAATGCGCAAATCGTCGATTAACTGGTGGCCCTCGCCCTCCACGTAGATATGATCGATGGTTTCGCTTTTCTTACCGATTTGCCGAATGTGTATCAGGACTTTTTCGACCGTCCAGTCGGGTCGAACGACCACATAGTAGGGCGTCATGCACCGGCCGATGCTGCCAGGGGGATACCCCAGTAACGTCTGGGCAATGGCCCGCTCCTCGTCGGTCAGCAGACGCAGGGTCTGTTGCAATACCTGGGAGGGTAGTCGCTCCAGAAAAGCGGTCCGGTCGTCGGGCGCGATCCCGTTGAGCAGGGCGGCCACCTCCCGCTGGCCTAATTGCCGGATCAGGGTTTGCTGCTCGGTTTTGTCGAGATACTCAAAGGTCTTCGAGGCCACCGCTTCGGGTAGCAGCCGAAAGAAGACGGCCTGTTCCTGCCCGGGTAGCGTTTCCAGCAGATCGGCCAGCTCACTGGGGTGCAGATAGGGGACCACGGCGCGCAGGTTTTGCCAGCGGTGGTGGTGGATGTCGTCGATAATTTTGTCGGTAACAGGCATGAAACTAAGTTGTTTTATCAAGAACGTCTATTGACTAAGGGTAGTTACGCTGCTTTTGCGGGCCAAAGGACGGCAGGCGGCGTGTAATTACCCTGCATGTCCGATTCTGCACGTTGATTAGCGGTCATTCATAACCGTTTGGTAACGTCTTTTTTGTCGGTTGTTTTTATTGAGTGGCCGACCAAGTGGCCGGGTGCGTTTGGCTTCCGAAATGGTGGTTCCGACTTCCACGGGTGAACTCAGGCGACCCAACCAGATTTGATGGCCCCAAACGGATACGTTGTGGACTCAGGCGATGAACTTCAGGCAGTGATTGCGGCCACCAATGGACGCCGTACCCTGACCATTCAGTGGTCAACGTGGACTTATTTACCCGTCCGATTAACATCAGACCGGCTCAGGGTAACTTCTCGGCCCAAATGACTAACAACTTTAATGAAGCCTTAATGAAGGCAGTCGATTAAGGCAGTTATATTTCCTTTCTGGCTAATCAGTACCCCCTACGCGGTCGCTGAGGACGCTTACCCTGGTCGGCTACAGATTAGTGAGGCGCTAATGGCGAAAT
Organism: Cytophagales bacterium; assembly: GCA_038327655.1. Taxonomy (GTDB): domain Bacteria; phylum Bacteroidota; class Bacteroidia; order Cytophagales; family Spirosomataceae; genus JBBQLG01. The sequence goes on from JBBQLG010000195.1 coordinate 8,288, forward strand.
CGAGACGGGCTTTTGGCCCACCTAGCGGCCGACGTGTATCCAGAAGCAGCGAACCTATCGACTCCCACCCTAATGTCTGCATCATATCGACCCGGCCTGTTTTTAGTCGCCCTCGTGCTCTTGGTGGCCTGTCGGCATCCCGCCACCCCCCTTACCCAACCGCCCCAGTTTTCCCTGTTGGGTCACTATGAGCTCGTTCGTTTAGAAGCATCCCCTTATACGGACACTGACTATGATGATGTGATTCTCTACGAGTTGGATAGCATCGAACAACCCGGCGGCCATGGGCCGGTCCTGCTCACCTTCGCCACGAGTGATTCGCTGCTCACATTACTGGGAGCGGCCAATCTGCCATATGCCGCCGTGTTTGCGGGGGCTGGGTTGACCGAAGCATCCAGGTGGCAGTTTGTGGCGAACACCTTGACCAGCAGTGCTGATGACGGTACATCAAAATCCTGCCAGGTGACGGTAACCGACGCGTTCGTGATTCTTAGCTGGGTAGGGCCCGCTGATGAGACGCTCATTCCTAACGAGATGCCAGTTACCTACTCCCTGTTTTTGAGACGGGTCTAACTCGACGGGCAACAGCACACAGGCGATTTTTCTCAGACCACCGTCGGGAGGTATAAAAATAAGATTCCTGTTGAGCGGGAGGCTAGTCGTTGAGGGTCGACTGTTTCAGCCAATGGTCGTACCGCCGCGGCGGACCGTAGTATTCGGCATGATCCCCAGTAATGACAGATAGGCACATAAACTATATTTACAGAAGCCATAGTTGATATCCAGCACCTGCCAATAGTCGACTACCTGGTTATAACACAGAGCTAAACAGACCGCTCTTTCCGCAGATTTACGGCATAGACCACTAACCAGCGCCTAATTCAGGTTCACGCCCAGCGTTAAACCCACCCAGGGCTTGCTGTCATAGATCCAGATGGCGTTGTTGCGATCAGCGAGCTTTTCGTAACCCACGGCCAGGCCCGCCGAAAAATTGCTGAAACTGAAGGTAGTAGACAGGCCATAGCTAATACCCAGCGCCTGGTAGTCATCGGCCACGCGCCCATTGGTATTGAAGGAGGTGACGCTGGTGGGC
>JBBQLG010000196.1:0-9230 GCA_038327655.1 Cytophagales bacterium
GCCCGAAGCTTCGGGGTGATCAGTCCCGGCCAGCAGAAAATCCGGCGAAAAGTGCACGACAAACCCGTCCAGTTGCCGCGAGAACATGGACCCGTGAACCAGCCCCAACGGAATCAGGTATAGCATACCCCGGTCGAGGGCGTAGGTGATGGTATCGACCGTAATTTCGGTAATCCCCGCCGAGAGCCAGACCAACTGGTGCAACTGGGCGTGGCGGTGTGGTACGTGTTTGTAATTGGCCTGCTGCCCCACCATCGGGATGCGGGCAAGATTGAAAAACAGGTTCGCCCCGGCCAGTTCTTCCGCGCCATACAGCCGGAAATTGGGGATCTGCGATTTTATGATCTGCGGGGCCTTCACATTACAGGATCATTTCGGGAACGTCACCGTCGGGTACGATCAGTTTTCCCGACGTAGCCGCTATAATCTGTGCCACGCTCACCCCCGGCGCGCGTTCGCGCAGCAAAAAACCGTCTGCGGTCACGTCGATTACGGCCAGTTCGGTCACGATTTTTTTCACGCAGCGAAGGCCCGTCAGGGGTAGCGTACAGTCGGGCAGGAGTTTGCTGGAACCGTCTTTGGCCACGTGCTGCATGGCCACGATGATATGGCGAGCTGAGGCTACTAAGTCCATCGCCCCGCCCATGCCCTTGACCATTTTGCCGGGAATTTTCCAGTTGGCAATGTCGCCCCGCTCCGAGACTTCCATCGCGCCGAGAATGGTTAAATCGACGTGTTCGCCCCGGATCATGGCGAACGAATCCGCAGAATTAAACAGGCTGGAGCCGGGCAGCGTGGTCACGGTTTGTTTGCCCGCGTTGATCAAGTCAGGGTCCAGTTCGGCCTCAGTCGGGAACGGTCCCATGCCCAACAGCCCGTTTTCCGATTGCAGTTCGACGTTGATTCCCGCCGGAATATAATTGGCCACCAGCGTTGGAATGCCAATGCCGAGATTGACGTAGGCGTTGTTGGGGACTTCCTGCGCGATGCGCCGGGCGATACCGTGTTTGTCAAGCATGATGTTGAGTCAATAAGTCTGTCATTTGCTGGCGGATACCGTCCGTTGCTCGATCCGTTTTTCGTACTGATCACCCTGAAAAATACGCTGCACAAAGATGCCCGGCGTATGAATCTCGTTGGGGTCGAGCGCGCCGGCGGGGACTAGCTCTTCGACTTCGGCAACGGTAATTCGGCCCGCCGTGGCCATCATCGGGTTGAAGTTGCGGGCCGTTCCCCGATAGACCAGGTTCCCCGCCGTGTCGCCCCGCCAGGCTTTCACGAAGGCAAAATCGGCGGTGAGGGCCGTTTCAAGCAGGTACATCTTGCCGTTGAATTCGCGGACTTCTTTGCCCTCAGCCACCTCAGTGCCGTAGCCCGCCGGGGTATAAAAGGCGGGAATCCCGGCTCCACCCGCCCGGCAGCGTTCGGCCAGCGTTCCCTGCGGAATAAGTTCAACGAGCAGCTCGCCGCTGAGTAACTGACGCTCGAACTCGGCGTTTTCGCCCACGTAAGACGAAATCATTTTGCGAACCTGCCGGGTTTTGAGCAACAGACCAATGCCAAAGTCGTCGACCCCGGCGTTGTTGCTGATGCAGGTCAGGTTTGTTACGCCCAGCCGCCTGATTTCGGCAATGGCGTTTTCGGGGATGCCGCAGAGACCGAATCCGCCCAGCATCAGCGTCATCCCGTCCGACAGGCCCAGTAGGGCTTGCTGCACGTTGGCAACAGTTTTGTCAATCATAGGTCGTAAGATAAGCGGAAAGGATGGGCCGCAGGGCTTCGGCGAAGGCGTCGGGCTGCACCAGAAACGCCAGATGATGACCCGGCACCGTAACCATCGGGCACCCCAGCCTGTCGGAAATGATCGGAACCGTGCGGGCGTAGGCCGCCTCGCCACTGCGTTCGCCTACCAGCAGAGTCGTCGGCACATTAGCTCGACGTATGCCGGTGAGGTCCGGCATAAAGCGAGTGATAGGCCGGTATTCCTTACCCAGAAAAAACGGCACGTCGTTGCCCTGTCCAAGCCCACCCGCCACCGGGCCGGTAAAGCCAACGAGCGACGAGGCAAACAGCTTCATCGCCGCCAGGACTCCCTCCGTCAGAAACGTAGTATGCACCTGCTCCATGAACGCCAGCATCCGGTCGGCATCGGGCAACAGACCAACGGCGGGCGGCTCATGGGCGAGCAGGGCGGTTACCCGGTCGGGATGGTCAGCCGCCAGTTGCAGGGCAATATTGGCCCCGCCACTGTTGCCAAAAATGAGGGCCTGCCTCTGTCCGGCAGCGGCCAGAATGGCCACTATATCGCGGGCCTGCTGGGCCATGTCGAGGTCGGTGCTGGTGTCGCCCGAACTGCGGGCGTTACCGCGCCGGTCGTAGGTAATAACGGTAAACTGATCGGCCAGCAGGGAGGCTAAGTGGACGTAAACAGATCCGGTACCGCCTGCTCCCGGAATCAGCAGCAGGGTTGGCCCGACTCCCTGCACGTCGAACACCAATTTGGCCCCTTCGTTTTGTACAGACTGAGTAACAGCCATAGAGCGCCTATTTTTGAGGAGAAAATTCGATTCTTTTGCGGTGAACGATACCGACAAACGGCGTTGAGCGTTAGGGTATCGAACGATAGATACCGTACAAACGTACCATAAAATACGGTAATCAGACTAAAATATGGTTGAAAAATCACCTATTCGCGGTCAAGACACCCGCACCAGGCTCTTAGAGACTGCCACCCATCTATTTAGCGAGCGGGGGTTCGACGGTGTATCGACACGGGAGATTGCCGGGGCGGTCGGGGCCACGTTACCGTCTATTGCTCACCATTTCGGCTCCAAAGCCGGTTTATATCAGGCTGTTTTGCAGGGGATAGCTGATGAGATGAGCGATAAATTAGCCCTGGCGGCTACGCAGGCAGCGGCAGTACTGGCCGATGCTGCCGCAAACCGCGACCAGCAACTCGACGCGCTGCTGCACCTGCTCACCAACCATGCCTGGGTGATTCTCTACAGCCGCCCGGAGTGGGCGCGGCTGATGGAGCAGGAACAGGCACACCCGTCGGGGGCTTTTACGCCGGTCAACGCGGCGCTGGAAACGCAGTTACTCAACCCATTGATTTGCCTGGTGGCCCGGCTGCGCGGCCTGCCGCCAGAGGGCGAGGCCGTTAAACTTCAGGCATTCTTTCTGGTAGGGCGCGTACTGATTTTCCGCACCGTGCGGGCTTCGGCTCTCGATATGCTTGGCTGGCCGACCTTTACACCCGACCGGATCGGGTTCCTTATTGACCGGCTGGAGATCGAGGTGCGGTTACTTTTTGCCCCATCCTGTCCCACCAGCCAACAGGCTAGCGAAGCCACCAGTTGAGTTATTACACCTTCGGCTCCTGTTGCAATTCTGCTAGTCCAATCCATAACCACCCACGAAATGGCACTGCTCAAAATGATGACCGTGGTAAAATTTGGCCCTGGTTCTTTTTGAATGAAACCTGCAAATCCACCCTCTGTAAACTGATTGACTACCTGGATTTGCGCCAATCGGTCGGCTCTATCTCCGCAACAAACGCTTCTTTCACTGTAACGCAAACGCCTGTGTGCTAATTGGTGACTTCATACGACGGCCCCACGAAAAGGATGGTTGCCAGCAGGAAAAAGTTAATCGGGGTAGTGGCTCTATCGCCATGAACCAAATGGAAGTGTCTTAACCTGAACTAGGTTGTCAGTTTTCTAACCAAAATGGAGAACTATGTAAGACCGCATTTGCAACCTGCTTATCTCTTCGGTGGAATTACCACGTTCACATACTAAAAAAGCGGTGATTACTCCAGCCCACCAAATTTTGGGCTTTTTGAGACTGTTTTGATCACTTTTTGAGATCCCTGTCCTGCTAAAAAGGGTCGATGTTTCGGGACACTACAGGACACTAATCGTAATAACCAATCTTGCTTCAGTAGGCTTATCAGACACCATTCGCCCTAAGCCAACATCGACGGCCCAGGTACCGTTAGGATGTCTTCGCCTAAAGCTTCTTCAATCCGAATGATCGTCTTCAGTTCTAGGTTGTGGGTGCCACTGAGCCACTTACTAATCTCAGATTCAGATTTGTGAAGGGCCGCCGCCAGATCCTTCTGACTCATGCCTTTCTGCTGGAGTACCGCGTGAATCCGATCAGCAACATCCAACATTTTACGTACCGAACGGCGGGTTTCTGCTGACGTCCGGGTTGAGATACGGTCAAAGGCATCTATAGAATAAGGCGGTTAATGGAGTAGTTCTATTTGGTCTATACCCACGATTTCTTTGCCCATCAGTTGGAGGTCGCCCGACCCGATGAGCTCGATAAATTGCTGGGCCATTTTATTGGCAAAGCGAAAATGGGCTATCAGCCCAGGGCCCCGACACGGCAAAAATCCACCACGAAATCTCGGTTGCGTTTTGGCCGAGCCGTCCCGTCGGAATGTGATGGTTTTTAGCCCCAGTGGGTTGAAGATGTGCTGCCGAACAAACGACTCAAATTCCTAACCCGTTTTTTTTCGACGATCCGGGCAACAACGGGCGGCTCCGAATTACAATAAGCCATGCAGGTGCCGGGCCGCCAGCGCGAGTGACGCGATGCCGAAGCGGTATCCAATCCCTTCTGCAGCGTAATTGTGGCATCGTTGACGGTATAATCTTTCAGGACCAGGTCGTCGAAGCCGGTGGCGTGTTCAAGCAAATGCACCACTCGGATGGGGTCGGGGGCTTTCCATGGGTTCACGAATCGAATGTCGGGGACTAACTTCTTAAGTTAGTCGGAGAAGGCCAACTGCTTTTTTTCGATGAGCATCAGGGCCGAAACCGCGACAAAACTTTTCGTGACGGAACCCAGCCGAAACATTGATTCGTCGGTGACAGGAGCCTTCGTTTTCAGGTTCATCACCCCGGCATTGTGTTTGTAGAGCAGGCTGTCTTTTGTAAAGATGAGCACCTGAACACCGGGTGTTTTTTCTGGTTGCCGGATGCTGTCAATACGCTTTGGCAGCGTACCGAACTCACTAGCCGGGCGGGTCACCTGGGCCATAACTGCGGGTAGATTCCCCAGCAGAATCAGCAGGCTGAACAGTAGCTTAAACCGGTTCGGGTGGCAACGATGGCAGGCGGGTTTGTAGTACGCTTGAACATGGCAACACGGTTTTTTACAATAAAATGGTTTCAGGGTATCTCGATTACTTATCGGCGGTTATCCCTACTTTCTCTTTCCGGCCCGGCCCCCACAACGCCCGTCCCGGAAAGACGTTGGTGTGTTCGCCATTCGCCAACACCTGTTTACCATTGATGAACACGTGTTGCACCCCAACGGCGTACTGAAAGGGCTTCTCGAAGGTGGCTTTGTCGGCAATGGTAGCCGGGTCGAAAATCACCACATCGGCGAAGTAGCCGGGTTTGAGCAACCCTCGGTTGGTCAGTTTATGGTTGGTAGCGGGTAGGTTGGTGAGCCTACGAATGGCTTCCTCTAAGGTAATGATTTGCGCCTCGCGGACGTACTTGCCCAGCAGCCGGGCGAAGTTACCAAAGCTACGGGGGTGTTCGATACCAAACTGAGTATCTTCCTCGTTTATCGACCCCGCATCTGACCCAAAACTCACCCAGGGCTGACGAATCTCTTTTTTGACGTTTTCCTCCGACATCAGAAAATAGAGTGTCTCACCTCTGGCTTTGTCCTCAACAATCAGGTCCATGACCGTTTCGAGGGGGTCTTTACCACGCATCGTGGCCGCTTGCCCCAGGGTTTTGCCGATGTATTTTTTCAGCGAATCCTGCTCAAAACCTACCAGCACAATGTTATCCATCGAACCGGCCAGCGCAAACATATTTTCCCATTTAGTGGTCTGGTGGCGTACTTCCTGAGCAATTTTCCGGCGTTGTTCAGGGTCTTGCAATCGTTTCCAGCCCGCCAGAAAGCCCCCGTTGAAGACATAGGGCGGCAAACAGGATGTTAAGCCGGTTCCCCCCGCCGTGTAAGTATACATATTGGCCGTTACATCCTGCCCCCGTCGCCGGGCCTCATTGATGAGTGCAATGGCCTTGTCTATCTTGGGCCAGTTACGTACCCCACTTGCTTTGAAGTGGTACAGCTCGACGGGTAGTTTGGCTTCGTTGCCAATACGGATCAACTCTTGTATGCCTTCTTCCAGCCGGTCGCCTTCACTCCGCATATGCACAATGTAGCGTCCCCCGTAACGGGCGGCTTCCCGACACAGCGCAATCAACTCGTCGGTATCGGCAAAGGTATTGGGGGGGTAAATCAGCATGGTCGTCACGCCCAGCGCACCACTTTCCATCGCTTCCCGAACCAATGTCTTCATTTGGGTCAGTTGGGCAGGGGTTGGCTTTACGTCGTCTTCGCCCAATACCATCATCCGAATCTCGCCCGCTCCTACGTAAGAAGCAACATTGGGCGTAACGCCTTTGCGTTCGAGTTTCTGCATAAATTCCGCCAGGGTTGTCCAGTCCCACGGTTGACCGAGCTGTTTTAGCCAGCTTTGCTGCAATTGCGGCAGGGCCTCGGGCCGAACGGGGCCCCATGACAATTCGCCGAACACTTCGGTGGTCACGCCCTGTTTCAAATCGCTCATCGAATGGCCATCCCGGAGCAATAGCGGCCCTGCATGAGACAATACGTTGATAAACCCAGGGGCCACGGCCATGCCGTTGGCATTAATGACGGTTAGGGCGTTAGGACGATCCGCCGACGTGAGGTCCGCTGTTGCGGTGGTCAGTTTCCCGACGGCCACCACCCGGTCGGCGCGAATACCCACGTCACCTTTGTAGGGTTTACTGCCAGAACCGTCGTAGATGAGTCCGTTACGGATCAGGATGTCGTAGTGGGCCGGGGCGGGTTTGCGGTTCTGGGCCGAAACGGAACCGGTAAACAACAGCGCGAGAATGAGAATTGGAGTTTTCATTCGGTTTGGATTGGCTGGTGAGGAGTGATCGTCTATTTTATTTTCTTCGCTTCCGAAGTCTGCCCGCCATTCGTCGTCGTTCGACCAACGACTTTTCCTGACGCATCGCGAATGAAATTAAGTTGGACATCCACTTCTTTGAAGTAAAACGTTGTTGCTGTTTCAGGAAAAATTTTCATAATGTTTCCACCTGTCCACTGATAAAACAACTGATTACCCTGGCGAGTAACGACGTTTTTTCCCGTCTCGCCCTGATATTCTCCCACGTAAGTATCCAGAATGGCTTCCGGCAAGGAGACAGTTTTCTTGATAATTGGCTTGTAGAAATCCTGCCAATGATAGACCTGGGCAACACTATTGACGATTTCATTCAGAATACCACCGTTCAGTGAATTGACCATGACCACTACCCCATTGCCACCAGTCAGGCTCCCATAATAAATACTTAGAAAGCCGTTATCGGCCCCGCCGTGGCTAAAATACAGATCCGCCCCTTTTTTTTCGATGAACACGCCCAGTGCTGCCGAACTATCTACATAGGGAGTCAGGCGCAACCGGGTCATCGCCGGTGACAATACCTTGCCCGATTTTCCGGCGTAGGCCTGTTGCGTTTCAATGATGTAGCGGCATAAATCTGTTGGCGTTGTCCATAGGCCGGCGGCTGCCTGTTCGGGGTAAATGTGGTATTTACCTCCTACCGCCCTGCCATTCGGATAATAGCCCGTTGCCAGCAGGTCACTCTCAACGGGAGGTTGCGTGTACGAACTATTCACCATGCCCATCGGCTTCAGTACCCGCTCATCCATAAATTGGTCGTAGGGTTGCTGCGTCAGATCCATGAGCATCAACTGCGAAATAGTAGTGCCACCACCCGAGTACTTGTATTGCAGCCCCGGCTCAACCATTGACCGAACCGCCTGCGTGTTGGCAGGTCGCTGACCGTCCAGAATCTGGGTCAACGAGGGCAACTCTTTTCCGACTGGGTAGCCAGGGAAGCCATGAATGGTTAGCCCGGCGGTGTGGCTCAGGAGGTTGGCTGTGTTGATTTTTTTGCCTTTAGCCACCGAGTCGTAGGGGAATTTCCAGGTGGTAAGGTACTGGTTGATGTCGGCGAACAAATCAATTTTTTTGTCCTGCACCAGCGTCAGCAAACCTACGCTGTTGAGTGATTTGCTAATGGAACCCGCCTGAAAACGGGTTTCCGTCGTGACGGGGCGGTGCCGGGCCGTGTCGGCCCATCCATAGGATTTGGCCCATTCGATCTGGTAGTTACGCACAACGGCCATGCTCAGACCATACACGTTGTGGTGCTTCATTCGGTCTTGCAACGTCCAGTTTGTATCGTCTTGGGTCCTTATTCGCTCCGCTAAATGCTGCTCGACCTGTTGAATTTTGGTCACCACTTCGTTGGAGTAAGGGGCTTGTTGGGCAACGGCGGTCAGGCAGCCAGTTAGCCAGATAACGAGCAGGAGCGATAGTTTTCTTTTCATGAGCCGGGAAGAGGATTGATTAGGGGATTAATTTATTTCGGACAGCCACTTTTCTCCAATAACGTCATTCATCAGCGAAGCTCCGCTACAACCCCTGGACCACTATGTAACGGCCCCGTTGGAAAAATACTCGTGGACCTGATGGCGGATCAGCCCCCTGTTCTCTGCCTATCAGGAAGAGCTGGAGGACATCCTCCACAACGCTTTCGCCAAGTTTATCATTAACCGCGACAAGCTCCGGCGCTACGCCCGGCGACGCAACCGAGTCGAGCAGGGCGATCAACTGTTTCGGCAGCTACCCACCCCTAGCTCAGCACAAGTGAACCCTTGACCCTTGTGCGGCTACCCGATACGGACAGTTTACTCGGTGACAAGTTAACGGCCTTTGCATCCAACACGACGGGCATTCTCTACACCAAAGGGCGACCATCTGAAATCATCAAACAACTCTTTGACGTTGGCCAGCTCTTCGATGTAGCAATTGACCTGACGGTTGTTGCCCAGCGCTTTGTCAATACGGCTCAGGATGAAATTGGCTATCGCCACCTAACAATTAGCCCGTACGGATCCTGCTAACGCAATAGTTGAAGGTAATGGCCTATAGTTAGGTCTAGAAAGACGAATCAACTTTGAAATGGTCCAGCTTTACAGAAAATCTTGATAAAAACATCCTGCGTAAAATCATGGGCGGTTTCGGGTTGCCGGGTTAAACGCAGGCATAATCGATAAACGCGGTTCATGTAGCGGTTGTATAGGATCGTGAAGCAAGCGGGATGTTGATCTACGTTAAACTGCTTGATAAG
>JBBQLG010000197.1:0-9119 GCA_038327655.1 Cytophagales bacterium
TATCGAAGGCCAATGGCGTGAAGGGCAAAATAGCCCCATTGGATGTGCCTGTGGAGCCATAACCAAGCGATGATGGGAAAATGATGGTGCCTTTCTCGCCCACCTTCAGGGCTTTGATGCCCGCCTCGAAACCAGCTACGACCTGGCTTCGGCCCAAGGTGACGTCAAAGGTGTTCCCGGCGTTGTTGTCGAAAATGGTACCAGAACGGAGGAATTTGCCCGTATACTTCAACGTCACGCGTTGCCCGTCGGTAAGGGCCGCTCCGGTGGTGAGGCTCGTAGTCTTGCTGACCCGCAGGCCGGTTGTCCCTATCTTTTCAACGGCTGGCAGCTTCTTGCGAACGATGTAATCTTCAATCTGCGCATCTTCCGACCGAACGGCCTTTAGGACTACGTCGAACCGGACGGGCGAGTTGGCGGGTAATGCGCCCACAACCCGGTCGCCGAAAGCCACGTAGGAAGGAAACAGGAACGTGGCGCTTTCGCCCTCGCGCACCTTGGCGAAGCCGACTTCAAGGCCAACCAACATCCGGCCCAGGCCATAGGGGAAGTAGGCCGCCGAATCTTTTTTGGTGCTGTCAACCTTCATGTTGGTGCTCAACGACCGGATCAGGTATGCAAACTCCAGTTCGTCGCCCTGCACGGGTAAGCGCCCGGCTGGGTTAGCCTTGGTAATCTGGTACTTCACGTTATAGCCAGCATCCAGCACGGTCAGCTTATTGGTTCGGATATAAGCAGATATAGCGGCTGTGTCTTTGTTGAAAAAGCCGATGGCGGGGTCAATGTACGTGTCTTTGCACGACAAAAAGCTGGCAGCAATACATAGGGCGGCTACCAACGCCAGACTGAATTTACGCATAAAAAAGAGTGCTGATGGTGAACACCAAACCGGCTGTTCCTGCCAATGGATGATACAAAGAATACCCCGTTTTTGGGGGAAACGTTGGAAGATGGGTTAAAAATTTACGCTTTCGCCATTTTTTAGTGCTCGAAACCGGGCCGCGTCGATGCCTTTTGCGGTCAGGGCTTTAGCCAAATCCGTGACGGGTTCGCCCTCGCCATCATCGGCCAGGGGGAAGGTGCCGAAATGAATGGCTACGCTCTGTTCAGACCGCACGTCCTGATGCACCTGCACGGCTTCGGCAGGGCTAATATGCACTGGCGACATGAACCAGTTTGGTTTGTAGGCGCCAATAGGAATCAGGGCCAGCCGCAACGGGCCAAACTGCTTGCCGATGGCGCTAAAATGCGGCCCGTACCCTGAATCACCGGCGAAATAGAGTTTACCAACAGCTTTATTATCAAGTACATAGCCCGCCCACAACGTAGCATCGCGGTCGAACGTGCCGCGGCCTGAAAAGTGCTGAGCTGGTACGCAGTGCAGTGTAGTTTGGGCGTTAATGGGAGCCGTTTGTTGCCAGTCCAATTCGGTGATGGGTGCCGTAACGCCCTCCTGTTCCAGAAATACCCTGATGCCCAACGGGCAGAAAATCAAGGGTCTGTCGCGGATGGCGAGTTTTTTGACGGTACCAATTTCGAGGTGGTCCCAGTGGTTGTGACTCAGCAGCAGTACGTCGATTTTGGGCAGATCGTCGAACCGGATACCGGGGGGTGAGTTGCGGGCGGGGCCAAGAAACGAAAACGGACTCACGCGGTTTTCGTAGATCGGGTCGGTGAGCACGTTCAGCCCGTCGAACTGAAGCAATACTGTGGAGTGGTTCACGTAGGTGACGCGCACGGGACCCCGCACAGGACTCCCCAAAGGTCCCTTTTCGGTTGAATCGGTGGGGACGCGGGCGGCGGGTTTGGGGCCGGGCGGTTCGTTATGGAACGGGGGCCAGGGTTCGGAGATGTCGTGGTTCAGTTGCCACTTAATCACGTCGGCGAGGCCACGGGGCTGGGGGGCGTTGGGGGTGAAAAACGTTTTCCCGTTGAAGTGGTCCGAAACCGGGCCGGTGTATTTCGGGGCCGAGATGAGGTAGCCGATGAGCAGGGCCACCAGTACGACCACGACGATGACAACCAGCAGGCCAAGCAGTATTTTTGAGAGCATAGAACGGGTGAGAATTTATGGCCCGGTTTTTTAACAGTGCCCTTTGTCTGGCAGTTCATCAGGTAAAATCTGTCGACAACTCGTTCACCCTATTATGGCCAATCACCCCCTGGAAGCGTTAGAAGATGCTGCCAAATTCAAATTCTGGAAAGGCCAGCTTGAAAAAAATGGCCTGATAATCAACAAGATAGATGACCATTTCATCCGGCGGCGGACTAACGGCGAAGTGCTGTTTGCCATGCTCACCGTGGATGCTGACACGCCCGAAGGCGACAAGATTCCGCCGGTTTGTTTCCTGAAAGGCCACGCTGCCTCTGTCCTCGTTTGCCTCATCGACGACCAAACGGGCGACAAATTTGTGGTCCTCGTGCGCCAGCGCCGCATCGCCGACGGGTCGCCTACCTACGAACACCCGGCGGGCATGGTCGACACCGACGACGACCCCACCGACACCGCCGCCCGCGAAGTTGGCGAGGAAATTGGCCTCGATATCCGCCCCGACGAGCTGACGAAGCTGAACCCGCAACTCTGGTTTCCCAGCACCGGCACCAGCGACGAGGCCATGCATTTTTACTTCGTGGAAAAGACCATGCCCCGCGACGAGATCATGGCGTTCCACCTCAAAAAGATTGACAGCGATTCTGACTATGAGCGCATTACATCAATTGTGGCCACGCTGCCCGAAGCCCACAAGCTGGTCACCAACGTCAATGGCCTGCTCATTCATTTTCTCTACCTGCACAACGTAGGCGATTACGAGACGATGAAGAAGCTCTGATTTCGGCACGGCACTTGCCTCACGCCCACTGATGGGCTATATTTGCACTCCCAAACGGGGCCACGAGGCTGATTTGGGCATCCTGCTCCCGTAGTTCAATGGATAGAATTTCGGTTTCCGGTACCGACGATAGGGGTTCGAATCCCTTCGGGAGCACATTTACCGTATTTTACGGTATTCAAAAAGATAAGAAAACGCTAACTATCAACTAGTTAGCGTTTTTACTTTATCAAGGTTTATCATAAAGGGGACGGAATAATAAAGTAAATCCGTCCCCTAATCCGTCCCCCGTATTGGTTTCTGTTGTAACTTGGTCTTGACCAAACCAAGTAAGACCAATGCCAGCCAAACAGGTAGCAGACCGGTACGCCGGACCGATTAAATTTCTGCTGAAAGATGCCCGCGCCACTGCGCCCACGCTCATTTATCTTGTCTATCGGTTCGATAACCAGCGGTTCAAATATTCGACGGGCCAAACCGTAGAACCCTACCAATGGGATGCCACCGCCCAACGCGCCCGCACCACCCAAAAGAACCGGGCCGAACGTGCCGCCCACGAAACCCTGAACGCCCACTTGGAACGCCACCGCGCCGCGCTCGTTCAAATAGTGGCCGGGTTGCAACTGGCACAAATACCCCTCGACAGCAACACGCTGAAACAACGCCTCGACACCGCGTTAGGCCGTGAACGAGTTACCCCTATCGTTGAGGTTGTCAAGGTTTCGGAAACCTTCACGGCTTACATTGCCCGGTTTGTGGCTGAGGGAGAGCGGGGTCAACGGCTCAACAAAAAGGGGACACATTACGCCGCCTTTACGTTGGCTGGATACCTGAAATTGCGGCGTATCCTGAACGACTTTTCAACGGAGACACGCCGGGGCATCAATTGTGATGACATTACCCTCGACTTCCATAAGGCATTCAAATTATGGCTTACAGGCCGGGGGTTATCGCTCAACTATGTAGGGTCATTACTCAAAGATTTGAAGGTGCTGCTGAAACAGGCACACGACGACGGGTTGCACACGAACACGGCGTATCAGCACCGCGACTTCAAGAAAATGACGGAGAACGTAGATAGTATTTACCTCAGCGATGCCGAACTGTTGGGCCTGTTCAACCTCGACCTAACGCAACACCCCAAACTAGACCGGGTACGCGACCTGTTTCTGATTGGCTGTTATACGGGCTTGCGGTTTTCGGACTTCTCCCAACTACGCCCAGAAAATATCATTCACGAAGGCCGTACACTGACGTGTAGGACGCTGAAAACGACCGAACGGGTAGACGTTCCCCTCAACCACAACGTAAAGGCCATACTGGCAAAATATGACGGGGTTCCACCCCGCGCCGTATCGAACCAGAAGACCAACGAAACCCTGAAAGAGTTGGGCAAGTTTGCTGCTGACACCGTGCCGCAATTTGGGCAACGGGTAGAAACCTCACGCACTCAGGGAGGGCAACGGAGCCGCCGCCTTGTGGCAAAGTGGGAACTGCTGACTACCCACACCGCCCGCCGGTCTTTTGCCACTAACGCCTATTTGGCGGGGTTGCCCCTTACGGCCATTATGAAAATGACGGGCCACCGTTCGGAAGTGATGCTGTCGCGCTACCTCAAAGTATCGTCAGAGCAAAACGCGCTGTTATACCTCGACCACCCACACTTTGCCGGAAAGGCCAGCCTACCACCCGTTGCGCCCACACCACTGCCCACCCGGACCCGCGCCGTTCGCCGTACCAAAACCATGCAACCAGCCTAGAACACTAAAACCAAGACCATGCAAGGCATTTCTGTAATGACCGACCCCAACGGCAACCCCTCATTTTTGGCTGTTGATCTTACCCACCTCGACCCGGCACTCAGCCCGTTGGTTGAGGGGCTGTTAGAACTCGTTCGCCGTACCGATGAGGAAACAGCCCAAGAACGTGCCGACTGGCGAACGTTGGCCCATGCGTCACTAAACCGGGTCTATGGCGACGATGAACCCGACTACAGCGACGTACCCGCCTATCAGTCTGATAACGCACCTAAACGCCGGTAACGATGCAGGAGGGCGATATAGCAATGGCCTACGTTCAGCAATCGGACGGGGAACGCAAACCCCGCCCGGTGCTGCTGTTGCGCAAGATGCCGGGGTATGGTGACTATCTGGTTTGCGGCATTTCCACGCAGCTACGGCAGGCCGTGGCCGGGTTCGATGAAATACTGACACCCACCGTCGACAATCGGTTACGGGCCGTATCTGTGATTCGACTGTCTAATCTGATTGCCTTATCTACCACCGACATTGATAGGGCTATTGGGTTCATTCCCGATGCCCTTCACGCCACGATATTGCAACGATTGGCCGATTACCTGACCACACCCCAACCGTAGCGACGGGCCGCCATGATACAGGAACTCGATTTAGCCGCCCTGCTGACCGACCGCCCCGCGCTGGGATTGCGCCGGGGAGACGTGGGCACCGTCGTTCACATCTACAACCGCGACGGCGGACCGGGGGGGAGCCTTTACGAAGTGGAATTTACAAACCGCACCGGCGGACCGGCAAAAGGAGACACGATAGCCGTGGAAACGCTCACCGCCGATGAAGTACGCCCCGTTGATTTGGGCCGTGTGATGCTGCATTACAGCGATCTGGAAACCGCCGCCTAAAAACCGCAAAATCTGACAAAACCTGACATTTCCAGCCCGTACGGGGCATTTTGTACGCATACAGAGCAAACTACATTGACCGATGACAGAGGAATATAGTGCTTACTATAACAAGGCAGAGGAGTTTGCTGACCAAGTAACGGACATTATAGCATGGAGTGAACTGACATGGATCGTTGATAATGAGGGAAATAGAGTTGATGGTAATGGATTTAGTGCAACTATGAAAATTTGGGAACTTGATTGGACCCCTACATTCTATTAAGGATTCGAGCGCGAGCAGAGAGAGAATTTACGCCTTTTCAGAGAAGCGAATCCGAGGTACTTTGTGACGAGTGTAAACTAGACTAGCCACCCGCGCCGGGCGCTGCTATGCCGGGCGAATCCACGCCGGGCGAATCCACGCCGGGATTGGTTGTCTGTCCGGTTACGGGTGTGATCATCGACCAGCCACGACCGGGCCAACGGTTTGTATCGGCAACAATGCTACCCAAGGACGACGACCTGATGATATCACTCACCAGCCAACACCGGGGATATGCCAAAGGCTCGAAAGAGGATGTTTACACACAGGCAGCATACAATGCCAGGAACAAAGACAGTAACCAGCGTAACAACCTCCGGCGCAGCATTAACAGGATTTACCAAACGCCTACCCTATTCGACGTAGCCGATATAACAGCCGACCAACGCGCCGCCCTCGACTACTGGCAGGGAACGCCCTACGCCGTGCCACTTAATGGGTTGAGGGGGTGATTCAGATCAATGCCCGTCAGATTACCCTGCTCGACATCGATAAACTAACCCGCCTCAAGCGCTGACAGACTGACAGTGAGCAGGTTTGATCTTGATACAGATCAGGCCAATCACTAACAAGTATCATACTCCATTGAACAAACGGTCATTGTTGAAACGAGCTGTTTCGGTGACCTTCGTTCTAACTTCTCAACGTGCTCATGATCGCTGACTTCACCAAACCGGATAGTAAAGACCTAATCTGCCTGAAGAGCACAATAAGGGATTAGTTTAAATTTTTAATCAAAATGTTATAGATCCGTGATAACTTTTTTTCTGCCTAATTGCTTAATAATCATGTGGATTTGGCCAGATCGACACTGACTACTTGACGAGACTGCTCTTCGTCTAACCCTATTGCTCTCCGAAACTACATTCTGGTTTCAGGATGACCTGAGAGATCCTGGACGGGTCTCTTCTACTGCCTGCCTTATTCCATTCGACTAGTCAGAAAATCGGCAAATCAGCCAATGACTGGACTGCCTAAACGGTTGCCCTATTCGATAGCCAACCGATTGATTCAACGTATTGGAAGGAAGATTTGATTCAGTGTGCAGCCGAGTTTTGGTAACTCGTCACCGGCACTTGCATCGACCTATCCCTGGCCGATTAACGGTCCCCACCGGAACCGTTCTATCGCGAGCTTCGGCTCTGTCTCCACCTGCACGGCTCTCAGTCAGAGCACATCCAGTCAACAGTTAACCGATCATGAAAAAACTAATCTCATTCAGCCTGCTGGTCACGCTGATAGTTTCCTGCAATAAAGAGACTGCTCAACCCCAAGTTAAGATACGGTCATTGCCCAACCGGCTGGCGAGTGCTATGCAGATTGATACCATTGCGGCAACGGCCGTGCTGCCGCTATACCGGGGTCAGGATGCCGCCGGGGGCGACGTTTACTACATTATCACGGAGTCGAACGATGTGGATCAATCCATCAAATTGGGGCTGAACTGGACACCGAAATTGGTCCATGCCATTGGTACAAAAGCCACGCAGAACGCTACTGTCGTGAGCGGAGGAGCGAAAAATCCGAATGATTTTCCGGTGCTCAAGTTTTCGGGCAACGTGGACTTTAAACCCGTTAAAAAAGTAGTGCCGGGCCCTAATCTGTTCCCCCTCGATCCGGCCACAGAGCCAGGGTCGGTCGGTGATGCACAATACAGTCCCATTGTCACTTACGACGGAAAGATTGTTTATAATGCGTCGCACCTATCGAACAGCACAGGCGTGCACGATAAGGTAATCAGCATGGATAAAGTAGCGATGACGGTGAAAATACAGTTGACCAGGGGGTTCTACGAAGGATTCCCGATCCTGTATTCCAGCACCGAGACATCCGACCATGCTCTGGCAGCCCTGGAAGGCGGAACGTTTACACCCAACCTAAATGCCGCCCCCAATGCGGGCGACGACAAGTCGTTTCGCTCCGCCCGCGAGGCGTTGATTCCGGTGATTAACGGGCCAATGGGAAAAACAAACCCCAATCGGCAGGGGTTACGCTCAGCGGTAGCGGGCGAAGGGGATCCGCTGAATATTTTTCAGGAGCAGGCAGGTTGCATAAACGCAGATGATCCGGGTGCCTTTTGCGATGCCGCAGCCTACAGCCCTTTGTGGGATGTCCATCCGGTTATGTGGACGGAGGCGGCTATTGCCGCCGGCACCCGAAAACGTGTGACCACTGACAAGCACGAGGTTATTGCCCCCGTGAATATCATCGAGTTATATGCCGATGGTTACGTGGTAGCCGGGGCACCCAAAGGTCCGCGTAATGCGTCGCTGGGTGGTCTCAATGCCGCCGAAATCATCGTGAACTGCCCCATTATTTTTGTGCCTGAAGCAGCCCGGTAGCCGTTACTGGTCTCAGCCGTAAGCCAATCCGAGGTACATTGTGACGAGGGTAAACCAGACCAACCACCCGCGCCGGGCGTCGTTACGCCCAACGAATCCAGGCCGGGAGGGGTAGTCTGTCCGGTTACGGGTACGGTTATCGACCAGCCACGGTCGGGCCAACGGTTCGTATAGAAGGGCGGGCAACAATCGTTGTTCCCTGAATTTGACAGTTTCCCCCTTACTCATAGTCAACGGGCCGCGCTCGATTACTGGAATGGTACGCCCTACGAAGTAAGGTCTTGACAACTTTCACCCGTGGGGCGTTTCCAGTCTTCTACATGGCATAGGCACCTTCCGGGGTTTGGCGTATGAGTGCCAGCGTTGCCAGTGTATCCAACAACGGCTGTACTTTTTCGGGGCGGGTTTTCTGGAAATAGGCGGCAACCTGTTTGGTACTGATTGGTACGCCCGCCTGCTGAACAGCATCACGTATGGCCTGCATCTGTTGGGCCAACCCGTTCGGCCATTCCTGCTGACTGACTTCAACAACGGGCGCACCTGCTGCCGGAGCTGAGGTCGTTAGGTCGATACCCAACTGCTGTTGGCCGGGGGCCTGATACGACGGGCGTAAATAGCGAATCTGTCCGGCGTCTTCTTCAGCGGCTCGTTCGTGGTTCAGACGAACAAGGCGGTTCAGTATTTCAGGTTCGGGTAGGTCGTGTGGCCAGCCGTAGGCATCGGCAACAGCCGCGTCGATCTGTTGATGTAGACTGAGCACCACCGACGCCAACCCCTGCTGATTTACGATCTGATCTTTTGCATTCAGTGATTCACCAGCCCGCAATTTCTCGACCACATTGTATAGGTCGGTTAGTGTAAGGGTAGCGTGTGCGGCCTGTTGGCGTTTGCGGTGTGCATCTAAGTAGTTAGTCAAAAGTAATGCAATATTTTGTCCCTACTTGAGATAAAATATTGATTAAAGCTGTTCTCAGACCTGCTGCTGT
>JBBQLG010000198.1:0-9023 GCA_038327655.1 Cytophagales bacterium
AAAATCATTGGGTTGGGTAAGTGAATCAAAATCCTGAACAGCTTCGATGATTCCTGTGATCCGACCGCGTCGGCGGATCGAAACGATCTTTTAAAAATCAGTTTAATCATAATGATCTGCCGGTCGGCCGCTGCCGTGCGATTCCATTGACCTCATTTTCCTTCCTGCTTGCTGGCCCGGTTGGCCTGTTTGATGGATGCGCCAATCTGATCCCACTGCTCGGGTGTCACATTATCGAGGTGACTGAATTCGCCCGCCCCCAGGATTTCACCGCCGTCGATGGTGATGCTTTCGCCGGTAATGTAGCCCGAGAAGTCAGAGAGCAGAAACGCGGCCAGGTTGGCTAATTCGCCGTGTTCGCCTACCCGTTTCAGAGGAATCCGGCTGGTGGGGTCCATCATACTGGCTAAGGGTTCGGGAAACAGCCGGTCCCACGCGCCCTTCGTCGGGAACGGGCCCGGTGCGATGGCGTTGAGCCGAATGCCGTATTTGGCCCATTCAGCCGCCAGCGATTTGGTCATAATCAGTGCTCCGCCCTTGGCCACGGCACTTGGCACCACGTAGCCCGAACCGGTGGTCGCGTACGTGGTCGAGATGTTCAGAATGGTGCCGGGAATCTTGTTTTCAATCCAGTATTTACCCACCGCCAGGGTGAAATAGTACGTACCGCGCAGGACAATATCCACCACCGTGTCGAAGGCTTTGTACGATAACCGCTCCGTTGGGCTGATGAAATTACCGGCCGAATTGTTCAGTAGCCCATCCACCTGCCCAAAGCGTTTTACCGTCTCGGCAATCACGTTTTCGATCTCCTGCGGGTTGCGGACATCACAGGACACGGCTAAAACCTGCCCCCCTGTCTCGCCCATGAGTTCCTGCGCTGTGGCGTCGATCACGGCCTGTCGGCGGCTGCAAATGGTGATGTTGGCCCCCAACTGTAAAAAATAGCGGCTCATGGATTTTCCGAGCCCCGTGCCGCCACCGGTTACGATGATGGTCTTTCCTTTCAGCGCATCGTCGCGCAGCATTCCTGTCGTGTTGTACATATTGAATGGTTGAATGATTGAAGGGTAGAATGATTGAGTGGTTGACTTGAGCTATTCAATCACTCAATCATTCTGTCAATAACCCCTGTCGCTTTTTTTGTTGAATCCGGCCTGTCGCCGTTCGACGGTGGCCTGCATGGCTTCGCTGAAATCCGCCGACTGCATCTGGCTCGAATTCCAGACGGCCACGTACTGCAACCCGTCGTCGATGGATTTGTCTCGGCTGTAGTTCAGGACTTCTTTGGCGCCTTGCACGGCCGATGCGGGTAACTGAGCAATGTCCTGCGCCATCTGTTCGGCAGCAGCAAATAATTCGTCCGCCGTTTCATAGACGTGGTTGACCAACCCGATTTTATCGGCAAAGGCCGCGTCGATGTCTTTCGCGGTAAACGCCAGTTCGCGGGTGTAGCCCTGACCGATGATGTGCGGCAGGAACTGTAACGCGCCAATATCGGGGGTGATGGCCAATTTGGCTTCGCGCAGACTGAATTTCGCATCACGCGAACAAAGCCGGATATCGGCCGCCGAGACCATGTTCAGCCCCCCCCCGATGCACCAGCCGTTAATGGCGGCAATAACGGGTTTTGGCGATTCGTGCATCTTCTGAAAACCCGACTGCATGTGCCGAATCTGGCTCATCAGTTTCCGGCGTTCCTGGGCCATCACGGCCCCGGTAGCCATGCCCGCAATCCGGGGGAGCATCTTGCCCACGTCGAGGCCATAGCTGAAATTAGCGCCCGAACCCCGGACAACAATGGCCCGTATGTCGGGCATGGCCGTGATCTCGTCCATCGCCACGGGCAGTTCTTCCCAGAATTCCGGTCCCATTGCATTCCCCTTTCCGGGGCCGGTCAGCGACAGCGTCAGGACGGCGTCCGTCCGGGTGAGGGTGAGTGATTGATACGAGTCTGCCATCTTTTGGGGTAGTATGCTTGCATACGAGTAGCGGTAAAGGTAACAAAACCCCTATTATTTTGGCTAAATCGTAGCTGAATTTTGGCGGTCATATCCCGCAAAACAGGCCTTTTGCCCAACCGTCGGGCGCGGGTTGCCGAACGCAGAAACGTGGTTATTGGTTACCAAGGCAACGGTCAACCCTATACGCTTCCGCTATGCATTTCGATACCCTTGCCCTGCAGGTTACCCACCAGATTGACCCCGTAACCGGTTCAGTAGTGGCTCCGCTCCATCTGTCAACCACCTTCGCCCGCGACGCCGATTATGCGCCCGTTGGTAACCACATTTATGCCCGCACGGGCAACCCGACCCGGCAGGCACTCGAACAGGCGTTGGCTGCTCTCGAAGGCGGAACCGTGGGGATGGCGTTCAGTTCGGGGCAGGCCGCTACGATGACCCTGTTTCAGGCCCTGCGGCCGGGCGATCACGTGGTGGTGGCGCAGGATGCCTATTTTGGAACACCAGCGTTGCTCGAAGATGTGTTTCATCCCTGGGGTCTGACTTACACGCGGGTCGACATGACCGATCCGAAAGCGGTGCAGCAGGCAATGCACGAAAACACGCGGGTGGTCTGGTGCGAAACGCCGTCGAATCCGATGCTGGCCATGACCGACCTGCTCACCATCGCTCAGATCGCGCATGAAGCCGGGGCCATCTGCGTCTGCGACAATACCTGGGCAACACCGGTGCTGCAACACCCGCTCGACCTGAACTGCGACGTGGTGATGCACTCGACCACCAAATACCTCAGCGGCCATGGCGACGTATTGGGTGGTGCGCTGATTTTTAAACACGATACTGACTTCACAAAGCGGGTTCGGCTGTTGCAGGGCCTGGGCGGGGCGGTGTGCTCACCGTTTGACAGTTACTTAATCACGCGCGGGCTGAAAACGCTGGGTGTCCGGGTGCGGGCGCAACAGGCGACAGCCCAGATCGTGGCCGAATTTCTGGCGGCTCACCCGGCCGTCGAGCGGGTAAATTATCCCGGCTTGCCCACGCATCCCGGCTATGACGTGATGAAACAGCAGATGAACGGACCGGGGGCCATGCTGTCGGTTCAGATCGGTACGGTGCAGGGAAAAACCGGCTCGGCTGCGGCTCTGCACGTAGCCGGTAAACTCCAGCTCTTCACCCGTGCCACCAGCATGGGTGGTGTGGAAAGCCTGATCGAACACCGGGCCAGTGTAGAGGGCGTGAACAGCAAGACCCCCGTCAACCTGCTCCGCGTCTCTATCGGGCTGGAACACGCCGAAGACCTCATCGAAGACCTGAAACAGGCGCTGGCCTGAGTTCTTTTTGTTGTCCCGGGTGCTACGCGACCTCCCTCATGGCCGCAACCGAAACCACCGTCTCAAGCTATCGGGCAGCGGCATCTGGTAGCGGTACGGCCTGTTCAACCGGGGATTCAGCATAGAATATTGCCGGTTCGGATCGGCATTTTTCACAGGCATATTGTCCAGATTGGCCCGCATGACGTTGGGCGGGTCGCCGGGGCGGAGATAAAATCCGGTGCTCATTCGCTTTACGCCCGGCGAACTAATCCAGTCTGTCGAATCGCCCACAATTGGCTGACCGGGTATGTTCGGTACAATGGTTTGGGCCAGCACCGGTAACGACAACAGGCTGGAGAGCAGACAGAGAAGAGGTGTTTTCATCTGAGTAATGTTCGTTTCAGCTAAAGATACCATTTCCGGGCCAACCGTTGGAACCTACGTTGATGCTGATCGATCTTTGGCTGCTACTTTCCGGCATCGAACCAATCTGAAAATAAAAGCCGTTGGGGGCGTAGTGCCGGGTTTAAGAACCCGGCACTACGCCCCCAACGGCTTTTCGTAACCCGCCCGTTTAGGCAGGCATGATCACGGCGTTGACGGCATGAACAACACCATTGTCCGTGTCGACGTCCGCAATGATAACTTCAGCGTCGTTTACCATTACTTTGCCATCCGTGAGGTGAATGGTCAGGTCCTGACCGTTGACGGTCGTTACGACCATACCATCCGTCAGATCCGACGACATTACTTTGCCGGCAACTACGTGGTAGGTTAGGATGCCGGTTAGCTGCGCTTTGTTTTCGGGCATTACCAGCGTGGCTACCGTGCCTTCGGGCAGGGCGTCAAATGCCGCATCGACGGGGGCAAATACGGTAAACGGACCCGTGCCGCTCAGCGTACCGACTAAATCAGCCGCTTTCACGGCAGCAACTAACGTATTAAATGAACCATTGGCAGCGGCTGTTTCAACGATATTCATGGGTAGTGGTTTTGAGTGTACGGACTTAAGACATTGCGTCTAAGGCCGATGTTTAACCCAAAATAAAACTTCACCATTTATTTACACTGCCCGCGCCATACGAACTACCCGGCAGGCGTTACCCGGCCCCAGCGGCACAGAACCTGATCGGCCTGTTACCCCGTCCATAACATAGTGGTACGGGTCGGTGCCGTTATCCGTTCGTTACCGGTTGATTTAAATGCGTCAGTTCTTCGCTGATGGCCCAGAGTCGTTTGGCGTTGTAGTCACTGCGAGCATCCGAACTGGGCGTGGCGGGTTTCTTTTTAGCGAAATACAGGCCGGTTACGTGTTCGACTTCGGGCGATGCCGCTAAGTAGACGCTGGTTTCGGCACCCTCTTCGGGCGTGATAAAAAACGGCCGAGCCAGCTTGATCAGCAGACCGGACAGCCCGTCGCCCGCGCCGAAATTGGTAGCCACTCCGCCCGGATGCAGGCTGTTCGACGTAATGCCGTCGTCCAGCAGGCGTTCGGACAGCTCTTTCGAGAACAGGATGTTGGCTAATTTCGAGGCACCATACGCCCCCCAGGCACTATACGACTTAGGTTTGGCCAGTTCATCCAACTTGAACCCGCCGGTGAACCGGTGAGCCGCCGACGATACCGTGACGATGCGGGCGTTGTCGCCTTTCCGCAACAGATCCAGCAATAAGTTCGTAAGCAGAAACGGGCCGAGGTGATTGGTGGCGAACGTCAACTCGATGCCCTGGGGCGAAAACTGTTCTTTCTCGATAAACAGTCCGGCGTTGTTCACCAGCACGTCGAGGTGGTTGTAGCGGTCAATCACTTCGCGGGCTGCCTGCCGGACCGACGCAAAATCGGCAATGTCGCACTGGAGCAGATCTACTTTTTTGGTCAGGCTCACCTGCTTGATCTCGTCGCGGACGGGACGGGATTTTTCCAGATTTCGGCACAGCATAATGATATCGAAGCCTTTTTTGGCCAGTTCCAGAGCCGTAATGCGGCCAATGCCGGAGTTAGCACCGGTAATCAAACAAATGCGGGGCGAAGCCATGAGGTACAGAGTCAGTTGTGCCGGGTAAACCAATTAAGAGACCGGGCGGTTTATGGATAAACCAAGTTTATCTGCAACCGATGACCATTGCCGTAATTTCTACCTCGTCGCGCCCCAACAGTAATTCATTGCGCTTCTGTAACTATGCCCGTAACGTGCTGACCGAAAAGGGACACGAGGTGACCGTTGTGGACTTTGTCGACTACGATATTCCCTTTGTGGGGCAGGCCTGGCTGAAAAAAGAGGCATTAACCCCGTTTCAGCAAACCCTGATTACTGCTTGGGAGGCCGCCGATCTGGTCATTTTTGCCCTGCCGGAGTACAACTGGACGGCACCACCACAAGCCACCAACCTGATTCATCAAACAGGTGGACCGGCATTTAAGCACCTCTTCGAGAACAAAGTATTTGCCATGGTTGGCGTGTCCAACGGGCGCGGGGGGCGGCAACCGGCATTGGACATGGAGACGGTAACGAGCAAAATTATCAGCTTCACCAACAGCTACTCCATCGTGTCGCCGAAACTCTACGAATCGCACGAAACGGACAAAAACCTCGACGAAGAGGGCAAATTTGTCGGCCACGAAATCTACGACCGCACCGCCCGCGCTTTCTTCGATTATACCCTCAACGTGGCGCACCGGTGGGTGATTCCGACGCTGGTTGAGGAGAAACAATAGTCGACCGTCCGGCGTCAGTCAACACTCAATTGGTGCGCGCCGGACGGTTGCTCTTGCCGTTTCGACCCGGCGTAGTGTCACCTGCTCAACACCTGATAAATGCACAGAATTTTCGGCTGGGATAGCTGCATTCTCCAACGGACGGGCCGTCTGCGTCACTGGTCCATTCTGGCCATCCTGCTTGTCGGCCCGCTAACGGCATCGGGGCAGGGCCTCCGGTTGCTGGGTATTCCGCTGGATACGGTACTGAAAACCACCGCCCCCCGCGTCGACCGGGCTTACATTGCTACGTATTACCGCCGACTGCACCTTTTTCTGGTAAGCGACCGTCAGGATTATGCCCTCCGCGTGGCCGGCTTACAAGATCACCTGATTTATAAACCCAACTTAGCCTGGACGCTCGGCGCGGGCTTCGACTATCAGTGGCTCGGTACGGAACTGACCCTGAAACTGCCTTTTCTGGGCTACAACGTCACCGACAAAGGCAGGACCAAACCGTTTGGGCTGACGTTCAGCCTCAGCAACCGGAAACTCTGGTTTTCGACGCAGTACCAATATTATAAGGGCTTTTACCTGCGCAACCCCGACGTGGTCGACCCGAACTGGTTCGCGCAGCACGGCGGGTATCCACAGCGCGAGGATTTACGGAGTCAGACCCTGCTTGGCAATGCTGTGTATATGTTTAACCCGATGAAGTTATCCGTACCGGCGGGGTTGCTGCAACGCGAGCGGCAGCGAAAAAACGCGGGGTCGTGGGTGGTGGGTGGTTTCCTGACTTATCAGACCATCCGGGCCGATTCGTCGTGGGTGCCCACAACGGGACGGGTCGACTTTTCTCCCGATGCGCAGTTGCTCAAATACAAGTCGGTGGCGGTAGGCGTCGATGCGGGGTATATGCAGACGCTGGTATTCGGGGATTATTTCTTCACCAATTTTTCGCTGCGTCCGGGCTTAGGTCTCATGACCGAACACAGTGAACTGGTTACCGGCAACACGCCGACGCGCCTGCGGGTAGGTGGGCAGGGGGTGGCTACGTTTACGGTGGGCTACAGCACGGACGTATATTACGGCGGCTTCTATGCATCGGCAACCCTCAACAGCCGGGCCTTGTCGGGCAGTGTCGTCAACACCAACGTCGAATACTTCAGGATTGTAGTCGGCCGGCGGTTCCGTTACCAGCCCAAAGGCATCATCAAGGAATTGCCGGGGATATAAGCGGAAGGGTACAACCTTCATAAGCATTGTAAGTGTAAAATTGCGCATCCGATTTATTTTGTATTATTTGGTTGCGCAGACCCGTAACTGATGAGTGGACTTTTATTTGATTGGGATCACGGAAACCTTAAACATGTTATCCACGATTATCCGGAACGAGACAATACGCCGGAAGAGGTTGAAAGTTTATTCAACGACCCCTATTTCAGACCAACCGCAGACCGGGTGGATCAGCACGGAGAACAACAGTTTAGCGGTGTCGCCATCGGAACGGAAGGCATTGAGAAACATGTTGTCTACGTAGTCAGAAATGGCAAAATTCGCCCCGTTACCTGCCGAAGAGCAACCCGTAAACAACGAGACCGATACCATGAAATCGTCAGTGAAGCCATCCGGCAAGCGCAAAAAGACAACTAAAGTAATTAAGAACGCTCACTCGGCAACTGAACAACGCGCCATGGGTGACCGCTGGGCAGAGCATACGGGCCCGTACATGACGCTGGCTGAGACACTGACGTTTGCCGCCGAACAGAAAAATCAATCAGCTACACATCAGCCTACCGATACGCACTAATTACGGCTCTTCTTAACTACACTAAACTGACTCAACAGCCGGGCCATGTCGGGCAGTGTCGTCAACACAAATGTCGAATACTTCAGGATTGTGGTCGGTCGGCGATTCCGCTATCAGCCGAAGGGCATCATCAAGGAGTTACCGGGAATATGAAGAGAACGTAATAAACCCAGGTGGGAAGCTGATTGAACAGCCGCTTATCCGGTCAGTAAGTATGTAGACGTAAATTGTAGTTTAGGTCGATAAGTTTAGTGATTCCAATTATGTTATGAGAAAAAAGATAGAAAACTAAATCGGTCTTATCAATACATGTGTTGCCCTCTTCTTTAATTAATCTTATTACCTGCCATAACGACTTCCTTCATAAATAGCCTTTGGATTGGTTAAGCTAATGATAGATATCAAAGCCTTCGCCTTATTTTGAGCCCTATTGTAATAAGCTTCGCAGATTCGATACCCGATCACGTACCCCAACATTCCGGGGCGGTTTAGTTCAGCGTCGCCCATTGCCAAAAACCACCTCGCGTCGATTGGTTTGTCGAGTTGAGAAGCAAACTCACCCCAGATGGTTCTTTCCAATGCAGGATTTACTGTTTCAAATACCGATTGCATGGTTGATCTACCAGTTAGGTAGTGCGCAATAAACTCAGCACCCCCTTCTTTCATGGCCAGTTCCAGATTTGTTTTGGCATCTAACTTTTGCTGGTAATGGGCAATCTCGTGTAGACAAACCACATCCAATCTATCGAACGTCAAGGCACTTGCTCTGAGGTATGGATTTTGAATTTCGGTACGAGGAGAATCTTTGGTCAACGCTGTTAACTCCACACCAATATAAAGTACATCATCTGTTCTATTACCGGCCACTTCAAATTTCCCCACACAGAAGAATAACTCAGGAAATACACTTGCTGGATATA
Organism: Cytophagales bacterium; assembly: GCA_038327655.1. Taxonomy (GTDB): domain Bacteria; phylum Bacteroidota; class Bacteroidia; order Cytophagales; family Spirosomataceae; genus JBBQLG01. The sequence goes on from JBBQLG010000198.1 coordinate 8,700, forward strand.
TCTGTTCGAGCTTTTTAGCTCCCGCCATTATCGAAGGCTTGTAAGTAGGGATGGCAATCGACGTTGATCGAATGGATCGTAAAAGCATGGGGTGCTTACGAATAGCCATTAGATAACTCTCCGAGTTCGAGTTCGACAGGCTCAGATACAACTTGAGTCCTCGACTGGCTTTTTGCAGGTACTCCTGTCCTGAACCCCTGAAGGTGAGCCAGTGAAAAGTAGAGTAAAAAAACTAACTTTCACTGGTAACTAAAGGGAAAATGAAACAGGGAAGATTCAGCGAATCGCAGATTGTAGCGATTCTCAAACAACAGGATAGCGGCC
>JBBQLG010000199.1:0-8928 GCA_038327655.1 Cytophagales bacterium
TACCTTCCGTTTGTCGGCTTTATACGCTTCGTGGCTGGTTGTACTGCCGCTTTCCAGACCGATCAGTTTGGCTGGGCCTTCTACCTTAATAGTGATTTCATTTTCGGCCAGATAGACCGGAATACCGTTTTTGTCCAGCACATTAATCTCAAGATGGCTTATCTGTTTTTTAGATTTATCAAAGGAGGTAAGGTCCGCCCGGGCATCAATGGAATAAGGGTCACCAGCGGTTTTTAGCCTGTACTGAGCCGACTCATTCCCTTTCGTATACCCTTTCACCGTTAAATTTCCCGGCTGGTAGATAACGGTCCAGGTCATAACTTTTTCCGGGGTATCCGACAGCTTTATTCGGCCCAGTGATTTTCCATTCAACAGTAAGTCGGCTTCGGCACAATTCGTAAAACAACTGACCCGAATGCTATCCCCTTCTTTGTAATTCCAGGAGCTAGTAATCGCCCGTCGGTTGGCAGTTGGACTGGCTACAGGTGCCGTGCCTATGTAAATCATGGGCGTATCCGTCCAGAGGCTTTGCCGGAAGTAAAATTCCGGTTTACGAAAACCCGCCAGGTCGATTAAACCGGCCTGGTTTGCTTTGGAGGGCCAGGCACGCGCTTCGCCCAGGTAATCAATGCCGGTCCATAAATACTGGCCCGCGATGTAGTCGTTGTCGGCCACGGCAGCCCAGGCACTGTAGGCCATCCCGTTTTCGCTACCATAGATTACCCGATCGGGGTATTTTTTATGATCGTCGGGATACCGGTATTCCTGGTAGTTATAACCCACGATATCTAAGGTTTCGGGAAAGCCTACTTCGTTCGACATCACTACACCGGCCAGCGCAGCTGTGACCGGCCGGGTGGTATCGTATTTCTTAACAACCGCTACCAGTTGTCTGGACAGTTCCGGCAAACGACTCGCTGCCGGATGACCGGCGGTATAGCCTCTTCCATAAATCTGCGGGTTACGGCCGGTATTCAGTATTTCGTGGGTGTATGGGTCGTTAGGATAGTCGATTTCATTGCCGATACTCCAGAAGATGATGGATGGACGATTGCGGTTTCGTAAGACCATATCGGCCACATCCCGGTTGGCCCACTCCTTGAAATCGGACTGAGAGCCATCGTTTCCGGGCTTACCGACATTCCAGCCTTTTATCCATTTATTCTTGCCAACGTCCCACTCATCAAAGGATTCATCCATCACCAGAAAACCCATTTTATCGGCCAGCACATAGAGGTAATCAGCATGCGGGTTATGACTCAATCGCAGCGAATTACAACCGGCTTCTTTTAAGGTTTTTAACCGACGAACCCAGACTTCCTCCGGAACGGCAACGCCTAACGCACCGGCATCATCGTGAATACAAACCCCTTTGAGCTTCATGTTCTTTCCATTGAGGAAAAAGCCCTTGTCTTTATCGAAGCGGAACGAACGGAAGCCAACGGTCTCGGTCACCTTATCCAGCGGTTGCCCCTTCGTACTCAGAGTGACAGCCAGCTTGTATACTTCAGGATGTTCAGTTGACCATAGCAACGGATTCGTTACGGTAAACGACATGGTAGCGTCTGCTTTACCACCCGCCCGAACGGATACCGGTTGCTGGGCAGTGGCCACTGACTTACCGCTGGCATCGAGCAACTGCGCATTGACCACAACGGGTTTGGCAGCAGTGGATTGATTGGTAACCGATACGGTGACAGTTGCGGTAGCTCGTTGCGGACTCACCGCTGGCGTTACGAAGCGAACGCCCCACAGATCAACATGGACCGGATCGGTGGCGACCAAATACACATTCCGGTAAATACCCGAGCCGGTATACCACCGTGAATCAGCAAACTGGCTATGGTCGGCTTTGACCGCCACCATATTGCGACCAGTCCTGGTCAAATAAGGTGTAATCTCGTATTGAAATGGCGTAAACCCGTTGGGGCGCTTGCCCAGATAATGGCCGTTTATCCAGACTTCGCTGTTCTTGTAGATGCCATCAAAATAGAGAAAAATCTTTTTTGCCCGCAGGTTGGGGGTGATGTCAAAGGTCTTGCGATACCAGCCAATGCCTCCCGGCAGATAGGCGGTAGCACTCGCCCACTGCTCATCATAAGGCCCTTCAATACTCCAGTCATGGGGCAGGTCTACCGGTTTCCAGTCGGCCTCATCGAGGGACGGTTTCTCCCCATTGGATACATCTCCTTTATGAAATGTCCAGCCATCATTGAACAGCAGAGTTTGCCGGGTTGACTGGGCCACGCCCATTGTCTTATTCAGCATCGCCAGCATAATTACCAGCAGATAAGTCTTTAACTGTCTCTTCATAACCAATAAAAGCGAGGGAAATGAGTTTTTATACTATCTCCGAAGTACAGGCGGCATTGGCAAACTCTGGCAGTGCATAACGGGTTTTTGTCGATATACTCGGCCGTTCGATAAGTGTGTGTTCACTCGATAATCTACCTGTCAGTGGCCCATGTTCACTTCAGCGTCGCGGCTCTAATCGGGGCGTTATCGGCTTTGCATGACGTAAGTTGTAACTCAGCGGGGTAAGATTTTCAGACGTAGCCCTTACCCGAATAAGGCCGGGTTTGTCAGTCGATTGGATGATTGCCAGGGCTAGTCCACCAAACGTTTTACGTTGTTTGGTCTTCATGCTTGTTTTGTCCTGCGGGTCACCATTATCGGTTGCCAACAGGATTCCCGCTCCCTCAACCATAACATCAATCAGGTTATCCGAACCTGGAACAACCAAACCGTCGGCATCGACAACTTCCACTTTGACATTGGCGATATCCCAGGCATCAGCGTCGATGTCTTTTCGGTCGACTGATAATCGAATGGCGGCAGGCTTGACGGTAGTACGTATTTCTTCGGTGATAACCTGGCCCCCTTTTGTGCCTACGAATTTCAGCGTACCCGGCTCGTAAGGCACATCCCACGACAGGTGCAAATCGGATGTGGTCGCGCTGATAAACGGTTTGTCGTATTTATTCCAGATTCGGGTGTGGCCCTGTTGCGGAAATACCGTTGTTTTTTTACCGAATGATTTATTGTTTAGAAACAGTTCGACGCTATCGCAATTGGTATAGGCAATCACCACTATCATCGACTTTACGATTCGCTTTGAGCGGACAATAAAATATTTTATGTTTACTAATTAGCAAATTCATAAACTCGGCAGTGGCGTACCGCGTCGGCGGCCCTGTTCATCGTATATCACTAACAAGATCACCTTTGCGAAAGCCCTAAATCAATGGTACTTGTCATTGATGCAGACCTGATGCTTGCAGTTGCCGACGCTGGCGTTGCCACTGCGGGAGCGGGGCCGGAAACCGGGCGCGTTTACGCCGGTGCCGTCGGCAGAGGTGCAGAGCTGGCGGCCGGTCAACTGGGAAAACAGGGCTAGTTTAGACTCAAACGGGGCCGGTTGCTGAACAAAGTAATGGATGGGGCCGTAGGCGTAAATATTGGCCACATCGTAGCGCATCAGGCAGTCGTCGAAGCCGCTGTGTTGCCCGCCTGCCCGCGCCACAAAACCAAACCGAACCCCACCCGCCCAGTCGGTCGCCCAGCGCGGATCGGTTGGCAGAATCTCGCCACCGTCCTCGTCCACAATCAGCCGCACAGGAAAAGCGTCGGCCTGCCCGTCCTGGTCCCGATCTACGCCAAAACCGGCTGATGTCAGTTCATAAAACAGAATCTGCTTGCCGTCCGAGACATACTGGCCGTTCCAGTAGTCAGTCTCGCCGTGGTGCGACACGTTGGAGTAGTGCAGCATCTCGTGGGCGACTCTGGACGCATAAAAATCGGTAATGATCCTGGTCTTGCCGTCCCGCTGGTACGTCACCGTCCCGTCGGGATTGACCTTGCCCCGGCTGTCGGCATAGCCCGCCGGGGTCGGGTCAAAATCGGCGGGAATCACCAGAAATAGCCAGTTTTTGAGCGTACTCATCGTCACACCATCGTCTTTCTGCACGGCAAACGCAGCCCCCAGACGCTTCGGCGACGGTTCCATCAGCATCCCGTGCTGATCGACGATGTGGGTTTCAGAGGATGAATTAAAATTGATAATGCGGTCATACTTAAAGGGCGTGACCCCATATTTGGTGAAGATCGCCAGGTTGGGTGCGGTCAGGTTTTCGTGGCCAAACTCGTCGGGCCGAAAGTCGGGGTGCGGCACAATGTGGGTCAGGCTCTGATAAAACCGGATGCCGTCTTCGGCCCGCTCGCGGTTGCTCTCGATGCGGTTACAGATCAGCAGGTCTTTTTTGGTGGCATCGGTGCGGAGGTGCTTCTTTTTCTGGATGAACCCCCGGTATTCTTCATACAGCGACAGGCCATCGCCGGGATGGTCGCCCACGTTGTCTTCGCCTTTTTCGGCATCGTCGGTGTCGGCCAGGTCAGTGGCGTTTTGCTGCTCTTTCCAGGAATCGGCAATCCGCGACGCACTGTTCCGACGGTAGGGCACGGGCATAAACGGCGTTGATCCCAGCGCATCCTGCGCCACCAGTTCGGTGCCATCGTCCAGCACGAGGGTGGCTGTCAGTTTGCCATACGCCCCGTAATCGAAGCTCTGCACCGTGGCCACAAAAGCCGGGTCCTGAGCATTGGTGAGGGCCAGCGTTAGCTTGTCAATTTCCGGATTGGGAAGTTCATTCTCCCGACCAAGCCACAGATCCGCCTGTTTGTCGGGGGCTTTTGGAGGATAGTTCATAGCATAACCCGGCTCGTGCGATACCTCGGTGAGTGAATAACGCACCGCTTTGATGCCGGTGGTAATGCGTTGGCCGGGTCGTCGGCGGTCGCGGAGATAGACGCTGAAAAATGTTTTGTTGCCGGTGGTACCGGGTTGCTCCACATCGGGACCTTGCGGGAGCCATTTTTGGTAAGTAGCCATGCCGCCGATTGGCTCAAAAAAAGCGGCCACATTGGTTAGTGGTTCAATGTCCAGCCGGGCCACGGTAGTGATTCGTACCGGTGTCCCACCCTGATGGTCGGCTTTGGTGCTACTGTAGGTGATGCTGAATTTCTTGCCGTCGAAGGTCAGGGTGCTGCCGGGTTTGGTGTTGTCGGCACCAAAAGTGGCTTCGGCGTGGCTGTCGGACTGGCTTTTGTCGTGTTTGGTTTCCACATGGCCGGCCACGCAGGTTTGGTCTTCATATTCGGATTCGGCGGTGACGGGGTCGTAGGTAAAAATGACCTCGGAGGCCCATTTGTTTTTGGCCGAATAGCAGAGCATGACATAGCCCTGCTGGACGACCTTCGCCGCTTTTTCGGTGGCGGTTCCCCAGGAGTTGGACGTACACGACCCCAATCCAGCGGCCGACGCGGTTACTTGCGTGGTGTTATGCTGGCTGCGGTGGTAGTTGCCCGATGCCGTGACGGCGACCCACGTGTAGGCATCGCTGCTGATTTGCAGGTCATAGGTACACAGATCAGGACTGACTTTGTTGACCGTCATCAAGCCGATTCCGCTAAAGGTCAGTGACTTGCTGGCATTGACCTGCCCCGTTTTTTTCTCGATCAACATACCCGATGCCCTGTTGCTGGTCGAGCTGGTATCGCCGGTAGTGGTTTCAGTGATGGTGCCACTGACGCGATATTGGCGGGCACCATCTTTTTCGGCCCGGGCCACCTCATCAGCCGATAGAACAGGGGTTTGGGCCAGACTCTCCAGGGGGAGTAATCCTAGCAGCAGGACGTAGCAATGTTTCATAATGCAACATACAAAAATAGGCCAAGTATACTGCATCCCTTAAACCGAACCACTTTATTGAATAACGAAATTGTTCGTTGATCTTGTTTTCCATCGCTGGTCGGTTCTGTTGGTTTAAGCTGCTTTTTATTCCCCGCTCGGCGTCCTCTTCAATACCTGCTCTGGCATTCGATAACTTAGCCACTGATGGAACAGTCGTGAGTTATAAGACTTGAAGTAGGCCTGCAAACCCGTCTCTAACTGCTATCGAACAGCGCACGACCGCAGCGGCGGACCGTGTTGGGCCAAGATCATTGGGGTAACTTTTTTTAAAAACGTTAACTCCATCTGTAGCCGCCCAATCTGTTCATAAAGCAGGGCCACGTCTGACTCAGCCGAAGTGGAAGTAGGCTTGTAGGGCCTCAAACAGCGTAGGAACCGCGTCCATAAATTGCTTTTTCCAGTCGCTGTTCTGGTTAGGCCGGGTGGCCGATGCCATGCAGGCTGGATAGTTTTCCATCACGTCCCCAGCGGGTTAGCTGCTTCGTAGCATTTCAACCGCACTAAGGTAGTTTTCCGGGCTACAATTTTTCCGGGCTTGTATCCTTCGACCACGCGAATTTGGGTGTATTCATCAAACAGGGGAACAAGCAACACAGGGCCAGATTTTTGCATTCCTCCAGATAAGTAGTCACGCAAATAACCAGTCGTTACGGTATGGTCGGTGTTACGGGCATCTCGGTAGGCCCGGCGCAATTTGTCACGCAACACTTCTAATAATTCGTTGGCCTCCTGATAGCCTGGCATCGACCGGCGAAATTTCTGTTTGTCAGCATCCCAATCTGCTAACCTACACTTTTCGCCAGTGGCATAGACTAATGTCTGAGAATTATAATTGAATTCTAGAAATACAGGAGCTAAGCCAGCTTTGTCAGCTTTAGAGGGCTTGAGTTTAAAATAAATTTCATTCATAAGATTTTGGTCGGATTAAGGTTTGAATTGGTCGGATAATTGGTCGGATAGCTTGGGTTGTATATCTGAATAAGAAAGGTAGCGAATCAATGAGGGGATAAAACAAAAAGTCCTCATCCACAGGCGTTTAACCTGTAAATAAGGACTTTTTGTACTGCAACTGTTGTATTAGTGGCGGTCCGGACGGGGCTCGAACCCGCGACCCCCTGCGTGACAGGCAGGTATTCTAACCAACTGAACTACCGAACCGTTTACGATACAGGCCCTGTTTGGGCGAATCGTGGCACAAAAGTAGGGCGTTTACGACCATAACGCAAGCCCTGCCCTGAAATAATTTAAGCAATCCGGCTTTACAAACCCTTACCAGTTGACTGTCAGTAACCTAAATAGTTAATATTTTCTTTACATTACATCACTCGTGATGATCTCGTCCGAAATTGTAGCTGGTTGTCTGTTAGCCCGGCGACGTTCGACCCAGTAGTACAGGGGAGGCAACAACAGGGGCGTAAAGAGCAGGGTAGAGGTAAGGCCACCAATAATAACGGTAGCTAGTGGCCGCTGCACATCGGAGCCGATACCAGAAGAGGTAGCCGCCGGAATAAGCCCGATAATGGCCACAATGAGCATCATCAGAATGGCCCGCAACTGCCCCGCCGAAGCCCGGGCTACGAGCCTGTCGAGGGGTATATCCTGACCGAACCGTTCGCGATTGATGGCCGAGATGAGCAATACCCCTGCCATGACTGATAAGCCAAAGAGCGATACAAACCCAACTCCCGCCGATACGTTGAAGTTATATCCCCGCAGCAGTAGGGCCGCAATGCCTCCCGCCAGCGCAAACAGCACGCACACAATGGTCATGAGGGCATAGCGTACCGAGCGGAATAACAGAAACAGCACCAACAAAACAATCAATACCGTTAGCGGAATGGCAATCATCAACTGTTTGCCCGCCCGTTCGAGGTTTTCGAACTGCCCGCCATAGCTGAGACTGTAACCTTGTGGCAGTTTAATCGCTTTGCTGATTTTCTGGCGCGCTTCGGCCACAAAACTCCCCTGATCGCGGCCCCGGATATTAGTTCTGACCGTGACCAGCCGCTTGCCATCGAGCCGGTAAATGTTGGTTTGCCCATCGATGAGGCCAATGGTAGCCAACTGATTCATGGGTATCAGTGCCCCACCGGGGGCGGGCACCTGCAGACTCTTTATTACATCGAGACTATTGCGGCTTTCGGGCAGAAACCGCACCACAATGTCGTACCGGCGGGCACCATCGTACAGGGTGCTGACCGCTTTGCCCCCAATGGCCGCTTCGATCATGGTCTGGATAGTGGCCACGTTAATCCCGTAGCGAGCGGCCTGTTGCCGGTTTATCTGGATGCTCAACTGCGCTTGTGGCCCTTCCTGCTCGATGCCTGACTCCGACGCACCCGGAATACCGCGCACCATGGCCAGAATCTGGTCGGCGCGGCTGCGGAGCAGGGTCAGGTCGTAACCGGTCAGGTTTATCGCCAGATCGGAGGCCGAGCCGGTCACAATTTCCATCACCTGGTCAATGATGGGCTGGCCGAAAGAGAGATTGGCACCCGGTAGTTGCCGCTCCAGGTCGCCCTTGATTTTCAGTAGCAGTTGCTGCTTGGTAGTGTCGTGTACCCAGCCGTCGTAGGGTTTCAGACCCATCAGCACCTCCGTCCGGTCGGAGGGGAAAGGGTCAGTACCATCGTCGTTGCGGCCCGCCTGGGTAATAATGGTTTCAATCTGTGGGTGCCGGGAGACCACCTGCCGGATCACGGGCGAGATTGTCTGGTCTTCGGTGATGTTGGTGCCAGCGGGCAGAAACACCCGCATAAAAATAGACCCTTCATCGAGGGTGGGTAAAAACTCGGTACCAATCTTTACCGCAAATCCAATGACGACCAGCACCGCTATCAGGCCCGTCATAAACACAAATCGCGGGGTACGCATCAGCCTGATCAGCAACTGGCCATACCCCGCTTCGAGCCGGTCAAAAAACCCCTTCCGGGCTGGTTTTGCCAACGGCTTAGGGTGTTCTACACGGTTGCGAAACACGAACGTCATCATGACTGGAATGAGCGTAAGGGCGCAGAGCATAGACCCCACAACGGCGAAGGCCAGCGTGAGGGCCATGGGTGAGAAGAGCTTACCTTCTACTCGCTGCATGGTCAGAATGGGCAGATACGCCAGAATGATGATGGTAACGGCAAAGAAAATCTCACGGCTTACCTCCTGCGCGGCATGAACCGTGAGCC
>JBBQLG010000200.1:0-8892 GCA_038327655.1 Cytophagales bacterium
CGGCTTAAAGCGGTACCGTATTTTATCGGATCGGTTGCGGGCGCATGATATAGAAGGCCACGATTCAACTTTGGAAGTGTGCGCTGGATTATGGAACTTCTATCTAAGTGCCTGATAAACAACATCACAACAAGTCTAATATGCTGAAGAATTTCTTACCAAAGTCTAACTGGGAAAGGTACTTTGAGGGGCAGGTACTTTATGGAGCTGAAAAACTAAAAGATGAATGGCAAGAGCTATATGAGATACGTAATAAAATTGCTCATAACAGAGGGATAGAAAAACATGAATATGATCGCTTGTCTAACTTGTCATTTCAGTTAAATAAAATACTTTCTAATGCAATAACAAAATTAGAAAGCGGATTTATTGAAGTAACCGAGGAGCAAAAGCATGAGATTCAGAGTGAGATTGATACCTTTAAGCCGTCAGACGCGGAGGATGTATTTCTAAAAGCATTAGATGAAAGCCAAAAATGGCTGGACAGTAATCCGAATCCAAATGCTTTTATTGGAGTTAACTACTTTATAACGAGTGTTCTAGCTGATAAAGGTTTGTCAGAAGAGGAAGGTAGGCAAATTCTACATCTGTTAAAAGATAGAAAAATAATTGACATCTATAAACATGAAGATCCTGCGGGGCTTTATTTACCGGCTTCAGCAATAAGAAAGATAGAAGATATATAACAATGATTGGCTATTATATGAATACTGAAAGTAACCCCGGCGTAGCAGATGGGGCAGCGTGTATTACTCGGATACGGATACCGGTTTGGTTATTGGAAGAAGCCCGGCGACTGGGTACGACCGAAGCTGACTTATTACGCGCCTATCCATCCCTGTGGGCGGGTGACCTCGCCAATGCCTGGGGGTATGTACGTGTGCATGCTGCCGAAATAGATCAATTGATAGCCGAGAATGCGATGTGAAACGCTTATTGGCAGATCATTAACCAAAACGGCCCGGCCTATGCATCGCGCACAAGCCGGGCCGGTTTATTTCAGTCGTTCACACCAGCTTACTGCCCCATTAAAATCTTGTTGGTTACGTCTTTGTCGATGGTGATGTAGCCGGGGTAATTCACGGCTTTGTTGCCGATGTCGAGCGTCGGTTTGATCTTGATGGTCAGCTTGGAGGGCTGCGTATTGGCGTTCCCCGACAGGTTCTGTACCAATTGTGTGAAGGCATCGCGCGTTTTGGCATCCGTCACCAATTGGTATGCATTCGTGCTGAGCCGGATGGGGACGCGGGTTTTTCCGCCCCCGGCCGATACCGCAATGCGCTGATTGATAAACCCGTTAGCTAATTCCTGCCCGGCCAGCAGAACGCGGTATTCGAGTTGGTTGATGCCCGCGTTTTTGTTGGTCGGATTCGTGATCTCTAAGTTGATCTTGGCGTTCAGCGGCACATTGCGCGTCAGCAGGCCGGTGGCGATGCGGGGGTATTTGATCGGGTTAATGTCGGTCATCGACTTAAACTCGCGGATGTCGTAACCCGACAGCGACACACTATCCGCCGAGACGAGGTTGTACTGACACTGCCCTAAGGCTTTTGCTTCGGAAATCTGGCGGCTGACCCCGCACTGCCATAACAGCAGCGGCAACGCCAGCACGAGCAGGATGATCTGTTTTCTCATTCGGTTGTTGTGTTTTTAGTGATAAACGTCGAGTCGCAATGAATTGTCTAAAGTCTCTGCCCAACACAAACGCCGGACTATGAAATCCGGCGTTTGTGCTGAGTAGCTGACGGGTACTTATTTGATGGTAAAATCCGAGTCTTTTACGCCTTTGTTCATCTTGACATCGTCTACCGTCAGCGTCATGGGGCCGTGGGGCGACTGTTGTGCTAAGGTCATCGGAAACTTAATGCCATTGATGGCTTTGTAGTCGCTGTAGCCGGTGGTTTGGGTGCGTTCACCCTGCGGGCTTTTCGTGGTCACGATGGACTGTACTTTCAGGCCGGTCGCGGCATCGTAGAAGTCGCTCCAGGTGCTTTCGCCGAGTGTGTTCGTCACTTTGTATGCGTCTTTGCCGTTCACTTTTTCCGTGCCGGTCAGGTCACTTTTCACGCCGTAATCGGCATAATGCATTTCCGGGAAAATGCTGTTGGCGGCAATCATCTGCTGAGCCGCCGGGCCGTCTAAGGTGCGGTTGTTGCCGTCGCGTCCGCTCATCATCACCTTACTGCCATCGCTGACCTGCTTGTACACTTCCATGCCCATCATGTTGCCCGACATCGTAAACTTGTTGGGCAGTTTCTGCCTGCGGGTCATAATCATGGCATTCCCGCCCATATCGGCCGACATGCTGGTGGTAATGTCCGTCACTTTCATCAGGGCATCTTTGCCGCCGATGGCCGTTACGTACGTGTCGAACACCTGCTGCGCGGTGGTTGGGGCGGTCTGCGCCGTGGCCTGGAGATAACCGGTCAGGCCGATAAAAAGGGTTATTGCTAATTTTTTCATGAGGTATGTGCTTAGGTACGGCTCAAAAGTAAGCGTTCGCCGAGGGTTTGACAAACGCCGGTGCGAAACGTTTAATGGGGATTAAGCAGCGTTTCGCTGATACGTCGATGGCATGGATGTCTTCGCCACCAGTATCCACCAACGCAAACGCCGGACCCAAAGCCCGGCGTTTGTTCTTAATAGCAGTAAAGAAGGTACCCTAAAAATCGGAGTCTTTCAGGCCTTTGTTTACGTCTAACTGGTCAACCTTCAGGGCCATCTGCACCGGTCCGAGATTCTGGTTCAGGGTCCGGGGGAATTTCACACCGTTGGCATCCTGGTAATCGCTGTACATCACCGTCACGGTCACGTCGCCGGTGGGGGCTTTCTGCGTAATGATGGTCTGCGCTTTCAGGCCGGTGGTCACGTCGTAAAAATCGCTCCAGGTGATGCCGTCGCCGGTGGTGTGGACTATTTTGTAGGCATCCTTGCCCGCCACCTTTTCCGTACCGGCCAGTGTACTCTTAACTCCGTTTTCGGCAAAGTGCAGTTCGGGGAACAGGGAGCCGGTCAGGATACTGGCTTTGGCTTCCTGGCCTTCGATCGTCTTGCTGCCCTGCATCCCGCTCTGGGCTACTTTGGTGCCGTCGCTGGTTTGTTTCATCACTTCCATACCCATGGCGTTGATGGCCATCGAGAAGCGGTTCGGAGCCTTCTGCTTCCGCGTGATCTGCAATGCCTGGCCCTGCACTTCGGTCGACATCGTCATTGACACGTCTTCGATCTTCGATACGGCCTCTTTCCCACCGATGGCTTTGATGTAGTTGTCGATCACCTGCTCAGCGGTCAGACCGGCGGGTACGGCTTTCGCGGCTGTCGGCGCGTCCATTTTGTTGCCGTCGGTATCGTAGTACTCGATGTCGCCGTACTTTTTCAGCTTGTCCGCGAACTCCGAGGCCTTACCCACCACCACGATGTAAGCGTTTTCGGGCTTGACAAACTTCTTTGCAACGGTTTCCACATCAGCATCCGTCGTGGCATCAATCGACTTGAGGTAGTTGGCAAAAAAGTCGCCGGGCAGGTTGTAACGAGCCGTGTTGATAGCGAAGTTGGCGATGGTCTGCGGATCTTCGAGCGCAAACACAAAACTGCCCGACAACCCGTTTTTGGTCTGTTTCAGCTCGTCGGCGGTCACGCGGCCGTTACCAATGGCTTTCAGTTCGTTCATAAATTCAGCCACTGCGCTGTCCGTTACCGCCGTTCTGACACTGGCCGATGCGCGGAAGCGTCCCGCCAGCCGGTCGCCCGACAGGTTCGAATACGCGCCGTAGGTGTAGCCGTGTTTCTCGCGCAGGTTGTTGAACAGCCGCGCTTCGCCACCGCCCAGAATGTCGTTGGTGACGCTGGCTAAGATGGTTTCGGACGAATACGGCTTGAGCTGCACCGGGTACACGATGTTGATCACCGACTGCACCGACGCCGGCCGGTCGACAATCGCGATTTTGGTTTTGGCGGGAGGTGTTGGTACGGCGTAGGTTGGCTTAGGCACGTCGCCCCGCTGCCAGCTACCCAACGCTTTTTCGATCTGCGTTTTGGCTTCGGCGGGGGTAATGTCGCCCACCACGGCCAAGTACCCGATGTTGGGCCGGAAATAGGTTTTGTAGTAGTTCCGGCAGTCGGCTACGGTTACGCGGTCCACGGTGGCTTCGGTGGTTTGCTCGCCGTAGGGGTGGTTTTTACCGAACATCAGTACGTTGGAAACCTTACTCACAATGGCATTCGGGTTATCCTTTTGAGACGCCAGTCCCGATTTGGTTTGCTTCTTGATCTTGTCTAACTCCGCCTGCGGGAAGCTGGGGTTCAGAATCACATCGGCCATCAGGCTGAGCAGCTTGGGCGTGTGCTTCGTGAGTGCCAGACCGTACGCACCCGTGGGTGACGTGCTGAGGTTCGCGCCGATAAAGTCGACGGCTTCGTCCAACTGCTCTTTGGTGCGGGTTTTGGTGCCGGACCGCATCAGTTGCCCGGCCATGTCGACGTAACCCGCCTTATCGCCTTCCAGGATGGGTTCGCGGTCGAGGACTAAGTTAAAGGCCACGCGGGGCAGCTTGTGGTTTTCGACCACGAACACTTTCAGGCCATTGGGCAGCGAAAACGTAACGGGTTTGCCGATTTTGATTTGGGGAGCCGGGGCGTCGGTGGGCAGTTTGCTCCGGTCGAGCGTCTGCGCGTGGCTGCCAATCGACAGGCCAATCAGCGACGCGGTGAGAAGAATATTTTTGGAAGTCATGGTTTCGTTTGGGGGGCTTATTTTCCTTTTCCGGTATCGGTTTTGCCTTCCATCGCTTTGGGCAGGTAATACAGCACCACGCGGTTGTCTTTGGTCAGGTACTGGTTGGCCACCCGGCGCAGGTCTTCTTTGGTGACCTTGTTGTAGCGGTCCAGTTCGGTGTTGATCAGGTTGGCGTCGCCGTAATACATTTTGTAGTTCGCCAGATTTTCGGCGATTCCGAAGATGCGGGCGTTCTGGTTGACGAAGTTGGTTTCGATCTGGTTTTTGACCTTCTGGAACTCTACGTCCGTCACCAGATCTTTCTTCACCCGGTCGATTTCGGTGTTGATGGATGCTTCCAGATCGTCGGCCTCAACGCCCTGATTGGCAATGCCGTAGGTCAGGAATAAGCCCGGATCTTCCAGCCCGAACGGTACGGCTGCGGTAGCGACGGCTTTCTGCTGCTTGTCCACGATTTCCTTGTTGAAACGGGAGCTTTCGCCACCAGCCAACAGGGTTTGCAGCACGTCGATGGCGTAATAATCGGGGGTTCCCTGCGCCGGAATGTGGTACGCCTGCACCACGGCGGGCAGCGTAATGTTATCGTACACAATGTCGCGCACTTCGGTGGTTTGCGCCGGTTCTTTGATCGTTGGACGGTAAACGGGCTTGGTGCCGCGCGGAATTTCGGCGAAGTATTTGCTCACCAATGCCTTCGACTGTTCGACGTCAATGTCGCCCGCGATGGACAGAATGGCGTTGTTCGGCACGTAAAAATCGGTGTAGAACTGCCGGAACTCGTCGATGGAAGCCGCATTCAGATCATCCAACGAGCCGATGGGTGCCCAGCGGTAGGGGTGGGTTTTGTACGCCCGTTTCAGCACTTCGAGAATGATGGTGCCGTAGGGCTGGTTGTCGTACCGCTGGCGTTTTTCTTCTTTCACCACTTCGCGCTGCGTGTTCACGCCCGTCTGGTCGATTTTGGCGTGTAACTGCCGCTCCGATTCTAAGTAAAGGCCCAGTTCGAGCTTATTGGCGGGCATTACTTCGTAGTAGAACGTGCGGTCCTGCGAGGTGTTGGCGTTCAGTTGCCCGCCGTTGCCTTTAACGAGTTTCATGTATTCACCCCGCTTGATGTTGTCGGACCCTTCGAACAGCAGGTGCTCGAAAAAGTGGGCAAAACCCGTACGGTTAGGCTGCTCATTTTTCGACCCGACGTGGTACATCACCGTGACGGCCACCAGTGGAGTGGTGTTGTCCTGATGCAGAATGACGTGCAGACCGTTGGGCAGGTCGTACTCGGTAAACTTGATGCGGCCCTGCGCGGTGGGCGACGCCGTGGCAGCGGGGGCGGCTTTTTTGGGTGTCTGTGCCAACGCCACGGCGTAAAGGCCCGGACACAAAGCCAGCCAGAGGAAGATTTTTTTCATGAATACGGTTTGGTTGGTTGCGCCGGTCGGTATCCCAATCCGGCTGTACCAAATGTAAACATAAAGTCACAAACGGTTCACCGAAGCCGGTCGATAAATACAGCAACGGAGAAAAGCCGGAGCCGGGCGGTCGATTACTTACGTCAGCAGCCAGTACCCGGCTAAGTAGGTGGCGGCTCCGGCGAGGTAACCCAGCAGGGCCAGCCAGCTAATGTGCCGCAGGTACCAGCCAAACGCGAGCCGTTCCATGCCCATTACCGCCACACCAGCCGCCGAACCGATCACTAAAATACTGCCGCCCGTACCGGCGCAGTAAGCCATAAAGGCCCAGAGTTTGGCATCGACGGGGTAATTTGCCAGATCGTACATCCCCATGGCGGCTGCTACAATCGGGACGTTATCGACCACCGCCGAGACCAGTCCGATCAGCATAACGATTACGTCTATATTTCCGACCGAGGCACTCAGTTGTCCGGCCAGCCCGCGCAAAATACCCGTCGCTTCGAGCGAGCCAACTGCCAACAGAATACCGAGGAAAAACAGGATACTCGACGCGTCGATGCGGCTCAGGGCGTAAGCCGCCGAAAACTGTTCGCGCTCGGCTTCGTCTTTGTCCTTGTGGATGACCTCCGACACGACCCAGATCACCCCCAGTGCCCCCATCATGCCCACGTAGGGCGGCAGGTGGGTGAGGGTTTTGAAAATGGGTACCCAGAGCATCCCGCCTAACCCAACAGCCAGCATGATGCGCCGGTCGCGCCGGACGGCCCGCGACACAAACGGCCGACTGACGCCTTCCTCCTCCGGCGTGGCGATGAACGAATCGGCACCGGGTTTGTAGCGGAACGTCAGGATGAGGAGCGGCACTAACAGCGAAACCAAAGAGGGCAAGAGTAGCGTTCGGATAATACTGGTGGTGGTAACCTGCCCGCCGATCCAGAGCATGGTGGTCGTGACGTCGCCAATGGGTGACCAGGCCCCGCCCGCGTTACTGGCAATGATAATCAGGCCCGCCATGGTACGTCGTTGCGCCGGATCGCGGACAAGTTTGCGCAATACCGAAACCATCACAATGGCCGTTGTCAGGTTATCCAGCAGAGCCGATAGTACAAACGCCAGCAGGCTGATGATCCAGAGCAGGGTGCGGGTGTTGCGGCTGGCAATGCGGTCGGTGATGAGCGTAAAGCCGTCGTGGGCGTCGATCAGTTCCACAATGGTCATCGCGCCGAGCAGGAAGAAAAGAATCTCGGCAATGGCTTGCAGGGTTTCGCTCAGGTGTTCGCCCACCAGTTGGGGGTTAGACGTCGAGAGGGCATACACCGCCCAGCAGGCTACGCCGGTGAGCAGAGCTGTAGCAGTTTTGTTCAGGCCGATCCGGTCTTCGAGCGTGATGAGTACGTAACCGGTAATAAACAGCAGAATCAGGGTAAGAATCATTCAACTATAGTATCAATGTTTGTTCTCCACGTTCCGTTTCTTCGGGTCGACGGCATGGCTTTGTTTCCGTTCGTGCTTGTCCGCCAACCCAATCCCGATGCGGTTTTGCTCAACCACGAGCGGATTCACCTGCGCCAGCAACTCGAACTGTTGCTGTTGCCCTTTTACATCTGGTACCTGATCGAGTACGGACTTGGCCGCCTGCGGGGACTAAATCACTACGCAGCCTATCGCAATATCCGTTTCGAGCGGGAAGCCTTCGCGCAGGAGACAGATTTGGCGTATTTGAAAAAACGACGATGGTGGGCGTTTTTGGGGTGGAGTTAATCCACTACCGGTTTACTGCCCAGCACACCCGCCATCATGGCCAGCGACGACAAAATAACCACGACAATCAGGATACCAGCCGGAAAACCCGTCAGCCGGAGGGATTCGGGAATTTCGCGGTAAAGCAGGATCGTCAGCAAACCCCGTGGGGCAATCCAGACAATGGGCACCAGCGCGCCCCGGAATACCAGGCGGAGAGCCAGTGCCCGGACGGCCAGAATTACAATCACGAAAATGCCGCTGACAATCAGCGCGTCCGGGTCGATGAGCGTTTTGGCCTCGGCGGCATAGCCAAAGAGCAGAAAAAAGAACGTGCGTACCACAAATGCCCCCTCCGTGGTCAGGTTCTTGAGTTGGTCCAGTTCTTTCTCGAAGAGGTCGTTCTTGAAAATTTCGCCCAGCCGCCCCCGCATGAACAGCTCGGTATTGTTCAGAAACAGGCCAAACACCAGAATCAGCAGCAGCGACGATAACTGGTAAATTTTGGCCACGGCATAGACCAGAAACAGCACCGAAATAATGGGCAGAAACTTGACCGGGTGGTTAATGCGACCAATGAGGTAAAGCAGTCCGAAGCAGCACACGAGCGAGATCAGGGCCATTACCAGCGTATCGCGCACGAAAATACCCGTTGCCCCCAGCACCGACGACTGACTCATGAGCACGAAATTGAACGCCATCACCCCGATAATGTCCGAAAACGAGGATTCATAGACCACAAACGAACGCTGCCCGTCGGTGAGGTTCCGTACACTCGGCAGCACCACGGCACTGCTAACGACGGCAAACGGCAGGGCATTAATCAGGCACTTATAAAACGTTTCTTCGAGGAGTAGAAACAGCGTACCGGCAATGAGCAGCGTGGTGAGTGTGATGGTCAGCAAGGCCATGATCGAGGTTCGGCGGATCAGACTGTAGTTACCCGGCTCGATCTCGAGGTCTAAACCGCCCTCGAGTACGATCAGAATCAGGCCGAGTGCCCCC
>JBBQLG010000201.1:0-8810 GCA_038327655.1 Cytophagales bacterium
AGGCTTTTTTTAAAATTTCCCTTTCCGTCTCTAATTGGCGTACTCGGTCTTTCAACTGCTGGTTCTCCAGAGCCAGATCACCTTGATGAGCTACTGCTTTTTTACCCACTTGGTTGGTGCTTTTCCAGCGATAGATAATGGCCATTGTAGACCATGAGTGAAGCTCGTACTGTTTCGGGACTAGTGATATTTTTAACAACCGCCTGCCGAAGTCCGGGGTTGGCAAGGCTCACTTGCGTAGGA
The DNA here is from genome assembly GCA_038327655.1 of Cytophagales bacterium. Taxonomy (GTDB): domain Bacteria; phylum Bacteroidota; class Bacteroidia; order Cytophagales; family Spirosomataceae; genus JBBQLG01. Next base: position 244 of record JBBQLG010000201.1, read on the forward strand.
TCTGGAAATGGCAGGGGCGGTAACTCCTTAAACTGGCTGACGGGCAAAGCCCAGCTCATCTGCACCAGACTGTCGATAGCCGATGCCCGTATGCTACGTACCCGAAGTTGCTTCAGCGTCAGGTTATCAGCACCGGCAATGGTGAACCCCTGAGCCCAGGGTGTTTTGTTGCCTTCCTTGCCAACCCGAACCACCCGGTAGAGATAGCCCACGCCAGCTTCCACATCGCTGTCCAGATATACATTGCCCAGTAGGCGTTGTAGCTCCATACCGCTACTCAGAAAGCTGTATGCCTCGGGAGAGGCGTGGGTTTGCAGGTAACGCAACATGGCTTCGTCGCTGTCCTGTTTGGTTAGTTGCTTCAACGCGGTCAGATAATCCTTATCGGCCACCGCCCGCATCTCCGCTACTGTGGCCGGTTTGCGGAACCGCACAAAGTCGCTTGTTTTTAGCTTACCCTGGTCATCGCGGCCTTTGGGCCTATCCAGCGTATCGGCCCCAATTTTTTCACTCTGAGCCAGCCCTTTTTCAAGCATGCGCTCGGTAACGCCGCGTCTTTCGATCTGAAAGTAGGCGGTGTTTTGCTGTACAAGCGAGTCCTCGGCCGTAGGGCGCATGGGCAACACTATCAGGTAGTTGCCCTGCGGCGACGGCAGGATCACCAGTACCGGGTTGGCATCGGTGGGAGTTTGTGCGTGGAGGCCGGTGAGCGTTGTCAGCCATAGTAGCAGCAGACAGCCCGTTTGAATAGACTTGTTCATTGTCGTTATTATTACCGTTGGCTGTAGTTGAAAGAGGTTTCCACATCGCGGCACACCTTGAAGCTCACTCCGGAGGGCAGCGAGAGGCATACCCGTTTATCGCACCATTCACAGAGATACGCGCACCAATAGTTTCCGCACGGGTAGGGAACGTTCGTACATGCATCATACCACTGTATGCCAGCATCGTTACACCTTCGATTGTCGTCGTTTCCTAAGGAAAAGTTAACCTTAGCCCTCCCACTGAAATTCCATCCCTGCCGGTCATTGTAGCCACCGCTCAACGCCACAGAGGCTTCAGCTTTCCCCTCAACGTACGGTCCGAAAAATTTGCCAGCCACACGGATTCCCGCCCTGACATTTGCACTGGCTCCAACGTTCAGGCCAGCATAAAAACCGAAATTATTATTGGAAAATTTGTAGGAAAATTCTGCATTCGCATTGGCCCAGTAAGCGTAACCGAAGCCAAACTCTCCGATACCAAGGCCAATGTTATAACCACCCTCCTTCCTGGGTACGGTAACGTCGGCGCGGATATTGATCCCGTTGAAGTATTCGCCCCGATCATCGAGAGCAAAACCCGTAATGCGGGCCCAGATGTCGCGCACTTCAGGCATCTCATTGCGGCGGGCCGTAATGCCCAGGGCCAACAGCGCATTGGCCCTGCCAAAGACGGGTACGTCGAGGTTGGCGTTACAGCCAAAGAACAGCATACTGGGCTTGGCATAGAGCACGGCAATGATTTTTAGCTTGCCTACCCCTTTCATTACAGCCATCTCACCTTTGTAGTCAACGATCAGGCGCGTTCGACAAAAGTCCAGCGTTGCCGTTGCCAGGCCCCAATCGGCCTCGTTTATTCTGATCCCCAACGCGCCTTTGATGACGGGCTTGACACCACACTCGTTGGCATCGAAGAGTACTTCCAGCTTCACCCGGTCAAAGTGCGTCACCTTTTTGTCGACGCCGGTAGGGGTCATGGCACCCGTCAGGAATATCTTATAGATTTTGCCTTTGAAATCGAAATCAAAGCCACCGCCAAGCTGCGTCCAGGTAACCGATCCCATCGGAATAGCCACCGCTGCATTGATGGACATACCCAGTTCGATGTCCATCGCGTTGGGACCTACTCTGAAATATTTGAAGCCAGCACCAAATTTACGGGTGGCCACTTCCAGTTCACCCGACCCCTCGAACCCCTGCCGAACATCGGTATATACGGTTTTAGCCCGTACCTCAGCTTTTAAACCTGATGTTTCGAGCAGAAACTGAAACTCGTTGACACGTACCTGTACACCGCCTGCGTTATCGACAACCAGCACTGAGGCGTAACTCTTGCAGGTCATCCCCTTGGTATCGATGTTTACTCCTCCGGCTATGCCAATACCCCAGGTTATTTTCGACTCAGCGAAAGGCACTTCCAGATCCGTACCCAGTTCGCCCATACTCTCATTCTTGGCGGTGTTTGCCCCGTTGACGGCCATGTTACTCCCAGTCAGCGTATTACTCATTGCTTCGCTAGCCGTGCTGACGAATTTACCGCTGCTGGTCGCCGCATTGGCCTTTTCGGTCTTGTCTCGCTCCATGAGTTTGTTCAACTCGTCGAACGACATCTTCACTCCCCGATTGTAGATAAACCGCTCGATGCTGACCGACACCGGACCCAGTTTCAGGCTTAGGTTAGCCTTCACCGCTACCATCATTTCACCGGTGCTTCGATACACGAATCGTTGTACCTCCAGCGGAAACAGCGTAACGATTGGGTTGCTTTTGTCCTTGGTGGCATCAGCACTCTTGTAATCCAGCTGCGCTGAGCAATCGATCTCAAAGTACTTACGCGAGGGTACATAAGAGAACTCGATTCCCTTGGGCGTAGTGGCCACAATCGACTTCATCTTGTAGCCGTCTGCCGGCAAGAAGAATTTCCCGCCCACCTTCAGGCCATCGCTGGCGGCAATGACGAACAGTTTGTCAATAACCCAGTCATTTTTGGGATCATCGGTAGAGGCAATACGCCCGCCAATGCCAAAGCCTTTGAAATTATCGTAGATCAGGAGCTTGGTGGCAATGGCCCGCCAGCTACCCATTGCCACCGACAGTGAGTTACGATCACTTATTTTAAACGATAACTCCTTCAGTTCCAAATTTTTACCAAAGGTAAACTTCTCAATAGCAACGGTGTCTTTAGTCCACTTGAATCGCTGAATTGGGGGGAGCCATAGCTTACCGGTGAACTCAATACCCGTCTCGCCCACCACGCACTTTTCCCGGTTGAACAAGAATGTCAGGAAGCCCGTCTGAAATGGGTAGAATTTCTTACTGTATTCGGCCAATTCCTTCTTCGATGCATCAGACAGAAGCAAGACCTGCTTGTAATTATCATCGAAGACCATCTTGAACTTGGCGTTTCCCTGAATGGCCGAATAGGAAGGTATGTTGCTGAAGGCTACGCGAAACTTAGAATCGGCAGTAGCTTTGCCTGCCATGTCGGGGGCAATGAACTCCAGCGTGGTCATGGGCAGCGCGTTGAACGAAAAGCCGCCAGCGTCCTGGATCTTATCGATGTTGAGCCGCATACGGTCTCCACCTAGCAGACCCAGGGTTTGCTCGGCGACAATGCGCTTCAGTGACAAACCCACCCTGCTGTCAATGATGGTGGGTGCGTAACCAAAAGCGGTTAATTCCAACTCTACCTCCTTAAAGATGATATCTTTGGCAGGTACTCCGTCGCCCTCCTCATCTACATCGACCGTTATGTCCTTAAACGTTAGGAATTTGGCGCCTGCCGACTTAAACACACCTTTAGTAGGTAGCTGAATCGTGCCCGACACCAGCACAGTCTTGTCGCCCAGCTTCTCCATTGTCTCGGCGTTGACTACGTACCCAAGAATGGTTTTCAGTTCGGGCAGGGTGGTATCGCGTTCCACAAGTTCAAAATCCTGGCTACGGTTATTAATCAGTGTGGTTGCCAGCGATGCCTTATTGAAATTTTTAGCCGAGGCCAGCAAACGAAGTTCCCGGTCGTAGGGTACGTAAAGGCTATATGTGCCGTTCTTATCTGTTGTGGTTGAATAAGGCAGATCCTGCACCTCTACTTTAGCGTCGGCCACAGCGTCTTTAACTCCTTTTTTTATGACCTTACCTTTCAGCAGCACCGCTTTTTCAAGTGCCAGGGTAATGGTTTTCAATTCGCCCGGTGTCACGGTTACTTCACCCGATTGGGCCAGATAAACGGAAGCTCCCTCGGCCTGTACCACCTTATAGGCCAGTACCTCAGCCTGTCCGGTGTAATCCCAGCCTTTGCCCCCAGTGTCGCCTGCTCTGCCGTTGGCCAGCTCAATTCGGGCCACTACCGGGGTGTCGTTGAGCGTGGCCACGAACCGGATTAATCCCTGCTGATTGCGGACCGTGATGGTCCCCGCATCGGTCATGCCCGCTAGTAACTCGTTGGGCAGGCACAGTCGGGAAAACACAGCCGACAGGGTCTCATCGGCATAACCCATCGCGCCGGGCGACAGCGTTGCCTCACCTGATGCGCTCAACAATTCCTTTACGCTCTGATAATTACCCAACGTTTGCGCCCAACTACGGCTGTTTTCATCGGGATTGCGGTCATTCCAGGTGAACCGGCTCGCGGTGAACGTACCTGATTTCTCCTCGAAACCAGAAGCCGCAACCGTAAGGCCAATCTGTGTACCATAAGCTTTAGCAATGAAGAAGCCGTACTCATTGGCCCGGATGATCTGCCCGGTGGCCTGCACCTTTACCATTGCCCCGCCCACCGGCTTGCCGTACTGATCTTTTACGATACCCGCCACCAGCGAAACCGTTGACCGGATCGTGATGTCTTTCTCGATCACTTCGCTGCCTGTGAAGGTTACGGTTTCAGCCTGTGGTACCGGCGATAGCGTATTGTCAGTAGCGTCGACAGTAATCTGCGCGCCCTTTTTCAGCATAGGTATCTCCGCAATGGTGTATTGGCCGTTCTTATCTGAAGTTACCGTTTTAGAGAACCCAACCATCGTTCCCGACAAGGGCGAGGCCATATCTGATCCTCTAACGGTAACCATTATACGTACACCCTCGCGAGCCGAGAAAGATGGGTTTTTCGTGCCTACTTTACCCGTTAGCGTGATCGAGCTTTTGTAAGTGTAGTTGCGCTTGATATATATCAAGGGTTTATTACCCTCCTGCCCGGCCTGTGCATTCACGGCGTTCAGCGGTACATACATCGGCGATTTATTCCGCGCCAATACCTGTACCACCAACTGATCACCTCCGGTGGTGTTGTAGAAAATTCGCCGGGCGGCCTGCGACGAGGTAACCGTAGCCACGCTCACATACGTCTGCCCGTTGTAGGTCACGTCTTCGCGGCTGCCGCTGCCTTCCTGCTTCAGGTACGTTAATCGGTCAACGATCTCTTTGCGACGCAGCACGCGCAGAGTTAGCTCCTCTTTCGGAATGCCCGAGGCAATGACCTGCGTGGCCAGCCGGAAGGTTTGGGCTACCAGTACATTCTGTCCCAGGTCGTACTCGGTTTGTCCCCGCTGAATAGCCACCGTCCGGGTTGATGACGTAAAATCCTCCGTCAGGCTGGCCCTCACAACCAAGCTGGTTACGCCCTGCAACACGTCGGGGTTGAAGCCTTTAATCTCGTAGTTACCGTCTTTATCCGTTTTGGCCGTACCAATCAGCCGACCGTTTGCTGTGATGCTTACCTGCGCGTTTTCCAGTGAATTAGCCACACTGCTTTTTTCGGCGGGGGCCTCTACCTGCCGGGTCGTTTCGCGCCAGGCCTGGGCGGGCGTTTGCACCACCCACGCGCTCCGGGCGGTATCGGGTTCGAGTTCAGTTTTTTTGAACGTCCAAATCACGCGCCCTTTCATCAGCTTGGCAATGTTGTCGGGCGGCGGTGGCGTAGTGGAATTTCTCACTAAGGACTGCACCCTTGTGATGTTCATCATGGACGACCAGCTATTCCCGTTCCCATACACGAAAAACCCGACCTGCGAATAGCCATCATTGGTAAACGACGTTTGCCCTTCCGACCCCATTTTGGCCACGGCCCGCACCCGAAATCCATATAGCCGCCCGCTGGTCAGTGGTGGATTGGCGGGGCCGTATAGGTACGTTGTTCCCAGTGTGCGGGTAGTGAAGTAGGGGGGCTGAGCAAAGAACAGGTTCTGCGGATTGGCGTTGAACCCCTGCGGGAGAATGATTTCGGTGATCGTCAGTTCGTACTCCGTTGCGTTGACCTGGCTATGGCGGGGTACCCACTGAAACAACACCTGTTGGGCAGCCATGGCCGGCACGACCTGGTTATTGGTTGGCAGCACCAGCAGGGGCGGGTCACTGCGCTGGATCCAGGCGTAGTTGGAACAGGCCGTGGCCGACAACTGCTGGTTTGTCTGGAAGTCGAAGACGGTGAAGCAGAACCGATAGAGGCCCTCAGCTAAGGCTTTGCCGTACTGGGCCGGGTTTATCTGCAAATTTTCGGGCCGGAAATACGTTGCCAAATCGGTGCCCGATACCTGAATCATGGAGCCGGGCAACAGGTTGATGGGCGGAGCGGCCACGTTATCGGCACCGATAATGCGCGTGCCCGGCCCTTCAATGTAGATTTTCAGACGTACCTGCCGGTTGGCCAGTTGCAGGTCTTTCAGCAGGAGCGTTACAAAGAGCTGCTCGCTGGCCGGGTTGGTCAGGTCGGCCAGGTAATTGGTGTAGGGCGCACGGGCAATGGCCTGCACCTGTACCGGGTAATTCTGAGCCTGCCCCGACAAGCCAGCCAAAAGCAACACAATGAGCTGAAAGAAATGTAGTAATCGCCTCATAATCAATGGGACATATTGCTACGGTAACCCGCAGCAACCGGTGGGAAAGAAAATCGTTAAAACTTGGTTGTGTAGCCCAGCGTAGCCGAGACGAAATTGCTCGGTGTGGCACCGGTGCTGTTGCTGGCGGTCTGCCAGAGGCTGGCCAGCAACAGGGCGAAGCTGTGCCGCTGCATGGCCGTGTAGTTCACCGTCAGCCGTGTGTTGGTAATCCTGCTGGTCGACAGCTCGGAAGTCGAGTACAGATAAGAGGCCATGAGGGAGCTGGTCAGGGTGTTTTGCAGAAAACCCTTGCTGACGCCAAGCGTCGGCCCCATTGATTTGAACGTATTTCGGCTGATGTAGCTGTTCATCACGTTTACCCCGCCGGTCAGCGTCAGGGCTTGCTTTGGCAGGCCATACGAGTAGTTGACCGAGCCATTGAACACCTGCGACAGTTGCCCCACGCGAATCACGTCGCCCTGTTTGTTGGCCACTCCTAGGATAGTCCCGTTGACGACGATGTTTTGCACATTGCTCTCCGTATTTTTAAGTTGGTAGAGCACATTAGCCGTCACATTCTGGGTGATCTGCGTAAAATTCAGCGTATCGATCTGTTCCAGCGGCGACAAGCGAGTAATGTTCTGAATCGAGTTACGGATAAAGGTGTACGCCTGGAAGTTTGAGTAGTTGAAGGTCAGGTTCAGCCTCGGCGTAGGTGTAGCCACCACACTCAGGCTACCCACCAAACGGCGTTGTGCGCTCGTTTTTACGCTTTTCAGGTCGTCCCACTGCACACCAATGTTGCCACTGGTGTTGATCTTTCCCTCCCAGAAGGGCTGCGAGAAATTGAGCGTTACGTTGGCAAAATCGTTGGTGAAGAAATAGCCGCCGAGCGTCTGGTAGTTGGGGTCGATTTGTTCGTAACCAACTCCAATAATGGTATTGGTTCGCTTGATTATTCCATTTAGGGTTCCTTTAATAGCCCCGTACGATTCGGCGGTGGCGTTGGGCCGCCACAGTGCTCCCGCCAGCGAATTGGCCGCTCCTTTCTCGGCCAGGGTGTTATTGCGTTCGAGAACACTGTTGGTATATTCCACATCCAGTTGCAGGAAGTGGAACAGGGTCGCTCCCACGTTCAGGCCCACAACCAGGTTGGCCAGGGGTGTAGGCTGTTGCACATTCCCCGTGGTATCGATAGTGGTGGGTATCTGCACCGAGTTGGCCTTATCGCTGGCGTAGAAGGTGGTCACACCTGCCCGGTACGTATCGTTTTGCCAGCCCACTTTCAGCCCCATTCCCATCCGTTTATAGGCCGCCGGGGTGATAGCCGTTGCTTCTTGCGCCTTGACGAGTCGGCCGTACATGGTGCTGATCTTCCACTTACCGGGATTCAAATCGAAACCGGCCCCGTTGAACTGGTGGCCATTGAGCGAGTACGGGGAAAAGGTCATGCTCACCAGCCCTAAATGAGCCGTAGCCCACTTGTAGCTTGGGTGAATACCAATCTGGTTATACGAGAAGGGCTGACTATAGGTGAATTTCCGGCTCGAATAGGATAAGTTGATCGGGATGGACGTACCCAGTAGTTGAAGATTCAGATTGCCCGACACAAAGTAACTCAGCGGATCAGCCCCGACGGGGTTATAGGAGTTGTATAAGCTGTTGACCGATAACCCACCCGACAGTTTCACTTTTTTCAGGTCTGCCAGATCAACAGATTGGCTCAGGGCCGGGAGGCTCAGGATCAGCAACCAGTACAGACAAAAAGTTCTAGCGTGTAATAAGACCGACATTGTGTTACGGACAGCCATTACTGACAGGCCTTTTGGCCATCGGCTTGAGTGTCACTTTAAGTTAGATGACTAGGAGGATACTACCTTCGAGCTGCAAACGGCCAAAGCTAATTACCTAACTACGCTCTTGTTAAACTTGAGCTAGACTTTGAGTGCGAATCGGGGGTAATTTGAGTGCGAATAACTACTTGCATAGATTT
>JBBQLG010000202.1:0-8650 GCA_038327655.1 Cytophagales bacterium
GTTGCTGTACGTCGCGCCCCGCGATGCGGGTTGGTACACCAAATTGCTGAATGGCTACATGAAAGGTGGGTGGCTGTTGCGGCTGCTGTTCGCGGCGTTGATCCCGATGGCCTTTGCCTTACCCGACGATACGAAGAGTTACGGCAACGGCCGCCCGGCGGGTCTGCGTCAGGATAAACGCCCGTCCGCGAAGGTGCAGCTCGGCGTGTTAGCTGGGTACGCTATTGGGGTGCTGCTGATTGGCATAGCACATCGGTTTCCTTACCTGTTCAGGTACGTGGTGCCGTTGGGTGCCATACTGAGTGCCCTCTTTGGGATCGGCGTTGGACACTGGCTATTGCGTCCGCAACCGAAACGACCCATTGCAGAGGACCGAAAACCCGATACAGCAAAAAATGGGTTCGCTTTTCCGACCACAACGGGTGGCTGGATCAACGTGCCGAATCCATACCGGGGCGTGTTCATCACGGGTGGCCCCGGCTCCGGGAAGTCGGAGTCGCTGGCCAAGCCATTTATCCGGCAGGCACTCGCGCAGGACTATTGCGGCATCCTATATGACGTGAAGTTTCCCGAACTGACCCGTTACGCCTACCACTACCGCCGACTCAGTCCCGATGCGACATCGCGCTTCTGCGTCCTGAACTTCCAGGACATGGACCGGACGCACCGCCTCAACCCGATTGCGCCGGAAAACATACCCAGTATCACTTACGCCGAAGAATACGCGCTGGCCCTGCTGAAGAACCTGCAACAGGAATCCATTGAGAAGCAGGATTTCTGGACGCGCTCCTGCACGGCCGTGCTGACGGGGTTGATCTGGTATTTACGCAAGCACCACCCGGCGCAGTGTACCCTTCCCCACGCCGTGACGCTAATCACGAAGATGCCCTACGACAAGCTTATGACGATAATCGGCAACGACAACGAGTGCCTAAGCTACGTCATGAGCATCATCACAGCCATTGGAAACAAGTCCGCCGATCAGTTGTCGGGTGTGATCGGTACGTTGCAGGTAATGCTGGCCAAGCTGGCGACGCCCGAAGTATTTTGGGTGATGTCGGCCACCGACGAAGGCTTCAGCATGGACCTCAACAATCCCGACAACCCGATTTTCCTATGTCTCGGCGGTGACCGGGAAGTACTCGATGCCCTACGCCCGTTGCTTGGCTTGTACAGCACCGTAGCCCTCAAGCGCATTAACCGGCAGGGTAAACACCACTCAATACTGCTATTGGACGAGGCTCCGACGATCTACATTCCCAACTTCGAGCAGATTCCGGCGACAGGCCGCAGTTCACAGATTGCCACGGTCTATATGTGCCAGGACTTGTCGCAGGTCCGTAAATATTACGGCGAAAAAGAGAGTCAGATGATTCTAGGTACGCTGAGCAACCAGTTCTACGGGTCGGTATCGAGTGCCGAAACGGCCAAGTACGTCAGTCAGTTAATTGGCAAGCACGAGGTCATCACCCCCGAAGAATCCCGCGACAATAGCCCTGCCTTCGACATCGGTAGCCTCTTCGACGCCCGCCACCAGCCACAACGGGGCCGACGAACCATCAGTTACCGCAAGCAGGAACGTCCCATCGTGAACCCCGAAGACCTGCACGAATTTGATAAGGGGGAGTTCATTGGTTTCACCGTCGAGTCGAAAAAAGGTCGCTTCTGGGGCCGCATCGCCCTCGAACCGGACGAGCAGCCGATTAAAAATATCCCAAAATTCTCATCCCAGCACGATTTGCAAACTAACATGGACAGTATCATACTGGATTGCGCAACGATTTTGGGTCTGGAAGACTCGGTGGTAGAGAAGCTTCTATCTTTCATCGAAAAGGGGCAAAAAACATTATAATAACGAAAAAGGGGATGCTTATTGAGCGTCCCCTTTTTCGTTGTTGTATCTAATAATTGGCAGTACGATTGAACCTATGACTCTAAAGCAAAATCCGCTTTCACTTTGGACTTGTCAAAATAGAGATCGTTCAATGCACCAATCAGCTTATCAAACATACCTTTATCTGTATCGCTAACATTTTCTTCAACCTTTGCCTTTAAAAGCACTATACCTGATGGTATTTGCAATATTTTACATATTGCTTCAAGAGTCTGTAAGGTCGGTATTCTGTCATTACTTTCGATTTGCGAAATGTAAGAACTTTGTAATCCAACCCGTTTGGCAAGTTCGGTCTGACTTAACCTTTTTGCCTTCCGTGCGAGTGCGAGTGTACCACCAATCTTAACGGTTGTTAGTACCTCCTGTCGTTGTGCTTGTGTTTGTTCCATTGCTGTGTTCTGCGTTTGCATTCCCTATCTGGGAAACCCCCCGCCCGAAAGCGGAGGGGGTTACTGTGAACGATACGGGCCTTAATCATCCAGTATTCTTGTAAGCATATCAACTATTCTTATCCCCCAACCGACATACTCTAAAGACTTATCTCTGTCGTTTCTTGTTGGTTCGTCGATACATTTCCCGTCGTTCTTTAGCTGCGCAAGCTTTCTCAACACATCATCGATTTTATCGATAGCCTCCTTGATGGTGGCATCCCCGTCTGACTGGACAAGGTTTACGTTCAACAACCCCTTAACTTCCTTTAGGGCTGTTATGCTGGCCTCAAGCTCATTTCCATTGTCCATTGCCCTTTTCTTAGTTTACTGTTTTACCCTTATCCATGATTTCCGTGGTTGGTTCGAACAGATAACTATCACTGACAGTAATAAAGTTCTCGAATCGAAGTGTTTTTTATCACGGTCAGTGATTATATGGCTTTAATATACATATGTATTTAATCTTACATAACTCAAAGGACTGGTCACTCTGTAAATCACAAGTCATTCTGTCAGTCCGTTATGCAGTTGCCGCAGCAAATTCAAGGCGTACTCCATTTCCCATTGTGTGCTTCGAACCAGCAGGGCTGCGACTGGACTGTTTTCGCCCAGATTGATTTGCTTATCTAAAATGCTCTCGATCCGCTTGCGGAGCGAATCGGATAGAGCGACGATGGGGTACATCTGACGGCCCATAACTCGCGCCGCCGTTTGGGTGATGTCGAAGTCGTCGTAGCCGAACAGGTCATTATGGTTTTCGTAGATGTCTTCCTCGACAATGTCGAAGTAGTGGCGCAGGATCAGGCTGATGTCGAGGATGTCTTTGGCTCGATGTTCAGGCCGGTCGTCGTAGGCGATCAGTTTGAGCAGCACGATGCCTGCCAGCGTACAGACCTGAAACGATAGGATATCGACCGTGACTGGCTCCGTAGCGGCTTCGTATACCTGCTGAAAACCATCAACACGGATGCTGGTCAGTCCTTTGCCCTGCACATTGACGGCTTCTTCCATTGTCAGCGCACCGAACGGAAGCAAATCGACGGGGCGACCATCGTCAAAGATTAAGGTATACGCATTGCCTCTGCTGGCTATAAACCGCCCAGTCCCGATTAGCCGCTGCCGCAGTTGTGCATATTGTTCTTCGCTGGCCAGCAAAACGGCCAGGTCGAGGTCGCGCGTGATGCGTCCCGGCTCGATGTTGTGTATGCCTGTGAGCCAGATGTCGCGGGCAATGGCTCCAATCAGGTAAGAGTCGATGCCCTGGGCCGTCAATTCCGCTTCCAGTACAGTGAACAGTTCACCAAGATTATCCTGCCGAAGTTGCTCAAACGTTGTCTTCAACATGGTCCTGATAGAGTTGGCGGGCGATTTCAACAGTTCGTGGATCGGCGATGGTCAGCAGATCGGCGTAGACCAGCAGTGGCGGTACCGTGGGTATATTGGTGGTAGCTAATTCTGACTTTTTCCAGAAAAGTCTGTTCACTTCGACGGAGCCGTTGGGGTCTGGCAATAGTTTGTATTTCTGAAGCAGGCCCGCGCGGTCTTCGGTCGTGTATAGCGTCAACGTACCTGGTCGCAGGTTGTTGGTCAGGCAGTCTGCCGCTGCTTCGCCACCCCACCACGTACCTGGCTGCAACGTCATCTGCCGCCAATCGGTGGGGGAGAGGTTTTTGGGTAATCGGAATCGGCCCACTGACAAGCTTGGTTTGAGTGTGGTAGCGTAACGCCCTACCCACAGTTCCCGCAACTTGTCAAGCTGGACCAACTTCTTTCGTTTGGCATCAACCACAACCACGTACCCGAATTTCTTGAGGTAGTCAAGGGTCTGTTGCGCCGTGCCTACTGACACGTCGGTTTGGTCGGCCAGTTCCCGGATGCTCAGGTTGATGGCATCGGGTTGGGTGAGCAACGTAAACAACAGTCGCAGTCCGCTCTTACCGAACGGGTGCTTAACAGCCACTTGGTTAGCTGGTGCTTTTCGACCTTGAACGACTAGGAGCATCCCACTGGAATGGATAAAGCAGTTACCGGCCCCATCCAGGTAATTCTGCTTCGATTCCCGAAGGGCGTGTTTGAACTCGTCCGAAATGCTTTCGGCCAGCAGCAGGGTTTCGCCCTCTGCCTTCTTCAACTGCCTTAGTTCATTCAGTTGGTGCGCCATAGCCCGCCGTTTTACTTCGGTGGCCAGCTTGATCAGCCGGGTACCACCCTGAATGGTAACGTACCCGTCAAATGAAGTAGGCGAAGTTGGAAACCACTCGACGGGCAAATCCGTTGCCTGTCTCAGCCCTTCTATAGCATTATCAATAACCTGTTGCTGTTGCATGTTCAATATTTATTAAGGTTCACTTTTATTGAACATGTAAAATTATTGAACATTACTCGCAAAAGCAAGTACTAGACGGAAGCCACTGATATAGCCGGAATGTGAGGCGTGATTCAGTGTTATTGTTGACCGGTTAAGACGCTGGTTTCTGATTGTTCGCTTCGTAGTGACTGTACCGGATTCAGACGAGCGGCTCTTAGTGTAAGTAGCCCTACCAATAAGCTGACGACCAATCCGAAACTGAAGCCAAACAGGGCAAACGTAACCCAGTCTAGATCAATGTGATAGACGAAATTCTCCAACCAACTGCCTAAAAATAAACTGGCCACCGGTAGACTGATAAGTAAGGCTATTGCCAGAATGCCCACAAATTCGATTAGAAACAGCCCAATAATCGTAATCCCGGTTGCGCCCAGCACTTTGCGGATCGCCAGTTCCTTGGTTCGTTGCGAAAGCCGCACGGAGACCGTACCCAGCACGCCGAAAAAGACGATCAGGATTGATAGTAGGCTAGCCGTCTGGGCGGCTCGTTCGAGTTGACGTTCGGCCTCATAAAATTGAGCCAGAGCCTCGTCGGTAAGGGTGTACTCAAACGGCTCATCGGGCATTAAACGGTGAAAATTGGCCTCAACGTCAGCTACTGAACGTGTAATATGTTCAGCCGAAAGTTTGATTGAGAAATAAGCCATTAGATTACCCCCGCCCCTGATATGGCCAATTGCTAGTGGTGCAATCCGATCCCTAAGAGAGCCGAAATTGACATCTTTGATAACCCCAATAATGGTAATAGGCTGTCGGTCCCCGACACTGTAGAGTTGGCGGCTGATGGCGGCGGCTGGCGTGTCGTACCCCAGTGCCCGTACCGCCGATTCGTTGAGTACCATCACGTGATTATAGTCAATGTCGGTCGCTGCGGAGTAGAAGCGACCAGCGACTAAGGGAATTTGATAAGTATCCAGAAAGCGTTCATCCGTCTGTAAGATCGAGGTGGCTGTTGACTGCGTTGAGTCTTTTTCAACGGGGTAGATATTTAGGTTATAGCTAGGACCGCCTTTCAGTGTCGCCGATGATATACTGATGGCTTTCACTGAGGTAGTTTGAGCTAATGCATCCCTCACTGCGGTGATCCGCGCCACGCCCTGCGGGGTCCAGTCGTGAGGCAGGGACACCAGCAGGATCGATGAGCGGTTGAAGCCCAAATCCTTATCGAAAAAATAGGCGACCTGTTGGGTAATTACGTTGGTGCCGAAGAAGACCAGCAAAGCCAGGGTAAACTGAGCTGTTAATAATAGGCGTCGGGTGAATTGACCGGATCGGATTGACTTGAGCTTTCCGCTAAGAGCCTCAATGGACGGCAACGCAGATAGTACGAACGCAGGGTAACTACCCGCCAGCAAGCCAATGCCAATAGCAAACAGCAGATAAGCTCCGGTGAAATAAGGCGAAAGCGTCCAGATAGGTGGCAGTGGTCGGCCTACAACCTGCGCAAAGGGGCTTCTCAGGGCCTCGTAGAGGGGTATGGATAGCAACAGCGAAAGCAGCACCAGTACCACCGACTCGGTTAAAAACTGGCCGATTAATTGCTGCTGAACACCTCCCATCGCCTTGCGAACCCCAATCTCCCGAATCCGAACCGATGAATTCGCCACGACCAGGGTTATAAAATTGACCAGTGCCATCAGGAGCACCAGCAAGGCAATGCTGGAGACGATATAGATAGTCTTCTCCACGATGCTTTTGTTGAACGCCCGATAATATGATGTCAGTGGCGTTAGGTATGGATGCAAATTCAGTTTGACTTCCTTTGGCGCGTAAGTGGCAATTAGCCGGTCCATAGGTTTTGTCAAGTCGGTAGCTTGAACACCGGATTGTAGCTGAATGTAAGTAGCGACATTGTAGATGTTCCAGCTATTCATATCGGCAGTACGGCCTTGGAGGCTGTTGAAGGCAATGAACAGGTTGACGGGCATGTCACCGAGGTACGTCACCGAATTTCGGGGCAGGTTCTTGAGTACACCCGTCACAACGAAAGCCTGTTGGCTACCGACGTAATTACTTAGCTTCAGCACACGGCCCAGTACGTCGGTGCGCCCGAAATATTTGTTGGCATAGGCTTCGGTCAGGACAATAGAATTAGGTGCTTGGAGGGCTGTTTGCGCATTCCCAGCCAGCAAGGGAAAGCCATACATGGTCATCATTGTGGCGTCGCCCGCCTGGATCGCCTCTCTTGGGAAATGGGAATTGCCAACCGAAACGGAGGCAGTCACCGCGTCGAATCGATAGTAAGCGGCCACCAAACCAGGATACTGTTCGGCAAGCAATTTGCCCAACGGCGCGACGGTCACCTCTTCGTAACCCAGGCCGGGTTGCTTCCACTGACTGCGGACTATGTACTGTCGATCCGCCGCCAAGAGCGAGCGGTTTACCTGTAGCTCCCCCCATACGTAGCTGCCAATCAGCAAGGTGAAGGTTAGTCCGACCGCTAGTCCAGCGATAGTGATGAGGGCGTAGCTTTTGCGTTTCTGCAAATGCCGGGAGGCAATTTTTAGGTAGCTGCTGAGCATTGGATCAAGGATCTTGTGTAACCCTGGTAAGGTAGGTATCGCACTGACAGGCAATTTGTTAATGATTGTTAAGGGGAGCCAGTGGTACGTTTCTGGTGGCGAGTTCTTGTACTCAATCAGGTATTGATTTGCCAATTTGCCGCCTGCTTCATGTGGGTTCCTGTCTCGTCTTAGCAGCCAGCGATCAAGAAAAAAAGTCAACGATTCACGACTATAAAACTCAAAAATGTCTCTATTAAGGTGTATTTTTGGGTTCTTAATCGATAGAATTTATGGAACAACTACAAGCCGATCAGTTAGGGCCGCACGTCACGGTAACGCCAGAAGGCCTGATCGTTGACTTCGATGCCATTCGTAACGAGACCGTCAAACGGTATGGTTTCGCCGAGAAACCCGCTGATGAACCGTGGATCATCGGCAAGTTAAGCCAGGAGGACTTTGTCCTGATGAAGGCCGACGAGGAGCGCGAACAGCCATCCGTCGAGTCGGGCCAGTAAACAATCAATAACTGCACAAGGAGTAAATGACCCGCGATCAGGAAGAGTTTTTGCAGGTGCTCAATCGGCACCAGGTGGAGTATGTGGTTATCGGAGGTAAGGCGATTCAATCGTATGGCCATACCCGCAACGCCGACGACATTGATGTCTGGATCAACCCATCGGCTGACAATGCTAACAAGATGGTCTCGTCGGTGAAAGAGTTTCTGGGAGCCAATATGCAGCCCCGCGATTTCACCGATAATAAAATCGTCTATTTCGGGCGGAACCCGTACCGGATTGACATTCACAAGGACGTTACCGGCCTTGGCCAGTTTCCCGACCATTATGCCAATCGGATACCCGCCCGCACTAAAGACGGCACCGATTACGCTGTAGTCTCACCCCATGATCTGGTGGTCAGCAAGAAAGCTGCCGGTCGCCCGAAGGACTTAGCCGACGTAACGTATATGGAGGAGCGTGTGCTGGGCATCACCCGGCAAGCGGAACGGACGAAGCAACCCGAAAAGGCTGTGTATGAGCCGAGAAAGGTAGACTTTGAGGAGTTTAAGCAGCGGGTCAACCTCGTCGATTATGCGATGGATCAGGGGTACGTCAAGGACCGTCAGCGGAGCGGGGGAAATTCCGTGACGCTGTATAAAGATGATGCCAGGGGCCGAGATAAAGTAGTGGTGTATACCAACCAGAAAGGCGGGATCGACATCTATTTTAATCCCAATGACAGTGCCGACAAAGGCACGGTGGTGCAGTTTCAGCACCGGCGCGGAACAGGTGAGTGGAAAGATACCATTGAGACTCTGCAACGCTACATTGGACAGGTGCCCGGTTCGACGCATCGAGAGCAGCAACGCCCGGTGAGACCGGCCCCACCAGCCGATCAGCCCGCGCCGACGCGTGAGCAGGCCGTTGTCCGCAGCTTCGATCTCAAACCCCTCACC
>JBBQLG010000203.1:0-8585 GCA_038327655.1 Cytophagales bacterium
TGTTATTTTTAATTTTGTTACCGCTAATTCTTTTTTTTTTTTTTTTTTTGTGCGGGGGGGCCGTTGCTTTTTTTTTTTTTTGTACGGATACTTTCACCGCCCGCGCCCGACCGTCACTAACCACGAACTACCTGCCAAACGGAATCAGGTAGCCTACTGAAACCATACCAAGGCGGGCGTGTAATTCGGTGCCACCCAGCAAAACTACGCTGGGCGGTACCTTACTTTGCAGTGAGTAGCTGTAGCGAACCTCAGCCAGCAAATCACCCGGCCCGATGTGCCAAGTCAGCCCCGCTCCGCCAGTGAGGCCGTAGGCCAGCCGGTCGCTGGTTTTATCAAACTGAACAACCTGCGCCGTATTGATCGGAAAGGTGCCAACCTGAGCCACGACGGTATAGTTGCCATTCAGGGCGTAATCGGCAAAAGGTCCCGCGTTTACAAAAAAACGGGCTGCCCGGCTGCCGAATGCGTATTTGATCAGGACCGGCACCTCGATTACGTTACTTTTGAGTTCGGCCAGATTTGAACCACTGACCACACGGGCACCATACTGGCTGTACAGCACTTCGGGTTGTACCGAGAAATTGGGACCCCCAATGCGGACGACAAGCCCGGCATGGTAGCCCGTAATGGATTCTAACCGGACATCGCTGCCCGGAAACTGAATCAGGCTTTTTATCTTGTCGATACTGCTCTGACTGGCCGAAGCGACATTGAGGCCCGCCCGGAAACCGATGTGAACCGGGGTTGGCTGGGCCAGTAGCAGACCGGGCCACAGCGAAAGGGCCAGCCACGCAAAACATTGTTTCATGCGAAAGAAAATCTAATTTCGGCGCAAGGTAAAAAACAACCCGCAACCGCGCCCCTAAAACATCCGGCCCCGTTCCCGACTTATGGAATATGGAGCCGACATTTGACCACGTATGATCACTGAACATCAGAAAGTTGCCCTCATCACCGGGGCCAATAAAGGAATTGGGTACGAAACCGCCCGGCAGTTGGGCAAACGCGGTTTTGCGGTGTTTATCGGTGCCCGCGACCATAAAGCAGGCCACGAAGCCGCCGAATCCCTCTGCGCCGAAGGGTACGAAACCGTCTTTTTACCCATCGACGTCTGCGATCCGGTGAGCGTGGCCAATGCCACCGGCGTTTTCTCGCAGAAGGCCAACCATTTGGACGTGCTGATTAACAATGCGGCCATTATAGAGCACGAAGGCGTAGCCATTACTACTCTGAACGTGGAATCGCTCGACCGGACGATGCAGACCAACGTAAACGGGCCGATCTTAGTGACGCAGTTCTTTTTGTCGTTTCTGGAGAAAGCCACCGACGGCGCGCGGGTCATCAATGTATCCAGCAGTGCGGGTTCGCTGGCCACGATGCAAACGTACGCCCCGGCCTACAGCATTTCCAAAACGGCCCTGAACGCCGTTACGCGGCAGTTTGCCGCCTGTTTGCGGGACAAGAATATTGCGGTGAATTCGCTTGATCCGGGTTGGGTACGTACCGACATGGGGGGGGCCAACGCCACGCGGTCGGTGGAGCAGGGGGCCGAAACCATCGTCTGGTTAGCGGCCGACGCGCCGATTGCGGAGACGGGTAAATTCTGGCGGGACAAACAGGAAATTGCCTGGTAGGGATGGAAACGAAACCAAGGAAGCCCAGCGGTGGCGGCCCCGGCCGCTCGTTTCTGATTGGCCTGCTGATCTTATTCGTGCTGGCCCTGTTACTCGGTACGCTAACGGTACTGTTTCCGTAGGACAGTTAAGTACGCGAAAGCCCCCCGAAACTCAGTTTCGGGGGGCTTCTTGGTTTATCAGCAGTTGCAGTTTTTAGTTAACAACCCGCACCCGCACCTGTTCTGTAACAATCTGTGTATTATCGTCGAGAGTTACGAGAAATAAAAATGCAAGCTCCGTGAAGTTTGGCAAGGCTGCCGGAACAATAGAGACCGCTGGATATTTAGCTTTAAACGCGGCAACTGTCGTTGTGAAAACTGCTGTTGTGCCTGTGCCAGTAATGGGCGTCGCATTATAAGCGGCTGAGCTGGTTAGCGTACCGGGGTTGATGCCCGTTGCACCCCCTACTACCTTAGTAATTTCCTTAATGGTCCGTCCGCTTGCGGCTGGAATAGTCAGAGTAAAGGTAATAGGGCCGTTAGCCGCTAACGAACTGGCTATGTAGGGGTTGCCACCGTAGGTAGTTGCTTCGGCAAAAGTGACCGGAACCGCTGGCCGTCTGTCCTGGAACAAGTCGTTGTATTTGTAGTCGTCCTTGCAGGAGAGACTTATTACTGCGACGAAGGAGAGCAGCAACAAATTTAATGATATATGCTTCATTTGAAATTTCGTTTGAAGAGTTAAAAGAGTTACTTGGTAGCCCACCAAACCGGTACGTTCGACTGGATGGGAGTCTGGGGGAAATTGGGGTTCCGCTGGATTTCCTCGTTGATATACACCGCCCGGACGGGGCGGGTACCGTCAATGCCAGCCGCGTTCTGCGCGGGCAATTGCGTTGGGTAGCCCGTACGCCGTAAATCATTCCAGACCTCTAAGCTGTTGCCCGTGAAGGCAATGTACTTCTGCGTGATAATCTGGGCAATTTTCTGTTCATTAGTTCCGGTCAACGTACCAACTGCGGGGTTTGCCAAATAGGCAGTGATCTGCGTCGGCGTTACTCCAGCCAGGGTCATAGAGGCTGTGATGCCTTCTTCGTACAACTTCTGCGGATCACCGGGTGTGCCTAATCGGATGGCTGCTTCCGCCAGAATAAAAGCCCGCTGAAAGTTAGTCGCCAGTCGTACCGGACCAACGCCGTTTGCACCCGTCACGTACGTGTTATACCGCGACCAGGATGATATGGGCGTAGGCAGCACACCCCGGAAACCGTTATCGATCGTTACGTAATCAGCCGCCGGTTTCGTGAAGAAAATCGGCAGTCGGGGATCACTCAAACCTTTAAGCAGATTTAAATAACGGGTGCTCAGAATCAGGTCATCTCTGAACAGGCTAACGTACGTCCAGGTGTAAACTGGATCCTGACTACCTACGGCACCACCAAAAGGCTGATTTAGATCCTGGCTGTTACTGGTAATATATTTGTTACCTGTGAGCACTTCGTTAATGACGCTGGCTGCCAGTTTTGGCTCCTTATTGCTGATCTGAATGGCAAACTTTAGTAGCAACGTGTTACCTGCCGCTTTCCACTTGTTCAGGTCTCCGCCGTAGATAAGGTCATCATTGGTAGGCTTCAGACCGCTGTAATTCGCAGCAAGAGCCACATCCAGGTCTTTTTCGCCTTCGCGGACCAAATCAAACAGACTCTGAATACCCAAAGTCGTGTTGCCTTTGTAAATGTCTTCCTGCTTATCCAAACGAGGCTGTAAGTTACCTTCGCCCAGTAGTGCCTGCGAATAGGGAATGTCACCCCAAACATCCGTAGCCAACGCGAAGGTATATGCCTTCATGATTTTGGCAATCCCCGTGTATGCTTTCGAATTGGTTACGTCGGCAATCTGAATAACCTTTTGGTAATTTATCAGAGCACCGTCATAAATCTCAGTCCGCCACTGATTACCAAAGTCACCACCATTGGTCTGGTAAACGTCGTAAGTAGCCGGGCCATTATTCGCGCCCGCCAGGTGCTGGACGATTACGGATGTAAACCGGTTTAGTTCGTTCGAATTGGCGAAAGCCGAACCTGCTTCTGCCGCCGGTAACAACACCGAAGGGGGTACTGAAAGCGGGTTGTTGGGCGTCTGGTTAACGTCTAAAAAATTAGTACAGGCACCCATACCCAACACAAGGGGTACAAGCAGGTATTTTTTGGGAAGTATGAATTTCATGAGTAAGTCGGAGTGATTAATAAATGCTTACAGAGTGGCCCGCAGATTGACACCGAAGTTGCGCGTGTTAGGCGGTCCCTGCAGGTCTAATCCCTGAATGTTACCGGCTCCCTGCGTGTTCAGTTCGGGGTCGGCAATGAAGTGTGGCGCGTAGAAGAACAGGTTACGACCGCTTACACCAACTGAGATGCTGCCAAACGGCGTCTTATTCAGCAGACCTTTTGGCAGGGTGTAGTTGAGCGACGCTTCGCGAACGCGATACACCGTTGCATCGAATACCGTCGCTTCCGACTGTAGGCCACCAATACCCTGCCAGTATGTTTGCGCTGGAATCTGAATATTATTTGGCTTGTACGAGACCGTTCCATCGGCTGCCGTAACCGGTATTACGCCGGGTAGAATGCGGGGCTGATCGCGGTCGATACCCGTTGCATACAACGCACCACTCGACCGTTGAGCGGCCGCACCAAACGATAGCAACTGACCACCCTGACGGGTATCAACCAATACCGAAAGGGCAAGACCCTTGTACGAGAATGTGTTCGTTAAACCAGCCGTGTAACGTGCCTGCGGATTGGAAATAACGGAGTTGGCGACAGTAGGCGCAAACGCACCGGTGATCGCGTTGATGAGATACTGTCCGTTATATTGCCCCGACGCATCGTAGTTAGCCGCAGTCGGATCGGTAGTCTGCGTGCGTGAATTGGCGTTACCAATAATTACACCATACGGAAGACCTTCTTTAATAGACGGTGTACTACCAATAAAACCATTACCTGGAATACCGGCTGATTTTATACCCGGTGCGATAAATTCGACCAGGTTACGGATCAGGGTATAGTTCAGCGCAACATCCCATTTGAAGCCCCCAACCCGAACAGGTGTACCCGTGATAACGAGTTCGAGCCCCTTGTTGCGCAACGAGCCGAGGTTGGTTGTCCGGGTATCGTATCCGGTCGAGTTTGAGATGGCCGCATTAAATATCTGATTGGTGCTGTGCGAGTTGAAATAGGTCGCATCAATATTAACCCGGTTTTTGAACAGACCGACATTCGCGCCAAATTCATACGATTGCACAAATTCTGGTGTCAGGTTGCTGCTGCCAATCCGGCTGCTGATGCCAAATCCCGGAATACTATTGCCATTCACGGAAAGCGGGAAGTTGATGTTAGCCACGTTGTTGCCATAACCCGACGTTACGTAAACGGAATTTAGCAGATACGGATCGGCGTCGCGGCCTACCTTAGCAATGCTGCCCCGGAGTTTAACGTATGACAGGACGTTCGAGTTGACTTTGAACGCGTCCGTTGGTACAAAACTGACCGAGGCACCGGGATAAAAGTAAGTACCGTTGTTCTTCGGCAGCGTTGAGGACTGATCCGCCCGGCCGCTTAATTCTAAAAACAGGTAGTTGTTGTAGCTCAGCGATAATTGACCATAGTTGCCAACCAAACGCCGGATCGTACTGTTTTCGGAACTGGCTGTGAAGACCGATCCATTACTGACGTTGGTGAAACCCGGAATCGTCAGTGTAGCCGCGTCTAAATACACCTCCTGGGTTTTGCGCTGGTTAACGTTATTACCCAATAACAATGTAGCATTCAGACCTTTCAGAAAAACGTCTTCTTTGTGGGCGTTGATGATCAGATCACCATTGATCTCACTGCGAAAGAAGTTATCCTGCGTAACATCACCCGTCGGCGCGCGCCCGGCACCAATCTGCTGTACGAGTTTACGACGGTCGGTATAAGTATCACCCGTGACACGGTACGACACGTTCAGCCATTTAGCAATGTCATACCCTAATTGGAAGTTACCAAAGAAGCGATCCACCTGACTGTTGAATGTTTCATTGTAAAGGCTCCAATTTGGGTTGACCGCTGATGGGTTGAAGTAGATGCTCCGGCCTGTCAGAGTATCCTGATAGGCTTCTCCGGGCAGGTTATAACTACGCGGAATGGCGGTAATCTGACCGAAAGCACTACCCCCGTTACCACCCGGTATACCCTGCTGTACGGTTTGTACGTATGTGCCGGTTCCACTAACCCGCAATCCATTTTGAAGTTTGGATTCACCACCGATTTGAATATTGGTGCGGTTAAACTTCGTGTTTGGGATGATACCCTTCTGTAGGGTATTGCCAATGGCGATAATGTAGTTCCGGTTTTGGTCGCCCGATGCTATGTTGACCGAGTTCTGAAGGATGGTGCCCTGTGTGAAGAAGTCCCGAATGTTATTAGGATACGCCTGATACGGTACTACCTTTCCCTGTGTGTTGGTTACCGATGACAGTGCCGAAAAAGCCGGTCCCCATGAGTTCGATGAATTAGGCACGTAGTTATTCAATGTCCCCTGTCCGTAACTGTTCTGGTACTGCGGTAAGCCGTATACGTTCTGAACATTGTAGGACGAGTTAAGCGTAACCTCCGTTTTGTTGTTCTGGTTGCGCCCCGACTTAGTCGTAATAACAATAGCTCCCGCTGATGCCCGCGACCCATAAAGAACAGCCGCTGCTGGGCCTTTCAGTACGTTCAGCGATTCGATACTTTCAGGGTTGATATCAGCTAAACGGTTCGATGGTGTTGAGCCAAAGAGCGTATTCTGCGTGTTGTTAACGTCGTTGCTGAAGATAATTCCGTCAACCACGATCAGCGGCTGGTTATTACCCGTGAACGACGTAATGCCCCGGATGTTGATGTTCGTCGAGGCTCCCGGTGCGCCACTGGCAGTAGTAATACTTACCCCGGCTACTTTGCCCTGCAACGCATTCAGCACGTTTGGTTCGGAACGCTGGGAAATAGCACTGCCGTTTATCTCCTGAATCGAATAGCCCAGTGACCGTTTGTCGCGTTCAATGCCTTGTGCAGTGATGACGATCTCGTCCAGGTTCTGCGCTCCACTGAGCAACTTGACATTAAGCGTCGATTGGTTGCCAACGGCCAGTTCCTGACTTGAAAAGCCAATGAAACTGAAAACCAGCCGGGCGTTGGCCGGTACGCTGATTTTGTAAGCCCCATTGGCATCGGTCGTGGTACCACGGGAAGTACCTTTTACCTGTACGCTCACGCCGGGGAGGACGGAGCTGTCGTCTGATGAAGTGACGCGCCCTGATACCGAAACGTCCTGCGCCAGCAGTGGCAGGCAGAACAGCAACGATAAGAGCAGACTGTTCAATAAATTTCTTCTCATTGTAGTTTGATAGATGATTGTTTGGGTAAATTGATGAAAAACGTCTTAAAATTACTAAGTGAATCGACTTGTTCAACAAATCGTTCCGAATAAATGTATCTTGCTTAAAATTAGCATAACAACCTAAATTGTATATAGTGATGAACAAGTACCTTTTAAACCGAACCAGTAAACTCTCAATTGGACTCTTTATCAGTATTAGTACCGTCGCAACGGCTCAGGTTAGTCCACTGTTACCCAGAATGGATAAAACCGCCGAAGGTCTCGAAAAAAAGGTCGTTGCCTGGCGCCGGGACCTCCACGAGCACCCCGAACTGGGTAATCGTGAGTTCAATACGATGGCTAAAATTGCGGCTCACCTGCAATCGCTGGGCATGGAGGTGAAAACCGGAGTGGGTAAAACGGGTGTAGTCGGCTTGCTGAAAGGCGGTAAACCCGGACCTGTAGTAGCCTTGCGGGCAGACATGGACGGCCTGCCGGTAACCGAGCGCGTCGACCTGCCGTTTAAATCACAGGTAAAGACCGAATACAACGGCCAGACGACCGGCGTCATGCACGCCTGCGGGCACGACACGCACGTAGCCATGCTCATGGGCGCGGCTGAGGTGCTAGTATCCGTGAAAAGCGACCTGAAAGGAACGGTGAAGTTTATCTTCCAACCCGCCGAAGAGGGGGCACCCAAAGGCGAAGAGGGCGGTGCCAAACTGATGGTGAAAGAAGGCGTACTGGAAAACCCGAAAGTCGATGCTATTTTCGGCCTGCACATCAATTCTTCTACCGAAGTAGGCACCATCAAATACCGGTCCGGCGCGACGATGGCAGCCGTGGATGAGTTCGCCATCAAAGTAACGGGTAAACAAACCCACGGTGCCCAGCCATGGGGCGGGGTTGATCCCATTGTCACGGCGTCGCAGATTGTGATGGGCCTGCAAACCATTGTCAGCCGTAACCTCCCCCTGACCGATAATGCCGCCGTGGTGACGGTAGGTGCCATTCACGGGGGTATTCGGCAGAACATTATCTCGGAAGAACTAAATATGATCGGTACCATCCGGTCATTGGACGCCGGGATGCAACAGACCATTCACCGGCGTATCAATGAGATTGCCGTAAATATTGCCGAAAGTGCCGGGGCTAAAGCCGATGTGGAGATCAATGTGATGTACCCCATTACGTACAACGACCCAAAACTGACCGAGCAGATGATTGGCTCTTTGGAGACGCTGGCCGGTAAGGATAATGTAAAAACGGCCCCTGCCGTAACCGGTGCCGAAGACTTTTCCTTTTATCAGCAGAAGGTGCCGGGCTTTTTCTACTTCCTCGGCGGCATGACGAAGGGTCAAAAAGCCGATACCGCAGCTCCCCACCACACCCCTGATTTCCGGATCGACGAAAGCTGTTTTATACTGGGCATGAAATCGCTCTGCCACCTGACGGTGAACTACATGGAACAGAGCGCATCGGGCAAAACGGCGGTAGGCGGTCGGTAAACGTTGCCGGTGAAGTAAACATACCAAAGCGGCTCCCCAATTATGGGGAGCCGCGTTAGTTG
>JBBQLG010000204.1:0-8544 GCA_038327655.1 Cytophagales bacterium
GAGCGAATGAGTTCGTAAGTGACCGTACCATATTTTGGATGTCGAATAGCATCCCACTGAACAAGACCAACTGATTTGGAGAAAACCAGCCGATTGAAACGCATATACGTTCCATCGCAGAAATTACTACAGCTCGATCCCGCCACGCAGCAATGAAGAGTAGATACTGTTTGCGGGTAAGTTCTATTGGCAATTTTCTCTGGTTTTTGAACATCTATGTTGTAATCGCCGTAAAAACCAATTGCGGACTGAGCGTCAATCTGCATAGTTCCATCCCACCCCTGAATTATATACGAAAAGGTCAGCATTTTGGCAATACCCTTTAGCTGAATAACAGCGGACTCCTGTATGCAACTGGGCGTCTTGTTTTCCGACCGAATGGTCTGCGAAACAAAATACACTGAGTCCAGATCACCGTTTTGCACGTTGCGATATATCCAGTAATCACCCGCCTTGAAGTCCATGAAGTAGGCCCGTTTCTCTGCACTCAACAAATCGCTTGTGCATTTGCCCCAGCACCCGCCTACCAACGCGGGCAGGGTCAATAACAGCCCGTAGGCCGTCCATTTTTTGGTCCATCTCATAAAAGGGGCGGTTAATAAAACTGAATCGAATTGAAATACGTGTTGCGGGCATCCAGCAAAGTATTCGTGTACTGCGTGGGAGCCGATACCGAAAAGACGTGGATCATGTCGTTCTGCCAGAAAAAACGGGACAGCATTCGGATGGTCTGATCGCCTTCCGGTTCAGTGTACGTCAGTTCAACCTCGCGGCCCTGCCGCCCCGATACATAGATCACGTACTGCGCCACTACCTGCCCGTTGGTGGCCTGCGCCAGCAGCGTAGCATACTGATTTAGTCGCTCCGTGGCGGGGTCAACCGATCTTGGTTGAGCCAGCACCGGGGCGTTTGCCCCGCCGATGGGTTCCACATTGGCCGTATTAAAGTAGTGCATCTGATACGACAGATTATCACTATCGACCGAGTAAATCACCTGATCGGTTTGCGTTTCCCGGCGGTATCCACCGGGAAAACTAAACCGACAGCGGCCACTTTGCTCGTCGACACTTGTCCAATCCACTAATCTGTGGCCCTTTGCGGGGGCGGGGGAAGGGCCGCTGGCGCTAACAAACGTTAGCAGTACCAGCACCGCCACCCATTTTATAAGAGCGGGTGCGTTCATCGGAGTGGCTGGTTTGCGTGAGAGTTTTTACCAATAGCCGGGCGCGGGCGTTGTTGCTGAAGTTGTTTTTCCAGCCGGATTACGTGTAGTGTCAGTTCTTCGACGTGCCGTACCAATCGGGAATTCAACTCACCGAGCGAGGCCCCTTCTTTTTCGATTTCGGCGGCAGCGGGCATGCCCGGTAAATGACGATACCGTTTCAGATACGTTTCGACCGACGAAAGCGGGCGGAGCCGATAGCCCGGCGCAAACACATAGTCGGGCCAGTTGCCGACTTCGACCCGGATTTCCTGCGCCCTGATTTTACCCTTTACCGATAACAATGCACTGCGGTCGCCAACATTAGTGGTACCAATCCCCACCACACCATTGATGAAATACGCATCGCCACTGTAGGGATTGAGCGACGTGGGCGTTCCAGGGTTCGGATTGGGGTTCGGATTCGGATTGGGGTTTGGATTGGGAGTGCCGGAGCCGGGGCAATTCACTGATTTGGGCGTACTGCCCAGTTCCTGACTACTGCCGGTGTACCGGGCGGTCACCGCATGCGTATTGCCATCTCTGTACTGCGCCGGAAAGTCCAAGTAATACCCGTGCATGCCGTTGTCGCCCGCGTAAGCGGCAATATCAGCGCGGTAACCGTTCGCCAATACCGTTCCTACAGCGTTGCCGTCAATAAAAATTGTAACATTGATCGAGACGTTCGGCTGGGAACGATCAAGTGCCCAACCAGCAAAACCATCGCAGGCGGCACCATCCAAATGGCCTTCATACGATGCCATTGCCGGTGCTGAACGCACGGAACAGATTTTGGTCACTTCAGTATAAGTTACCGGGGAACGGGGGGGGGGGGGTAATCTCATGGTTACTTGATTTGACAGGTGCCGCTAAGCAACCTATCAGGGTGAGGAGAGAAACTGTTGTCATTGGAGCAGGTGTTTATATCCAATGCAATAAAGTAAAGTAAATGGATATGCTGCATTCGTTAACAAAAAATTAACATGTATATTTATTAAGCGGTATGATAGACTTACTTTGTCCGGTTCAACTCGTACAGCTTCGTGTATTTTACGATTGGCGAAACGGCCGACAGAAATGCCCAGATGAAACCGGGGAACCCATCGAGAAAACCGCCTTTGACAACGTAAATCAACAAAAACGTGAACAGGAAGCGGAACGGCAATACCCAAACAGGTGGTCGGCGACCGGCCCGGGCCATAGCTTCTGCCCCGCGCGACGTGTACAGATTCAACTTGTCGAGGTAGTCGTGCAGCGATGCGTAACTATCGTGGCGCAGTTCTCCACGGAGGGCCACGACGGGACCGGACGTTTCAATCGTTTCGTGATCTGCGGCATCATTTACCCGGCCGTGCTCCCGGTTAAAAAGCCGCAAAATAGGCCGTCGGTTTTGGCCGCTGTGCTGCATCAGCCGACCCAGAAAAACCAGGCTGCGGGGTAGCGTAAACGCGGTTGTGCGGTTGGGCTGGTCGGCAAACGCCCACTGTATGGCCTGTTGAAGTACCGCATCGCAGGTCTCATCGGCATCCAGCAGCAGCACCCAGTCGTGCGTTGCTTTGGCAACGGCCACTTGTTTCTGGGGACCCTGACCCGTGTAAGGATGGTGGTAGACATGGCAGCCAAATTGCCGCGCAATGGTCAGGGTAGCATCCGTACTGCCCGAATCGACGATTATTACCTCGCCGGCCCAGTCGATTACAGCGGTCAGCGTCTGATGCAGCGTACGTTCGGCGTTGTAGGTAATCAGTACCACCGAAAGGGGAAGTGTAGCGGGCGGGGCCATGCGGAAGCCGGGGTCAAATGAGGATGCAATACAACCCAATTTCCGGGGAAATCCCCGCCCCCGTGCCGAAAATAGCCTTACCTGTACCGCCGGAAACTGGAGAAATCATCGACAACGGTGGTGCCAATCCGGTAGAAATCGTACAGGGCACTACCCAATACTTCGTGCCCGACGGCGTTGAGACGGGCGGAGTTATCGGTCAAAAAACAGACGTCACCCATGTTCAGCAGGGCGTGCGCATCAAAAACAGGCATGAAAGCACGGCTTCCTTCTTCCAGAAACATAGCCCGGCCCTGCTTTCGCAGCCAGCCGCTGACGGCGTCCTGATGCGGAAACGGTGTCAGCAACACCACATTATGGCCGTACGGTTGCAGGCTGTCCAGGATCGTACGCAAGGCCCGCCGGGTTTGCTGCAACCGGGGAATACCCACGATGGCGGCAACGGCCCGGAGCAGCGTTAAGTCAAGCATAGTGCTCATATACCCCAACCAGTCAATACCGCGCGCAGTGGGCCGTCTGCCGGTTTCGGTACCGTCAACGGTAGGTTCACACCAGACGGGGGATGGGGGCTTTCCGGACAATAACGCACCGATTGCCGTCGTGTGCAGCAGTTCCTCGTGCCCGGCCTGCAGCACAATGAGGTCGTACTGGCGGAGGGGCAAACGGGGCAGCAGTGCCGCCATGCTATCCATCGACACCGGGGCGTGACACTCTACGGACAGGCTCAACCCCTCGCGGCACAACCGGCGCGACAGTTGCGCCACAAACGATTCACCGTCTGCCACGCCTTGTCCGTACACATGACGACTTCCCAGGACCAATACATTAAATTTTTTCACGTCAAAAGCAGCTAAACCCGTTTTGCGGTTTTTAAAGGTCCATACGCCGTAACAACAACCGCCGTTGCAACAACGCTCAACGCGTCCTGCAAGCCAAGACCACAAATTATGCCAATGGGTTGCAACACCCGGTGTCTTTTCCGCGTATACCTTCTGTATTGATCTACGGTTCATTTAACTCCTCGTCACTGTGCTGTTCCGAAAGCGACCTTCGTTTGCCGAGAACGACCTCGAACAGGTCATTGAAGCTTGCCGCGACAACAACGCGCAGGCACAGCGGACGCTGTTCAAACAGTTTTACGGGTACGCCAAAAGTGTCTGCCTGCGGTATACGGCCTCGGTCGACGAAGCCGAAGATGTGCTGAACGAGAGTTTCCTGAAGGTCTTTCAGCACCTGCACCAGTTCGACACGACATTACCTTTCAAGGCCTGGCTGCGGACGATTGTCATTAACACGGCCATCAGTTACCACCGCAAATACCACAAACTCGACACCACGCCCCTGCAGCACAGCAACGGCTCGGATACCGGGCCGGACCGACCGGGCTACGATGTTCCCTTCGACGAAAACGCTATTGACCGCATGGCGGCCGACGAAATTCTGGCCCTGGTACAGCAACTCCCCCTGACGCCCCGCACCGTGTTTTCGATGCACGTGGTCGACGGGTATTCGCTGCGGGAAATTGCCGACGTTCTGCAGGTAAACGAAGCCACCGTTCGGTCGCACTTTCTCCGGGCGAGGATTCGCCTGCAGGGGGCCATCAAAGCCACCTACCCGCACCTGTTCGCATCACACACTCAATCGTCCCGCTATCATGAAGACCGATAAATTTGACGAAGCCATTCGCCGAAAGCTGGAAAGCATCGAGCCAGCCTTTCGGGAACGCGACTGGGGGCACATGCAGTCGTTTATGCACCGCCACGGCTACCCACCCGCCTGGACCGGTGCGACCACCTGGCTTATGCCCCTGGCCGCTGCCGCTGCGGTAACCGGCGTATTGCTCTCGACCATCTGGCAGTTTCACACGAATCAGGAACTCAGGCAGTCCATACAAACACTCAGCCAAACCGTTGCCCGGCTCGAAACCACGCAGTCTCAACTCATTCAGTCCAAAACCAAAAAAGATACGGTCTATGTAACAACCTTTACTCAACCCGTTGCTTCTCCATCGGCCAACCAGGTAGCCACCAGTCAACCGGTGCTCACCGGCAACTCAGCCATCCGGTCGACTGGAATCCTACCCGTTCAAACGCAGCGTCGGGAACGGATTTCACCGACCGATACGCGGATGAGTCTGGAGCCGGGCCTGCCCAATATAACCGACAGCAAAGCCGATGCCCGCCGTTTTCCGGTCACCCGCCGACGGACTGACGGGTCACTGGCAACGAACGTCCCGGTTGATGAATCGCTCCTGTCTACCCCGCCGGTGCCGTCAACCCGCACCGGTGCGTCGGGAATAGCATCACCCGAGTCGACGCCAGACGTGACTATCCGGTCCGGTAGTGCCGCAATGCCCCATCGTGACGCGGTAGCCAAAGTCAATTCGTCCGCTGACAACCCGGTGGCAACGGCTACTCACCTCACTACCGCTCATGCCGTGATAACGGACCGTACCGAACCGCAACCGGCCGGGCAACGAGAGGCCGGGCAACGAGAGGCCGGGCAACGAAATGCCGGGCAACGACTGGTCGGTCAGGGGTCGGAAAGCGATAGGATACCCTCGTCGGGCAAAAGAAATGCCGGTCAGTTTATTACGCAGTCGGGTCAGCGTTCGGGTCAACCGTCGGCACTTCCTCTGACGGAGGCTACGGAACCGATGGCGCGTCAATCAGTCTCTATTCCGCTATTAACCGGGCGACCGCTGCAACTCGATTCGGCGTATTACGTCGAAGGCATTGCCCGGCGCATCCGGCGGATTCGGTCGCTCTTCCCCGCCACGACGGCTACGCCAACGACCGTTGCGCAGGCGATGCCAACCGAGGCTGCCAGCAGCCGCCCCCTACCGGGTGGTATTCGGGTTCGACTGGGCGCAACGGGCGAGCTTGGTAGTGTACAGACAGTAATCGGCCTGTACAGCGAAGTGCTGGCCGGTCGTCACTGGTCGCTGGGCATCGGACTGGACCACGTTGATTTACAGGGGGGGCATTTTACCACCGACCAGCAATTCGACGACAAAACGGCGCACGATTTTCGCCGGGAATATGCGCCCGGCATCGACCCGCGCCACGACATTCTGGACATCAACCGGCAGATGACACTCTGGCAAATTCCCGTCAACCTGACCTATCGGGTACCCCTGCCGGGTGGCTTTGCCCTGTTGCCCTCGGCCGGGGTCAATTTTGTGGTCGCTACTCGGGGAACTATCACGTTCACATACCGACGGTCGCCCCGCGAGTTTTACAATGCCAGCGTTACCCCGCCCGCACCGCCCAATAGTTTGTTCACGAGTTATGTCGTGGCCGCAGGGCTTGAAAAAAGCTGGCGGCACCTGGTGTTTCAGGCCGGGCCGGTGCTGACCACCCCCGCCAAAAAGCTACCCGATCCCGTTAACCCGGTTTCGCTGGGGCTGCGGGCCAGGGTTCTGTTTCAGTTCTAACCGTTAACGGAACCCGCGAAGACTAACCCCCACCCAAACATGACCCGTACAGACTTTTTAAAATCAGCTGGTTTCGGCGGGGTAGCCCTGATGACCCTGCTGACGGGCTGCTCTAAAACGGACGTTGGTGCGGCCAACCTGGGGCCAGTCGATTTTACGCTCGACCTCAGCCAGCCCAGCCTGCTGGCGTTAAGCAGACCCAATGGCTTTATAATCACTTACGGCGTGGTGGTAGCCCGCTCGCGGCTGGGTACTTACGTAGCCGCTACGCATACCTGCTCGCACGAAGCCCGCGAAGAAGTGTACTTTCTGGACAATGAATTTTTCTGCAGCCTGCACGGTGCCCGGTTCGATACAACGGGCAAGGGACTGAACAGTTGGGGCAGCCGGGGCCTAACCGTCTACAAAACCGAACTGAATGGCAACAACCTCCGCGTCTTTTCATGATGGTCGGCCGGACAGTTCCACTCATCGAACCAAACCCGGTATAGCCTGCCCTGTTTTATCGCAGATCTACTCCCCCACAAGCCGGAAACCGAACAATGTATTGTTATCGCCTGTGCCCAAACAAAACGAAAAGCGGCCAACCAATTGTTTATCAATTGATTGGCCGCTTAGTGTGTAGCGGGGAGCAGGATCGAACTGCCGACCTTAGGGTTATGAATCCTACGCTCTAACCATCTGAGCTACCCCGCCGAAACCGTTCACAAAAGTACAAAAAAAGGCGTTCGGCCCAACGAAAGCCGGTTGATTTTCGCATTTATTTTCGCTTATCTTTGCCAAAACCGGGTTTTCTGTTCCCCCGCAGCCGGTGCCACTTTTACGTTAATGCGCTGATATGGAGAAATATAAATTTGTCGCCGAGTATGAATTGCGGGCATCTCCCAAAATGCTGTTTCCCTACGTCAGCACGGCCTCCGGTCTCTCGCAGTGGTTTGCCGCCCGCGTCAATGTCCTCTCCGAAAACAAGTTCGACTTTTACTGGGATAACGAAAGTCACCTCGCCCGGCAGGTATCCCTGCGGCAGAACAAAGGCGTCCGCTTCGAGTTTCTCGACCCCGATCCCGATGGTGCCGAGAACAGCTACGTTGACTTTCGCGTCGATGTCAGCGAGCTAACCCAATCCACGTTTCTGCGCATCACCGACTACTCCGCCACCACCGACCCCGACGAACTAAACTCCATGTGGAACGGGTTATTGGATAAGCTCAAAGAGATTGTGGGCAGTTGATAAATGGGTTTACGTTTTTTGGTGTTTACGTCGTTTCCCTGGTGAAACACCGGCACGAAAACCCGAAAACATAAACCATGAAAAAGATTGATAAACTGGTACTGAACTCGTTCTGGGGGCCTTTCTTCATGACGCTGGCGGTTGTGGTTTTTATCTTTCTGATGAAACTCATCATCGTTTACATTGAAGATCTGGTCTCGAAAGACCTCGATCTGCTTACCTTCGGACGGTTGATTTTTTTCTTCGCCATCGTCACCATCCCGACGGCCCTGCCCCTGGCGACATTACTCTCCTCGCTGATGACGTTTGGCAACCTCGGCGAATTCTTCGAGTTGACTGCCCTCAAAAGTGCCGGTATCTCACTCATCCGCGCCATGCGCCCACTAATGGTTGTGGCGGCTATCATTGCCTGTTTTTCTTTCTGGTTCAACAACAACATCGCGCCCTGGGCCAACCTGAAAGGCTACAGCCTGCTCTACGACATCAAATCGTCCAAGGCTTCGCTCAATATTAAAGAAGGTATTTTTTATAATGATCTGCCCGGCTACAGTATTAAAGTCGACAGGAAAGATAAGGAAAGCGGTATCCTGCGGAATCTGATCATCTATAAACACCCGGTGTCGGGTATCGAATCGGGGAATAAGGAAGTGACACTGGCAAAATCGGGCCGGATGTATACCGACAAGGACAATACCTACCTCGTTTTTGAACTCAACGACGGTAACCGCTACGAAGAACACGCCGATGGCTCACGCAGCAGCTTTACCAGCAGCGACGGAGCCGCAGCCACGCCATTTGTCCGCAGTGGGTTTAAACGGTATAAACTCATCATCAGCTTAGAGTCGTTTGGCTTGCAGCAAACCGACGAAAAGCAGTTCGAGTACCACGAGTAC
>JBBQLG010000205.1:0-8301 GCA_038327655.1 Cytophagales bacterium
GCCCGCATGGAGGAAACCGTGCTGATTGCTCCCATAGGAACCCCCCTGCTCGATCTGCACCGCATCAACGCCGACTACGACAATCGACCGGGCCTGATACTGAAAGGTTACGAAGGCACTCAACTGAAACTCGATAAGGAGTTTCAGGCGCAGGGCCGCAACCGGGCCGATGCAGAGGCCAACGCCCGTACCATCAGCTATGGCTTTATCCACCGCGATTCGGTACTGCGGTTCGATGATGGGATGGAACTGGCCAAAGGTGCGCGGTTTCGGGGGCAGGATATTGAGATGACTCTGAATATTCCCTATGAAAAAACCTTTCGGATGACTAAAGACTTTGCCGAGTTTATTCGGAATGATTTTACGAGCAAGGAGTTCGACCGGATGGAGAAGAGTATCTGGAAATTCACGAAGAACGACGAATTGGTTTGTCTGAACTTTCCCCGTGAGGTTAGAATTCTGACCGACGAGCAGGCAAAGGCACTGACAATGGACGAGGAAGGTAACGACGAAGTGGATGTTAGCACCGAAGGAGCCATCAAGCGACAGTTCGATGTGGCCAATTTTACAAACCTGGATGTGAGCGGTGCCTTTGCCGTACGGGTGGTGAAGGGCGATAGCTTTAAAGTAACCGCCGATGGCAGCGACGATGATTTAGACGAGATGAGCGTGAAAACCGTCGGCAATACGCTGATAGTCTCCATGAAAAACCAGTTATTCAACTGGCATAACCACGACCGGATTGGCCTGACTATTACCTTGCCTGCGGTAAAAAGCCTGAAACTAACCGGGGCCAGTAATGCACATATCACGGGCTTTAGCAAATTAAACGACCTCGACCTGGAACTGACCGGAGCTAGTAAAGCCCTTTTGAATGGCGAGGTGGGCAGGCTATCGGTCGATCTGGTAGGAGCCTCAAAGGCCGTATTGAAAGGTCGGGCCGACGATCTGGATGCTGGCCTCACCGGAGCCTGCACCCTGACTGCCACCGAGATGGTGATTGACCACGCCAAAGTAGATGCCGCTGGAGCTAGCCATGCCGACATGGGGCAGGTGCGCGATTTAGACTCGAACACCTCCGGTGCCAGCCATATCGAGCGGCAAAACAGCAGCCCGGACGCGTAAATTAGTTGTCTCAACCAGCATCCTGCTGTCTGTTACTTTTTTCGTGCAACCAGCAGGATGCTGGTTGAGACAATACACTACTCAGGCCCGGAGGGCGAGCAATAGGTCTGTCCGTACCTGCGCCATCTGGGCCTCCAGTGCGGGCCAAAACTGGGCAAAATGCTCGCCAATGCGGTCGTAATGCAGTTTCAGGTCGATAACAGCCGTATCTAAGCCTGAGGGGAAACGCGTTCGGCGCGATAGACCCTTTAGGGAGCGGTCGATGCCCTCGACGTATTGATAATTGGTAAGCCAGTCGTGCTGCACCATGTGAGTCGTCATCCTGACGGCTGCGGGGGGTAGCCGACTTTGCTTGCTTTGCAGGGTGCGATAGACGTAAGCCACAAAGTCGGGGAGCGGCTCGCCCGATAAGGGGGTAAAATCCCGCGCCAGAAAATGATCGAAAAACACATCGACGGCTACGCCTGCGTACTTGTGGCAGCGGGGGTGGAGCAGGGCTCTCACAGCCACCACATCGGGGTGAGCATCGGTAAACTGGTCGATGGCCCGGTGCAGCCGGATACCCATAATCTCGCCTGGCAGCAGCCCATTTTTAGGGTGAGAGGGGTTTCCTTTAATAAAATCACCGAGGATATTACCAATCAGCAGCGCGTCGTTATGGTCGGAGAGGTACGCATGGGCCAGAATGTTCATGGCTGGTAGCGATCAACAATCACGCCGAACTTTTGTAAAAAATCGACCCCTTCGTCGCTGCTAATCCCTTTGTATTGGGCGTAGGAGTTCAGATACAGCACGCGGCTGATTTTCATGCTGTAGATGATGCGGGCGCAGGCAATGCAGGGCGAGAGGGTGATGTAGAGCGTAGCCCCTTCCATATCGGCCCCATTTTTGGCGGCATACAAAATGGCGTTCTGCTCGGCGTGGAGGGCCAGTGAACACGAGCCTTTGCTATCGCGGGGGCAACCTGCCTCCGGGAACTCTTCATCGCAGTTGTGGGTGCCAGCGGGGGGGCCGTTGTAGCCGATGGAGATAATCCGGGTATCGCGGGTGAGTACCGCCCCTACCTGCGCCTTGATGCAGTGCGACCGTCGGGCCAGGTTGACGGCCAATTCCATAAAAATATCGTCGAAGCGGGGTTTCTGAACCACTGATTACACTGGTTTTTCTGATTGTACGGAATAAGTTAGACCGATAAAAGTACGCCGTGATGTCAGAAAATCAATACTTGCCTCGAAATCAGCCCCTGGCTGGTGAAGCATGACAGGGTTCCAGTCAATAGGGTTTTATAAACCCTATACCTAAGCCATGCCTTTAGCTGGCGAGAGGAGGATTTTCAGACGTATATAGTAGCTGACCAATCCGCGCTATGTGGGCTAGTAAATCTGAGTTTTTCACACGGGCCAGATGGTGTATATCAAATGTATATAGATACCCAAGGTCGCTTAATTGAGATTAAATATCAAGTAGTTCTCGATAAGGTAGTGCGTCGCTTACGACCGCAAGATCAATATCGGAACCCTCCCGATAGCTATCCATCGCCCGTGAGCTAAATAAAATAACCTGACTCACGGCTGGATGCTGACGAAACACCCGACTTATCTGCTGTATAAGCTCGTTCGGTAAACCATATTACATCATTTAAACAAGGAGAGTTGATTGCCAGATCGATCCTCTTCCAGACTCACCTCCAATTGTTGCAGAAGCGGATAATACTCGTGATGAATAGACTTTGCAATTTCGTCGGCCGTATCGCTGTTGTCCGTATGGGGTGTTAATTCACGAGACTTTTTCATGCGTCGCCATCCTTCTCCATCAGTAATATACCCATCCTGAAAAGCCTGCTCTAAAACAGGGGTAGGGCCTGCTATATCCACATAACCTTTATACCGCAGGCAATCCTGAAGAGTTTTCCAGGCCAGTTCATAGGTGTATTCAAACCGCTGAATTAGCCCTTCACGCTCAAGTTCCGATAAGTCATCAATTGTTTCTAACCTGGCTACTTCGACTAATTTTGCCAGTGCCTTTTTAAAATTGGCAAACCGTTGCTCCCACCGAATGTCATTACGTTCCATACGGCTGCAAATTAGCGCAAAAAGAGCCGGTTGTCAAATCAACGCTGCTTTCGGCTTCAGCCGGTAAGGTTGATTTGACAACCGGCAGGCTTCCGGTTCAGACTGTCGGGTGAGTAGCTTTGTAGAGCATGAACGATAACGGGCAAAATCAGTCGTTCAGGCAATCAATTCAGTTAATCATGAATCAGAAGTTTCATTACTGGTTTACTACCAGTCGTTGGGCGACGGGTTCGCTGGCTGGCTGATCGTTGATCAGGCTGACCTGTGCCGTTACGGGCGGGGCAATCTGAATTTGCTGCGTGTATCGTGCGTCGTTGGTTTGCAGACTAACCCGATAGGCTCCGGCGGGCAACCCCGCCAGGTCGAAATGCCCTTTGTACTGGCGTATGTATTCAAACTGCTCATGCCAAACGTGCCCCTGTTCATCCCAGATCTGAATCCGAACGGCTCCTGAACCAGCGTGGGCGAAATCGACCCTAATCATGGATGAGTTAATAACGGGGTAAATGCTGGCCCGTAAACTGCCGGGCTGGGCGTTGAGGACGGCCCGCCCGGCAAAGGTCTGGGCCTGGAGCGAGGTGGCCGTTATGCCGAGACATACCAGCGATGCAAGAGCAAATGCAAACGGGCGAGTGGATAAGGTGTTGCCGTTCATGACGATAGTTAGTTTTTGAGTTATTCCTCCGGCTTCGTGCCGGATTGTTGATTCAAAAATAGTCGCCCAAATCAAGCTGCGCAGGCTTATTCGACTGAATCAGGGGTGGAGTCGGCAAACGACGAATGGGTATAGTTCAATGCCATATAGGGTCGTTTTTCTGCTGTTTGTCGGCGACGAATAGCCTTGACCGGCAACATGGAAAGGCTGGTCGATAAAACTGGATACGGGGCCAATTGGGTGGAAAAAACGGTTACCGTTCGTATAAAAAATCCGACTAAGTTCGGCTTTAGCGCACAAACGTGCAGGTGTATTTCAGTACCAGGGTGCGGTTATTCAGTCGGAACGGCAGAACTTCGGTGGACAGCAGCCCGTTGCTGAGGTCGCCCGTGTGGGTTCCCTGGTTGAAGACGATATAAAGGTCGTTGCCCTCGCGAGGATTGTAGCGAAAGCGGATGTTGGAAGCCATCAACCGGGCCACGCTGTTGTATTGAACCAGGGCTTCAGCCGATACCCGGACGTTCACCGACACTTTAGTGCGAAGCTGACCGACCAGCACATCAGTTGCAGAAGGGTGCGTGGGCAGGCTGATGCGGTTCCACTGCACAGAACTGCTTAGTTCCAGATAGCGTGATACGGCCCAGACCGGACTCAGCCCTACCGATACCTGTGACCCGTTGTAAAAGCCGCCAGCTTCAGCTTCAAAGCGCGCACTAAGGGGCTGGCTGAAGGGCGTAGTGAGTAAGCCATAGATACTTCGGAAATGATACGGCCCGGCTGGTATCTGGACATTGTCTGCCAGTAGAAGTGGATGCAGCAACCGCTCGTAAGCGTTTCGAAATTTGACCTGAACGCTATGCCCCTTCTTGAACAGGCCATCCCAGGCCGGTGATACCTCCACCGACTCGGCCCGGCCATCGTCGTTCCGCAGAATGGCGTAGCCATAAACACTCACCTGATGGTTCAGCAGGGATGACGGTTGGCCAGGTAACCACCCCCAGAACAGCCGGTCGCCGAAGCGGGTATAGTCCTGCCGTGACTCGAATCCTAAGCCGGGTACATAGCTGCGTCCTGCCCGCGCTATGCTCAGGTCGTAGCCTAAGCCGTTCAGTGTGCGTTTCTCGTAGCGTACCTGCCAGCGGGCCAGGTCGAAAAATGAGTTCATCTGTCGGCTTGAATCAGCGAATGTGGAAGCAGCATGGTCGAAGGTTTGCGCCCAGTTGATACTCAGAAAATTTTGTTGGTAGAGCCGCAGAATGGCATCCAGTCCATAGGCCAGATTCGACTGGCCATCAGCACCGATACGGGTAGTAGTCATCAGGCCGACGTAGGAGTTTTGATTGAACACCCGCCGACGCAGCCGTACCACGTTCATCGTTTCGGCGGATAAATCACCAGTAGGCCGCGTTTGCATCGCCAGAGCACCTACATCCCATTGCCCGACGCGCCCAACTACGCGGGCACCAGCCAGAATGGGTACCTGCTGCCCGTTGTTCAGGCCAATCCGTCGGCTATAGAAGAGTTGGTTAGTGCCACCGAAGCTGAACGTAAAGATGCTGGCTTGCTCCTGAAAAAATAGCCGTTTTTCAGGGAAGAACAAGTTGAACCGGGTTAGGTTTACCTGTTGATCATCGGCCTCGACTTGGGCGAAATCGGTATTGATGGTTAGGTCGGCGGTCAGGTTGCTGGTCAGGCCAAACTTCATATCCAGCCCAGCGTTGTAGGTGGGTAAATGCTGGATCGTATAGGCGGTATGTGCGTCGTTTAGTTGGGGCTGCGAACTGACACCTGTCAGGAGGTAGGGCGTAATATAAACAGGTTTACGGGGGGTAAGATTCTCAAAAACAATAGGTTGCATTTGCGAGGGCTTGAACTGGCTCGTAAATCCCCACTGATTCGAGATGGCCGGGTAGGTGATGTACTCATTTTTCCGGGCAATCCGGCGATTCATGTTCAGGCCCATTGTGACGCGCCCGTTCACATCCTGATAGCGCAGGCTCGACAGGGGGATTTTAAACTCGGCAAACCAGCCTTCGGCGTTTCGACTGGTAGCACAGTACCAGAACGTATTCCAACTGGGGCTGATCCAGTCGTCGCCCTGTGCGTCGTTCTTATTGCTATAATCGCATCGGTTAGCCGCTGGAGAAGTGTAGAACGCCAGCGCGTTTTCTCTGTCGGCAAAGGTGTCTAAGCCAATGCCAAACCAATCAGATGCGCTTAATTCATCCCGTTTGAAGGACAGTGACTGAATACCTGCCGGATTGCTATCGTATAGCCAGCCCGCAACGTACAGAAAGGCATCGTCGTAGGCTATTCGGAATTCGGTGCGTTCGGTTGGCTCGGCCCCAACGGTGGGGATGTGCATAGTTGCTGGCAGAGCGGGTAACGCCTTCCAGCCCGGCTCATCAGGCACACCATCGAGCTGGAAGACTCCCTCAAAACGGGGCACTACATAGGGCGTTTTGGTTTGCGCCCCTGCGCTGGTGAATACCAACAGCAGCAGTACGGTTAGGCGGCTTATGGTGTTGACTGTGTTGGATAGTAGTCGCTGTTTCATGGTGTGTCTGTGGCTTTATGTGGCTTAATCGTTTATTTATAAAGGGCAGGCCACCAGCAGCATGACTGCTGGTGCCTTATCGATTTGCCAGGGAGTATGCCAAAAAATAGGATCGAGAATGCGTGGCACAATGTATTGGCGTGCCGCCCACATAGCCCCCGCCGAAGGGAATGAATAGCTTCTTAGCCCGCGAAAATATAGGAGCAGCCTTTCTCCTGCGCCCGCCCCAAGGCCCAAACCCCCGACGGAACCACCTGGATACCCGGTAACACCCCTGCCATCCAGTCTTTTTTCACGTCCTCCGGCTTTTGGCTCATGCCCTGCGCCAAAGCGGTGCTGTAGACTGTCATGGCCATGTCGCAAACGCAGAATTTGACTCCACTGGCTTGCAATTCGTTGATGCCAATGGCCACATTGCCCACTCCCGGCACCTTGAAATCGCCCGGCTTGGGCTGCCAGAACGGATTGCGGGTGGCCGGTTTGTTCGTAGCTGGGTCGTCAGCTTTAAATACATCACCAAACTTATATTTTTCCCACAACCGATCTTCAAATGCATAGGGGATCGCGTCGTGACGTAGCACCACCACCACACTATTCTCTGCTTCTGGGGTTCCTGTAGCCCCGTTGGTCATCAGAAATACACGCGGCCAGGCAAAAGGGAAAAGCCCATGAGGACGGGTTGCATCAAAAACGACCCTGTGCTTACCATTAATGGTATTGAACCAGGCATCGGCATCGCCAATATTGCCGCTGGCCGTAGGTTCGGCAAGGGCCGGTTGTGGGTTCTCGAAGGCCGCTAAACCAAGGGTGGCGACGCCGGTGGTGAATGCGCCCAGAAACTCACGCCGGGGCGTTACAAGTTGATTATCCATTGGTTTCATACGGTTTAAGGTTTATGAGCTGCCTACTGCACCTCTACCCAAAGATATTGTTCTGATGAGGAGCCATGCCAGCTTATTCGCCCAACTACTATCCCCCGACTATATAAAGCACTCAGTCATCGCTCAACGCCGTTCGTCGCCGACAAACGACACTCAAGGTTCAATCGGGCTATAGGTCGAAATCATTGATTGTTAGTAGTTTGTCTGGTTAAATAGCCTTACCTTTTGGCTTTCATCAAACAGGCATTGCTGGTAACTTTCAATGAGACGGATAGGGTTTTGGGGGTTGATATGGATTGGACTGGGGCCAGTTCCGCTCATAGCGCAGAGCCGACCGGCTATCGACAGCCTACGGCGGGTTGTTTCGGCGACCCGTGCTCCGTCGGCAGCACTCGCTGCTACCTGCCTACGTTTAGCCTGCGCGTATATTGAGCAGGAACAGGCCGACTCCGTACAGTATTATCTGGATAAGAGCCAGCCACTGATCGAACGGTTTCACCTTGCCAAAGCGCGGTATGCACGGCTGGCCTACCAGGCTGAACTCTTCGACCAGAATGCCCTCTATGACGAAGCCCTCCGCTACGCCGACAGTACGTTCCGAATGGCCCGGACGATAGGGGAAGTTGAGTTTATCGGCGATGCCTATATGCTGCTTGGATTGGTTTATACGGACCGACATCAACCACAGCGGGCGGTGGACTGCCTGTTGCAGTGCCTGCCGCTGCTGCCCCGGCAATCGCATCAGCCGTTCCGGTTATCCCGGCCCTATCACGCGCTCAACAACCTGAGCCAGTCGTACAACGCCCTACAGAATTACCGGCAGGCTATTCACTATGGCAACCTGGCCTGGCAGGAAGCCGCCCGCGAGGGAACCCTGCGCGGGCAAACCGTTGCCTGCTGGTCGGTTGGCAACGCCTGGTTATCCCTGCATCAGCCCGACTCTGCCCGGAAACTCTATCAGGCCGGTTTACAACTGGCTCTCCGAAACAAAGATGCCGATGGACAGCTTCT
>JBBQLG010000206.1:0-8197 GCA_038327655.1 Cytophagales bacterium
CGAGTCGATTGACAAAGCCCTGAAGCGTTTCAAAAAGAAATTTGAAAAGACGGGCGTTTTGCGCGCATTACGGTCGCGGACGGCGTTTGAAAAACCGTCGGTTAAGCGTCGGCACACGATGATTCGGGCAGCCTACAAAGAGAAAATGTACGGCACGCACAACGAGCAATAGGCTTTTTTGAGCCACACGGCAGGCAAAAGCAGTAAACAGCAATGTTTACTGCTTTTTTATTGTCTGCACTCAACTTAGTGCGCGTAGAGGGGATT
Source organism: Cytophagales bacterium (assembly GCA_038327655.1). Taxonomy (GTDB): domain Bacteria; phylum Bacteroidota; class Bacteroidia; order Cytophagales; family Spirosomataceae; genus JBBQLG01. The sequence goes on from JBBQLG010000206.1 coordinate 268, forward strand.
TTCGGGTTTAGCTTTACCAGTATTAAAAATCACCGGATGTCAACCCGATGACCCCGACCTTCACAAAATCATGGAAAATCCGTCCAATCCCATAAATCACGGTCCCGGTGCTGATTTCCTGAACCACATCCGCTACGAAAAGCGGCTGAGTCACCACACGCTGACGGCCTACGCGGGTGATTTGGGGCAGTTCGGCACGTTTTTGAACACGGAGTTCGACGGCACCGCACCCGAACAGGCCGACTATCAACTGATTCGGTCGTGGGTGGTGAAATTGGTCGAAGATGGCCTGGATAAAACATCGGTGAACCGCAAAATCGCGACGCTGCGGAGTTTCTTCGGCTTTCTGATGCGCCGGAAGATCATCACCACCGACCCGACGCTGAAAATCCAGGCCCTGAAAACCAGCAAAAAACTTCCGGTCTACGTGGAAGAAAAGCCAATGGAGACGTTGCTGGATGACCTGGATTTCCCCGACGATTTTGCCGGTGTCCGCGATAAATTAGTTCTCGAACTCCTCTACGGTACCGGTATCCGTCTGAGCGAACTGACGGGCCTGAAAACGACCGATGTAAACCTGTACGAACGTACCATTACGGTGCTCGGCAAACGGAACAAACACCGCATTGTCCCGCTCACGCCATCGCTGCTGACGCTGATTGAGCAATACACGGCCCTGAAAACGGCCACATTTGGCAATATGGCCGATGATACCGGACACTTTGTGGTCAGTGATAAAGGTGTAGCCGCCTACCCGGTGCTGATTCAGCGCATCGTGAAACGGTATCTGACGTTAGTGACGACCTTAGCCATTAAAAGCCCGCACGTCCTGCGCCACACCTTCGCTACCCACCTGCTGAACCGGGGGGCCGACCTGAATGCGATCAAAGATTTGCTGGGACACAGTAGTTTGGCCGCCACACAGATTTATACCCATAACAGCATCGAACAGTTAAAGAAAACCTACGACCAGGCTCACCCAAAGGCTAAATGACTTTGTACGCCACTCAACCACCATGCGTGAACTTATCTTTCAACTCATTCAGCAGCAACCCGATTCGGAAAAAGCAGTTGCCTGGCTGCGGCAACAGGCCGATGCGTTTCTGAAAGGACTGCAAACGGCCGCTTTTTACCGAACGTTTACGGCCATTCCCCGTTTCACCGACAAAAGCGTGTTAGTTGTCTCTCCCCAAATGGCTACGGAACTGGATCGGTTGCGGTCCGGCTTTGACGTAACGAACTGGACACTGGACCGGCTGGCGCGGGTGTGGTGGCTGCTGATCCTGCCCGCCGACGACGAAACGGGCTACGTCCGACGCATCTCGGAACTGTTCAAAGCCGCCGAGATGAACGAACTCGTCGCGCTGTACTCAGCCCTGCCGGTGCTGGCGTTCCCCGAAGCCTGGCGGTTTCAGGCCACCGAGGGCATCCGCAACAACATCGGCGACGTACAGGCAGCCATCATGCTGCACAACCCCTACCCCGCCGACTATTTAGACGAACCGGCCTGGAATCAGTTGGTGCTGAAGGCGTTTTTCACCGATAAAGACGTGTCGCAGGTTACCGGCCTCGACCGACGCCAGAACGCCCGGCTCACCCAAACCCTGCTGGACTATGCCAGTGAGCGTCGGGCGGCCGGGCGTTCGGTGCCGGAAATGATCGAAACAATGGTCCCGCACCGGCGGACCGGCGGATAAGGCGGATGCTGACGCAGCGCGGGTAAGGGCGGATTTTTAATTTTTTTTATCCGCCCTTATCCGAGCTGCCGCAGGCATCCGTTTCATCCGCGTGCCATTAGAAGCCTCTAAACGTCAATCCGGCCGAGATCAGCAGGCTCTGGCTGTTGCCGAAACCTGAGTTACTGAGGCCAATCTGCTGATACTGCGCCTGAATTTCGCCCCCCAGCCCTTTCTCCTTTTTGCCGTAATACTTAAGGCCAATGGCGGGCGCAAAAGCCCCTTTGAATCCGTTGGTACCGTCGGCCAGCGCCCCGTAATACCGCGTATCATCGACGTAGGCACCGCCACCGGCAATCTGCACGTAGGGCCGGAGGGCTGCGTTGTTGGGCGTGAAATAGAACGACGCCGTCAACATAGCCGGGATAATGCTCAGTGTGCGGGTCTGCACCGCCGATACCGACTGGTCGCCGACGGTATATACCTGACGCGGTACCCGCTGCTGCGCGTACTGGTAACCCGATTTGAAACCAAGCGAGAACTGACCCGGAAACATGGCTTCGCCCTGCAACACCAGGTTAGCGGGCGAGATCTGGTTAATATAATTACGCTGACCGCCCAACGGCATACTCAGGGCGTAGTGCGCCGAGAAACTGTACGTGACGTAGCGGTTAAACTCAGACTCGAAAATGCCGCCATCCTGCGCGTGGGCGATGGTGGTGAGGCCCATCAGGGCCACAAAAAGTATCTTTTTCATGGGTGTCGATTCGTTATTGAATAGCCTTCAGATAAGGCGACTGACTGAAAATAGCGTTGACCGTCTGATCCGCCGAATTGGCATCGAAAATACCTTCGCCCCGGATTTCAGCGTCGTAGACCACGTTTAACTGCGTCGAATCGGCGGGCGCAGCGGTGGTACCCACCGGCTTGTTTTTCAGGTCCACAATCTGCACATTCCAGTAGTTATCGCTAACCTGGTAAAAACTGTAATAGCTTGGGTAATAGGGTGAATATCCGCCGTAACCACTGCCGTAACCATATCCGCCACCGTACCACGAATTAGACAGATACGACGAGTACGGCGTTGAGGTGACACCGGTGTAGGTATCATTTACCCGGATAACAGCCACGCCCAGGTCCGGTTTCTGGCTGCCCGTTACGCGGGTGTAGCCCCGGCCGATGAGCCCGTTGGCAACACTGGTCAGAAACTGCTGTTCGGTGGCCGTGGCCGACGTTAGCGCCTGATTATTGGCCTGGACAAGTACCGAGTCGGGCAGGCTGAAGGTACGGTACTGACCAAAGTTGGCCGTCCGGTCGTAGTTGGTGATAAACACCTGGCTGTCCTGCGGGCTGAGGTTATTGATGGCGTTGTCTTTACAGGCCGTCAGGGCGGTACCGGCCACCAGCATCAGGGCAAGCATGTTGCCGAAGCGGATCCTCTTTGTTTGCGTTAAACTGTTCATGACGTTGTTCATTGTATTTCCTATAAAACGAATAGAGTACTTATATAGTTGAGATAAGCTCGGATATTTTGGGTTGATTTAAGCCATTTCTACTAAAACCGGTTTTACGTTTGTGGGCGCGTTCATCAGCCCTTTAACCCCACACAGTTTGCCCATGCAGTTTCTGGATAACATTCAGGGTATGTCATTTTTCGACATGCACGTTCACATGATTTCCCGCACCACCGACGATTATCAGGCCATGGCCGATGCTGGGGTGGTCGCCGTAATCGAACCGGCGTTCTGGCTCGGTCAGCCCCGTTCGGGAATTGATTCGTTCCGGGATTATTTCGCCATGCTTGTTGGCTGGGAGCGGTTTCGGGCGTCGCAGTTCGGCATCCGGCATTATTGCACCATTGGCCTGAACTCCAAAGAAGCCAATCAGGAAAGCCTGGCCGAACAGGTGATGGAAATCCTGCCCCTGTTCATCTACAAGGAAGGCGTCGTGGGTGTGGGCGAAATCGGGTTCGACGATCAGACGCCCGCCGAAGAAAAATATTACCGCGCCCAGCTCGAACTGGCCAAAGAAGCCGGTCTGCCGGTGCAGATTCATACGCCCCACCGCGACAAAAAACAGGGCACCAGCCGCAGCATGGACATTGCTCTCGAACACGGCCTGGCCCCCGGCATGGTCATCGTGGATCACAACAACGAAGAAACGGTTCGTGATGTGCTGGACCGGGGCTTCTGGGCGGGATTCACCATTTACCCGTCTACCAAGATGGGCAACGAACGCATGGTCGAGGTGGTAAAGCAGTACGGCCCCGAACGCATCATGATCAACTCGGCCGCCGACTGGGGCATCAGCGATCCGCTGGCCGTACCGAAAACGGCCTCGCTGATGCTGGAACGGGGTATCTCACCCGAAGCCGTCCGGCTCGTCGCGTTCCAGAATGCCGTAACCGCTTTCGCGCAGAGTGGTCAGCTCAATGCGGGTGAATTGCTCAGTCCGCTCATCATCGACCAGAGTCAGCGGTTCAACGGCTCGTCGGTTCTCCGGGGCGGACAGGCACCACGGGTCGATAAATCCTCAAAAATTATTGAGTAATTGAATGATTGAGTAGTTGAGTGATTGAATAGACCGGCTGTTTGGTGCCTCTATTCAACCACTCAATCATTCAACCACTTTGTTCCTATGGTGAACGCTCTCCTCCGCCTGACCCGGCCGGCTAATCTTGTTACGGCTATTGCCGATGTGCTGGCGGGTATGGCCATTGCCGGTTACTTTCTGCTCCCCAATGCCCCGGCCGCATCCGTTGGCTGGCTGGCCCTGTCGACCGTTGGTTTATACGGCGGGGGCGTGGTCTTCAACGACGTGTTCGACGCCGACTTAGATGCCATCGAGCGGCCCGAACGACCCATTCCGAGCGGAGTTGTCCGCATCGGAATAGCCACGGTACTTGGGCTGGTCTTGTTCGTAATCGGGATTGGCAGCGCGTTTGCTGTCCACCAAACGGCGGGTTTGCTGGCGATTGGGATCACGGTAGCCTCGCTGGTGTACGACCGCTTCGGCAAGCATCATTCGTGGCTGGGTCCGCTGAATATGGGTCTTTGCCGGGGGCTGAACCTGATATTAGGCGTTAGTATTTTGCCGGATCAGGTACAGCCGTGGGTGTGGGTCGGGCTGATTCCCATCGCCTACATTGCGGCCATTACCATGATTAGTCGGGGCGAAGTACACGGTGGCAGTCCTGCTATTCTGCGGATTGCCAGCCTGCTGTACGCACTCGTGGCGGGTAGTATTATGGCCATTGCGCAGTGGCAGAGACAGTTGGGTACAGCCTTCCCATTTCTGCTTCTCTTCGGGTATTACATCTTTCCTCCGCTCTGGCGGGCCGTTCGCGCACCAATCGGCCCCAACATCGGTATGGCCGTAAAGGCGGGGGTTCTGTCATTGATTGTGATGGATGCAGCCTGGGTAGCGGCCTTTTCATCCTTTCCGCTGGCCATGTTGGTCATCTGTTTACTCCCCCTGTCGCGGTTACTGGCCCGGATTTTTGCGGTTACTTAAAGCGTCAAAAATCGACTTTCACCATGTTGTTTAATTTAATACATACAGTTTTAAACAAAATATTTAAACAAAACTGGTGCTGACTCTTTCTCAAAGTCCTGATTTTTAATGGTCTTTCTCATAAAAAAAAGCCCCTGATAACCGTGAGACAAACATTATTTTTCCGGCAGCAAAGCCTTCTGAATCAACTCGGAAGGCTTTTGTTTTTGTACTACTCCGTGAATGATGAAATTACGGAGGAACAGCACAAACTATTTTGTTTAAATAATTCTTCTGTTTGTTAGACAAACGTATTTACTTTGCGATTGTAGTCTTGTTATCACCCAATGTTTTCTTCAAATCATTAAAAACCTACTACCTCCATGAACAGCTTATCAATTCTTCTGGCCGGCCCTACTGCGCTTCAGGCGGGCGATTACATCGGGTTCACGTTCTTCACCGGCTACATGTCGATGCTGGCCGCGTCGATCTTCTTCCTGGTTGAGCGCGATTCCGTTACCGACAAGTGGAAAACCTCATTACTGGTTTCGGCACTCATCACGTTCATTGCCGCCGTTCACTATTACTACATGCGGGGCGTGTGGCTCGAAACCGGCACGTCGCCAACGCAGTTCCGGTACATCGACTGGACGCTGACGGTACCCCTGATGTGTGTAGAGTATTACCTGATCCTGAGCGCGGCCGGGGCTAAAACCGGCTTGCTGGTCCGCCTGCTGCTCGGCTCCATCGTGATGCTGGTAGCGGGTTACATCGGCGAAGCCGTTCAACCCGCCAACAACGTGATGTGGGGTATCATCTCGACGATCGGATGGGCGGTTATCATTTATGAAATTTACTTTGGTGAGGCCTCTAAACTGGCCGCTGCTTCGAATAATTCCAGCCTTCAGTCGGGTTACCGGGCACTGCGCTGGTTCACATTGGTCGGCTGGGCAATCTACCCAATTGGCTACATGCTGTTGCCGGGCAACTTGCTGAGCGGTATGGTATCGGGCGCAGACCTGACCAAAACGTCGCCGGTCGATCTGGCCTACAACATTGCTGATGCCATCAACAAAATCGGCTTTGGTCTGGTCGTGTACACCATCGCCAAGAGCGCAACGGTTGCCGAACGTGCTAAGGTTGGTGATAAGGTCGTAGCTGTAGTATAAGGCTTTTGCGTACCGGATTACCCATAAAAATAGCCCACCAGCATGCTGGTGGGCTATTTTGCTTTGTCTGCTGCGTTATTTTAACTTTCGGTGCGCGGCCATGGTGCGTCATTTTTCAGATACCGCCTTGGTCGACGTCCAAATAAAACACGTTTGGCGGCTTCGGTACGCACACCACGCCTACGGTTCGTCCGCCCCGGTTCGACCCGATCATGCGCCATTGCAAGGCCGGATTAACGGGTTGAACCTGACGAGTAGTCAGTCAGTGCCACCAGGATTACCAGCGGAAGGAAGAGAAGTTCTAAGGCAGGGAAATCCACAGTGGTCATTGATAGTCATAAATCAGTTCAATGAATGACCATCAATGACCACTGTTTAACCGCGTTTCAACCACCAAAGTGCCAGCCCCGTTACGGTGACGACAGCGGTGGCAAGGGCCAGAAAAATATAAAGTAGCTGCGATGCCCAGCCACCATAACGACCGAAATGCAGTTCCTCGAAAATGTGTTCGGCTTTGTATTCCAGACCGGCATCGCGGGCATCGAACGAACTCACGATCTGACCCGTCCGCACATCCACATTCGCTTCTACGTTGTATTTACCCAGCAGCCGAATGCTGTTGGGAAAGTTACCACGGATAGCCAGCACCGTGTCGCCGGGATTCGGAAACTGAATGATCTGAGGTTTGAAATCCGCGAACGCAGCTTTGGTTTTTGAAACAGCCGCATCGACGGCAAACAGAGTGGACTGCGTCTTGGCAGTTTGGGGGCGCTCGCGCCGTTCGCCTTCGCCAATGGCACGCTCAATCTGTTCCCAGTGGAAGAAAACACCCGTTGCGCTCATCCCCAGCATGAACAGCAATGTCACCATGCCAAGCCATTTGTGCAGATCCGCGTAAACAATCCGACGGGGCTTTTTCCACCGAATACCGATCCTGAATACGCTGAACAGCGACCGCCGGTAATACCAGGTACCCGTCAGGACGGAGGCCAGCAAACAGATACCCGCCAGACCCATGACGTAGCCGCCAACCGGTTCCAGCAGGAGGTTTTCGTGCAGTTCGCGGACCCGCCGAATAAAGGCATCGTCGACGTTCTGAACGCCAATAATCGAACCGGTGTAGGGATTCATGTCGACCCGCTGCCGCACCCGACCCACCATCAGATCAACCCGAACGGGTTGTGGCGCATCGGATTCCGGCAGGCGCAGACTTCGGAGTTTAGCGGCCGGGAATTCCCGGCGCAGCGTCGCCAGTAACTGGTCATACGACTGACGTACGCCAATGGGTTCAACCTGCTGCTTCGGAGGATTGATGATCGCGTCGACCTGCGTATCAACCACGAGAATGGACCCGGTAATGGTCAGAATCAGGATAAACAGGCCACCAATCAGACCGGAGATGCGGTGGAGACTATAAACGATTTTATCAGACATAAATAAACTGTAAAGCTAAAGTATGGTAGACTATCATACTTATGAGGCAATTTCTGTCATCCCGACGCAGATTTGTCATCCTGACGGAGTTGTGATACAGGCGGAGGTAGGTTGGTTGGGACCAAATAGCTAATATAATTACAGGGGCAGGAAGTGAAC
>JBBQLG010000207.1:0-8131 GCA_038327655.1 Cytophagales bacterium
AGTAAGCTGCTAATCAACGCCTTTAGTTCTCCTGTGTCCATTGTCTCTGCCACGAGAAATTGTTAGCAAATTGCGTACCTAAACAGTTACAATTAATCATTTGTCTTTAAGTGTTTTGGTTGACCGGCATAGCCACTGGCACGCCAACACACGAACCGGCTCTGTAGCAGAAAGCCCGGTCGCAGGGCGACCGGGCTTTTGCTATCCACACCAAATTACTTCCACTTAATTTTTATCAGACTGGCTTTTATACCCGTGAATGGCTGGGGTTAATACATGAACCGGCGTGGGCTGGCTGGCCGATTTATTAACCAGATAGTAACACTGTTGTCTATTAACTGACCGAAATATAAACAAATATTTTTTATTCATAAACTACTCATAAAATAAAGATTGGTTTTTGGCTCAACCCTGGTTCTGTTGAACTGGAAGTAGTCCACCGCTCACCAGTTCAGCCCATTTGCCGGTAACGTCACTGTTTCCCACCAGTATCGGCGGGCCATCTCAAAGTACCCCACCCACGCAGCGGGGTCAACCGGTTTAATGCTGTATGAGGTACCGCCACGTTCATAGATCCCACTGATATCGTCCGGCAGCCAGGAATGACTCAACCCCATTACCGGCAGATGGCGGTACAAACAGTCACTCGCTTTTATTGTCTGGAGAAATGCCCACCCCTGATCGCGTTCGGGCAGGTACAGGTCAAGCAAAATTAGTTTGGGATACCGGGTATAATCAGTGTCGATGGCATCTAAAAAAGCAAATGCCTGTTGCCCATCAGGCACCCGGATCAATTCTGTATCCGCAAAACCTGCATCATCGCCTGTTGCATCAGCAACCACTGATCGGGATTGTCTTCAACGGTCAGGATGCTTTCTTTGGGGCGTTTTCGCCTGTCGGTTGACTGTTGTCCATTTACGTTCATGCGTATAAAATAAGCAGAGATGGGGTGGGATAAATGCAGAATGCTGTTCAGGGTAAACGTACAGAATACGTCCTGAAAAGATGCGTGGGCCGCGTTTGCTAAAGGATACGGCAGTAAAGTCTCTTTTTTAGGACCAACAACACCGGGCTTGGGCAGGCGTGAGCAGGAAGGTATTTTTTATGCCTACTTTTGCCCGTTCAGCCTGTGCAGGCAATGCGTTTCCGCCCGTCATCAACCTTTATCACCACCCCTACCGTGTCGCTTCCCAACGATCATATCCGCCTGTTATTTGGCCTCAAACTGCGGCAACTGCGCTTAGACAAGGGCTTGTCGGCCAGTGACCTGGCGCAGCGGGCCGGTTTGTCGGTATCCTACATCACCGAAATCGAGAAGGGCCGAAAATACCCCAAAGCCGACAAGATTCAGGCCCTCGCCACGGCAATGGATGTAGATTACGACTCTTTAGTGTCGCTGAAGCTGAGTAAGAAATTAGCCCCCATCTCGGACCTGCTTCGTTCCCGGTTTCTGACCGAAATTCCGCTCGAACTCTTCGGCATAGATCCCTCGGACCTGCTCGAACTGTTGGCCGAAGCCCCGGCGAAGGTGTCGGCGATGGTGCGGACGTTCATGGATATTGCGCTGAGTTATAACATGAGCGTCGAGCGGCTGTACCTGACTATGCTGCGGTCGTATCAGGAACTGCACGACAATCACTTTCCCGACATCGAAGCCGAAGCCGACCGTTTCCTGACCGAATACGCCCCCGCCGGACAGGTCGTGACGGAAGGACTGCTGACGAACATTCTCAAGACCCGGTTCGAGGTGCGGCTGATGCCCTTCGACCCGGCCGCACAGCCCGATCTGGCTTCGGTCCGGTCGGCGTACCGGCCGGGCACCAAAACGCTGCACCTCAACGCGGCCCTTTCGGCCGAGCAACGGCTGTTTGTACTGGCGCGGGAGGTGGGGTTTCTGTACTTAGGACTAAAGGCAAGGCCGCTCAGCTACGCCCACGTCGATGCAGACACCTTCGAGCAGATTCTGAACAACTATAAAGCGTCTTATTTTGCCGGGGCCATCCTGATTCGGCGAGCCGCATTAGTCGAAAAACTGACGGAACTGTTCGCCCGCGACACCTGGAGCAACGACGCGTTTCTGGCTTTGATTGCCCATTTCGGGGCCACACCGGAGCGGTTTTTCTACCGGCTGAGCAACGTGCTGCCGCGCGATTTCGGTATCGACCAGTTGTTTTTTTACCGGATCAATCACACCACCGGCGAAACCAATTTCCAGATTACCAAGGAGATGCACCTCTCGCGGGAGTCGGGGCCGCGCGGCTTCGTGGATGAGCACTACTGCCGCCGTTGGGTGGCCCTGACACTGTTGCAGGAACTGAGCATCCGTCAGCGGCAGGGGTTTACCGGTATGTTGTGCCAGACGCAGCTCTCGCAGTACGCCAACGCCGGTACCACCTATTTTATCGTGTCGGTGGCGCAGCCGTTCCACCGGGGCATTCAGCCCAACACCGACCAGGACAACATGAGCGTATCGATGTGTTTTGTGATGAACGATGCCCTGCGGAGTCAGTTACGGTTTCTGACGAATCCGCACAGCCCCATCCCCCACCGGATCGTGAACGAAGCCTGCGAACGCTGCGGCATTTTCGACTGCCGGGAGCGCGTGGCCGCCCCCACCATTCTCCAGCAGAAACGACAGCTGGAGGCCATGAAAACCGCCGTCGCAACTCTCCTCTAAGCCAACTCCGGCCTTTTAGAAATAACTGACATTTTTTCAGAAAACCGGGTTACGTTTTGCCGATGGATCGTATTAACCAATGTTCTTTGCTTTCCGTCGCTATCCACACGCATTAGCTTCCATCCACACCACGTTATGAATCTCGAACGGGTCGGGTCTCTCACAAGGGGCCTGACCCGTTCCTGTTTTGGGCCATTACCCCGTCAGCCGACCGGCTCAGCACCGGTTCGGCGGCTAAATGGGGCCACCCCTTCCGTACCAGCCCCGTTACGTCCGGGTGTACGGCCAAAACCGTTTGGAGGGCTTCGGTCAGCAGCCGCTGATCGGCGAGCAGGCTGGCAAAATCGGCGCAGGGGTCGGCGCGGTAGTCGGGGCTGATGGCGTGTTTTTATAACAATTTAGGCCGCTGCTACTGTGAGATCAACCAGTTCGCCCTCGCCGATCAGTCTTTTCGGGAGGCCATTACCCGCTACAAAGGCAACCTGAGTTATCAGGCCATCGTCCTCAACAATCTGGCCGACAGTCAGCTCAGGCAAGGTCACCTCACCGATGCAGCCGCTACCCTGGAAACCGCCCGGCAGCTTTACCGCCGATACAGTCAGCAAACGGGTGCCCAGCGCGATGTCTTTACCGGACAACGCCTGTCGGCCAACACCGCCGAACTGCTCTTCCGGCAGAAACAATGGGCCGAATCGGAACGCGAGAGCCACCGCCTGACCGCCCTTTGCCACGCCTATTTCCCGATGCCCACCCCCGCCTTGGTCGAAAACTAACTGCGGCTCAGTGCGCTCCATCGACACGCCGGTCGCTGGTCATGGCTCCGTTCACCGGCGAAAGCAGGGTGGATTCTGTACCGGCCCTGTCCCGCTGGAGGTCCCTACCGGCTTCCCGGCGCGAGACCGATGTGTTTGGCGGCACGGCCCTCCGCAACGGTCAGGCCACGAAACGGGCGTTTCTGCAACACGCCCCGGCTACGAACCTGATTGTCTGCGCCACGCATACGGTTTCCGGCCCTACTGAAACAGGGTTGGTATTCTGGCTCGGTGAGAACGATTACGTGCTGTATCCGTCGCAGGTGCAGCACCTGGATTTGCAGCGGGTGGAGTTGGTGACGCTGTCGGCCTGCGCCACGGAGCAGGGTGTATCGCTGCCCGGCGATGGGGTGCAGTCGCGGGGGCGGTAACGTGTTCGCTGTTTCCGCTCGACGATGCCGCGCAGGGGATACTGGCCGAACCGTTTTATCGGAATGTGGTTCGGCCAGCAACACATTTGGTGCGTTCACCAACGATTTCAGTACGTAATCAGCAGTAGATGTACTGAAAAAATCACCGATCTTTTCAGCGTATTCATTCAGAATTTCCGTGCTAACCACCCATTCGAAAGCTTCCTCAACAAATGAGTCATAGAGCCATTTATGAACGCTGTTAGTTGGAATAGCCGCAATGAGACAGTTTGTGTCGATCACCACCCGAATCATGGTGTACGCTTTTGCTGATTCAGTACCTTGGCATAATCAGCCTGGGTATAGCCTTTTTGTAAGGCAACGTCAGTAGCTGACTGACGAGCTTTCTGAGCGTAGTGGTGGGTCAGGAGTTGCTTTACTTCCAGCGTTTCCTCCAGGGTCATTTCCCGATTGAACATACGCAGCAAACCCCTCTGAACTTCATTCAACCGTGATGTCTGCATGACTATTGTTCTTTTTCATCAAAAATACATCTTTCACTTAAACGCCGGGATGCCGGTGATTTCTGCGCCGAGAATGAGCAGGTGAATGTCCGCCGTACCTTCGTAGGTCACCACAGATTCAAGGTTCATCAAATGGCGCATCACCGGATAATCGCCCGTGATGCCCATACCGCCCAGAATCTGCCGGGCCTCGCGGGCCACGCGCAGGGCCAGATCGACGTTGTTGCGCTTGGCTAAAGAAATCTGCGCGGTGGTGGCTTTGTCCTCGTTTTTGAGCGTACCGAGCCGCCAGCAGAGCAGTTGCGCCTGCGTGATGCCGGTGAGCATATCAGCCAATTTGCGCTGCACCAACTGAAAACTGGCAATAGGCCGACCAAACTGAATGCGTTCGAGGGCGTACCGCCGGGCCGTTTCGTAGCAGTCCATTGCAGCACCGAGTGCCCCCCACGCAATGCCGTAGCGGGCCTGATCCAAACACTTTAAGGGGGCTTTCAGGCCGCTGGCGTCGGGCAGCAGGTTTTCTTTCGGCACCTTCACGTCCTGAAACACCAGTTCGCCGGTGGCACTGGCCCGCAGCGACCATTTGTTGTGAATCTCGTTGGTCGAGAAGCCTTCCATGCCCCGCTCTACGATCAGGCCCTTGATTTTACCGGCCTCATTTTTGGCCCACACCACGGCAATGTCGGCCAGGGGGGCGTTGGTGATCCAGAGTTTTGAGCCGTTGAGCAGGTAATAATCACTGCGTTCGATGAAGTTGGTTTCCATGCCGCCGGGGTCGGAGCCGTGATTGGCTTCGGTGAGGCCGAAACAGCCCACCAGTTCGCCCTTTGCCAGCCGGGGCAGATAAGTCTGCTTCTGCGCTTCGCTGCCGTACGTCGCAATCGGATACATCACCAATGAACTCTGCACCGACACCACCGAGCGCATTCCGGAGTCGCCCCGCTCGATTTCCTGCATCATCAGCCCGTACGACATCGCATCTAAACCACCCCCGCCGTATTCGGTCGGGATGGTAGGACCGAACGCCCCGATCTGCGCGAATTTCTGGATCATGTGAGCGGGAAATTCGGCCCGCTGCGTGTAGTCTTCGATGATGGGCGTGATCTCACGCTTCACGAAGTCGCGCATGGACGCCCGCACGAGCCGGTGTTCGGGATTCAGCAGGTCGTCGAGCTGGTAAAAATCCGGCGACTCGAACTGGTCGGGCCGGGTGATGGGGGCGGTGGCTATGGGGGTTGCGGGCTGCATGGTTTCGGGAGTGTTTAGAACGGAACGCAAAAAAAAGGTCGCTTGTTGATAAATGAATGGCTTTTCAACCCGCTCATTTCTATTTTTAGGCCTGTCTGCGGAGATAACTACCCCGCCAACCCCGTATGGTTCATCAGCTTTCCCTTGCCCTCACGCCCGAACAGGCCTTCGACGAAACGGTTTTTCGGGACTATGTGCTGCATCACCTGCACCTGTCCCCTGCCGATCCGGTGCTGCTCCGCAAACGGCGGCAATCCATCGACGCCCGGGGCCGACAGGTGCGCGTCCACGTCGACGCGGAGGTGTTCGTGGGCGAAACCCCGCCCCCGCTCATCCAGTATCAGAAACCCCAAACCGATGTCAGCCACGCCCCGCAGGCCATTGTGGTGGGGGCTGGACCGGCGGGTTTGTTTGCGGCCCTGCGCCTGATCGAACTCGGCATCAAACCCATCGTCATCGAGCGGGGCAGCGACGTTCGGGCACGTCGGCGCGATCTGGCAGCCATCAACAAAGACCACGTCGTGAACCCGGAATCGAACTACTGTTTCGGCGAAGGGGGTGCGGGTACGTACTCCGACGGCAAACTCTACACGCGGGCCACCAAACGGGGTGATGTCCGGCGCATTCTCGAACTGTTCGTGGCCCACGGCGCAACAGAAGATATTCTGATTGATGCGCACCCGCATATTGGCACCAACAAACTGCCCGGTGTAGTGGCGGCCCTGCGCGAAACCATCCTGAGCGCGGGGGGCGACATCCGGTTCGATACCAAAGTAACCGACCTCATCCTCGAAAACAGTATGCTCCGGGGCGTAATCACCGCAGCGGGTGACGAACTGACGGGGTTGGGAGTCATTTTAGCAACCGGTCACTCCGCCCGCGACATTTTCACGTTATTACATGAACGCAGCGTCCTGATCGAAGCCAAGTCCTTCGCGATGGGCGTCCGCATCGAGCACCAGCAGTCGATGATCGACGCGTTGCAATACCATCAGCCGCGCGGCATGACCCGGCGCAGCGACTACCTGCCGGCGGCCTCGTACAGTTTGGTGACGCAGACGACATACAAGGGCGTAGAACGGGGCGTGTTTTCGTTTTGCATGTGTCCGGGCGGCTTCATTGTACCGGCGGCAACGGCCCCCGGCGAATTAGTCGTCAACGGGATGTCGCCGTCGCGCCGGGACTCTAAATTTGCCAACTCCGGCATGGTCGTCGCCATTACCGATGCCGACCTGAAGCCGTTTGCCGAATACGGGCCGCTGGCGGGACTGGCGTTGCAGCAGGCGGTTGAGCAGCGGGCCTGTCGACTGGGGGCCAACGGTCAGCCCACGCAAACCGCCCCGGCGCAGCGCGTGGCTGATTTCACGAATGGCATCGTGTCGGCGGAATTATTGCCGACGTCGTACCAGCCGGGTCTGGTCTCGGTCGATATGACGGAGATACTGCCCGATCACATTGCCCGGCCGTTGCAGCAGGGCCTGCGGGAATTTGGCAAAAAGATGCCCAGCTACCTCAGCAACGACGGGCAGTTGATCGGCATCGAAAGCCGGACGTCGTCGCCCGTGCGCATCCCGCGCGACCGCGATACGTGCGAGCACGTGCAGATTCAGCGGCTGTTTCCGTGTGGCGAAGGAGCCGGTTACGCGGGCGGCATTGTTTCGGCCGCAATGGACGGAGAACGCTGCGCGGAGGAACTGGCCAAATTGTATGGGCAGTTACCCCCAACCCCCTGAAGAGGGCTTCACGACTTAGCTACCAACTTGGCATCCAAGTCGTGAGGCCCCCTTCAGGGGGTTGGGGGTAAACACCCGTTGAACACCGATAGCCTAAATCGCTGAGTTAAAACCCGGCGACCGAATCTGAACCCAACCAATGACCGACACCACTTTTGACGCGTTTACCGAAAGCCTGTACCAACGCCTGCAACAGCCCCTGCCGGGCGAAGACGCGCACCGCGTGATGGCCTCCTCGTCGCGGTACCGCATGAACGTCCGGCCCAACGAACGAACGCGCAAAAGTGCCGTGCTGATCCTGTTTTATCCCCACCAGAACGGCATCTGGCTCCCGCTTATCCTGCGCCCGCAGTACGACGGCGTCCATGCCGGGCAGATGGCGTTTCCCGGCGGGCGGGCCGAACGCACCGACCGCGACCTGATTCAGACGGCCCTCCGCGAAGCGCAGGAAGAGATTGGCATTCGGGTGCATGACGTCCGGGTGCTGGGGCCGCTGACGGAGTTGTTTATTCCGCCGAGCAACTTTTTCGTGTTGCCGGTCGTGGGCGTAATGAACCACCGCCCGGACTTTTACCCCGATCCGCACGAGGTCGATCAGGTAGTGGAGGTAGCGCTGGACAACATGATGGATACGACCATTGTGGGTGACAGTCAGATTGAGGTGCGGGGGGCAACCATCGACGCGCCGTACTACCAGATTCAGGAATTCCGGGTCTGGGGGGCCACGGCCATGATGATCAGCGAATTGCTGACGGTAATCCGGCCGGCCTGATGCGCGTCGAAACTG
>JBBQLG010000208.1:0-8071 GCA_038327655.1 Cytophagales bacterium
CAGAGCTTTTGCAACCAGACCACCTTTGCCAATAACCTGACGTGGCAGAACACCACCGGCCCCACCTGCGACCCCAACATTGCAGGCTACCGGATCTATTACAGCCGGTATCAGGAAGACCCCACCTCCACGAGCTTGGCAGCAGTATCGGCCCCGACGCTGACGTTTCGACATGAAAGTCTGACCTCGGTGGCGGGTTGTTATTACGTGACGGCAGTAAGTCGACGAGGATTAGAGAGTAGTCCGGGCAACCGGGTGTGCGTCGATAACTGTCCGCTGTTTCAGATGCCCAACGTGTTTACGCCCAACGGCGACGGAAAGAATGACCTGTTTACACCCCTGCCATGCCCGCGTTTTGTGGAGTCGCTGGAGTTTGTGGTCGTGAACCGGTGGGGGGCCGAGGTGTTCCGAACGAACGACGTAAACATCAACTGGAACGGCAATGCCAGCAACGGCCAACCCCTGCCGGGCGGGTTGTATTATTACCAGGTCACGGTGCGGTTCGCCAGTGTACACCGCAACAGCCCGCCCGTCACCTACAAAGGCTGGGTCGAACTGGTCCGGCAAATCGGTATGCGGTAGAAAAGCCCTGTAACCCATCAGTCCCAGCAGTGAGTCATTGCCGGGACTGATGGGCTTCTGCCTGTACAGTCATAAAGTCAGCGTGAGGGTAAACTCGGTACCTTCTCCTTCCACACTATCCACTGTCAGCATCCCGCCGTGCCCCTTCGTCACAATATCGTAACTCAAACTTAGCCCCAAGCCCGTGCCCTCACCGGTGGGTTTGGTCGTGAAAAAGGGCTGAAAAATCTTGGCCTTCACCGCGTCAGGAATGCCCGTGCCATTGTCGCGGACGTGAATTTCAATCCGGTTGTCGATGTGCCGGGTCTGCACCGTGACGGTGGGCATATAGCTTTCGGATTGTTGCTGTTGGCGTTTCTGGACGGCATAAAAGGCATTATTGAACAGGTTCAGCAGCACCCGCCCGATGTCCGCTGGCATGACCGACACCTGACCCAAATCGGGCGCAAAGTCGGTGACTAATTCACAATTGAACGATTTGTCTTTAGCTCGCAGGCCGTGATAAGCCAACCGCAAATATTCGTCGGCCAGGTTGTTCAAATCGACGGGTTGCCGTTCGCCACTACTGGCGCGGGAGTGTTCGAGCATCCCCTTAACAATGGCCGAAGCCCTGCCGCCGTGATGGGTGATTTTCTGGAGATTCTGTTTGAGATCACTCAATAATTCAGCTTCGAGGTCGGTATCGCGGTCGGGCTTTTGCTGTTCTTCCTCCAATTCAGTGACCAGTTCGGTGGAGACTTCCGAGAAGTTGTTGACGAAGTTGAGGGGGTTCTGAATCTCGTGGGCGATGCCTGCCGTTAGCTCCCCCAGACTGGCGAGTTTCTCTTTTTGGATGAGTTGGGTTTGAGTAATTCGGAGTTCGGCCAGCGCATCTTCAGCACGTTTTTTTTCGGTTTGAATCAGAATCAGATCAAGCCGGGCTTGTTCTGCCTGTGCTTCTGCAATTTTCAAATCATTAAATCGGGTAAACGTCAGATTGAATACATAAGAAAAACGCTCTAGTAAATCGATGGTCTGTTTAGGCTGTTCCTCCGGTGAAGCGATGCCGATAAATCCTTTGGAAAAATAGGTGATGTATTGAATTCGTCTTTTTTGCACAAGCCCATCTTTAAACGGCACGTGTAGTTCTTCGCCCAGATAATGAAAATAATCGATGAGTTCTTCATCCTGCATATCAATACTGATCGAGGTCTGCCGCTGCTTCCATCCGTCGTACATTTTTTTCATCGATATATTTTTAGCAGTCTCACCCGTAAACATAGTGCTGACTTTAGAACCATCCTCATCCGTTATCCAAAATTCTATGGTGCCGATTTCATCGTTTATAATACCCATATATAAACGGTTTGGCGCAATGCCTAACGCAATGAGTTGTCTGAACAGTACGGCCGCAGTTTCGGCCAGTTCATCGCTTCTCTGCATGGCTAACGTTCTACTGCGCACTTTTTCCAGAGCCGCTTCAATCTCTAATTCGCGGTTTTGCGCTTCAACTGATTTTCTTTTCTGCTCCAGTTCTTCAATAGTTTCTTCGAGCAGAATAGCCGTAGTTCGTTTTACCTTTTCTGTTCTGTCCAGTTTGAAGGCAGTAATTTCTAATTCCTTATCAGCATCTTTTAATGACTTGACAATAGCCGCTTTTACTTCAGTCGATAAATTTGCGTCATCCTGAATAAAGTCTGCTATTTTTTGTAAATGCTGGTTCATTTATTTCTCTGTTAACGTTACCCAGCAACACGCGCCGGAGTGGAAGTGCTGCTTTCCGTTTTTTGCGCGTCCATACTCACCGTAGGTGAAAAAACCAGCCATTGGGGTTTCCCAAAGTGCGGCAAGGCCCTCATTTTCTAACGTTACCAGGGGGCCTAATACGGGTGGCCTTCCTGCACAGGAAAAGATAAGCAACGCATCCGCATCGGCTTTACTGGCGTTTTTTAGTTCGGTTGCCTGCTTTATAACCTCCTCCACAATATCAAAATCAGGGGGTACTGAAAACCGAAACATATCTCTTTCCTGCATCTCCATGTCCATGACCAGCGCTTTTTCGGCATGGTCAATTCTTGAAGGCGACTTGAGCAAGGTTTCGCCATCACCTCTGTCTACAATAAATGGATACTGAATAGAAAGTTCTTGAAACACATCAAAATGCCTGTCGTCTAGTTTTTCACTTTTACCCAGATATTTAAGATACATTTCCGTTGCGGGCTTACCATCTATAGTATAAATTAAATTACCCTTACTCTTTGTCACTTTTCTTGAAATTCCCATTGGTTTCCAGCCCGTAATAGCCATTCCCTGCACCAGAACTTTATCGGCGTCCAGCACCAAAGCTGCTATGCCAAAGTTTGTTTCTTTGCCATAGGTAAATACATAACTGCCAGTAAAGGTCATATCATCGCCAGCCATGCCGCCATAAAACAGTCGGTGCGATCCAATCGCTTTTTCCAGACTGCTAACCAACGTTACCCCGTCGAAAAGTTCACCTTCACCATTAACGCCATTGCTGCAAAGAAGTAGCGAAGGGTTTGGAAATTTTCGTATAGCAGCTTCTGCCAGTTGCGTGGCAGTTTCCTGTATGGTTTTATCGCCGATTTCTTCAACTAAAATTGAATACGATTCTTTGGTTAGATTCAGGAGTAAAATAGCTATTTCGCCCTCGCTTTGATGCCCATTAATAAACTCACCGCAGGAAGTAGCCCCCATGATGTCGATTCCATTTTGATGCAATAGTTCAGCTACTGCTTTTCGGTCTTGCTTGATGGAGATGAAAATTATTGCCAGGGAAGGTTTAAAACCATCTACTATACTTTTGGCTAATGCAGTTTGAATGTCTGCTACGGATTTTCCCTGGATGGATTTTGCGTTCATGATCGAGTATAGAGTTATTATCGTTCTTTCAAGGCCACTACGCAGGTGGTCAGGTTGTGCATTTCTAAGTTTCCGTCGGTGGCTCTGCCCAGTTCGGCATTGGAAAACATACCTGCGAGCGGCACATTCCAGATAGTTTTTACGCCTTCGATTTCCATTGACATCAGCGGTCCCAGTGCCAGGGTTCGTCCGGCACAACTGAATATGACCACGGCATCGGCTTCGGGCATTTCCGTCGCTTTCATCTCCTCGACACCCTTGATGACCTGTTCCATCACGTCGAAATCGGGGGGTAATGAGAACCGCACTTTTGCGCCCTGCGGCACCGAGCCACTGCAATAAAAAGAATGGTCGTTCCAATCAACCAGCAGTGCTGGGCGCATGACAGGTGGCCCTTCTTTCCGTTGTAATTGTAATGGAAAAGTAGTTGCTAATTCCATAACCAGTGCCTCGTTTTCAGCGACCAGATTGTCAAGGCCACTATATTTCGCCGTTATGTCGAGCGCGGGAATATCATCGACGGTATAGACATGATTGCCTTCGCTCCTGGTAACGGTTCGTTCAGTGCCTACTGCTTTCCAGCCGCAGGTGGCTTTTCCTTTTATAATAATTTTACTTTCATCCAATGCAAGGGCAACAACCCCCCGGTCACTTTCTTTACTACTGGTAAAGACAAATTGCTGTTTGAATGAATAATCGTCTCCAGCCATGCCACCAAACACATTTACTTGTTCACCGACAACGTCGGCAAAACCAAATAGTAATTCTTCCGCATCGGTTTCCAGATGGCTGCCTGCTATCAGAAAGGCAGGTGTTTTAAATTGATCTTTGGCTTTTTGGGCGACACGTCTGCTAACGTTGCGGTAGTTTTTTTCGGGGTATTCGTCGAAATACAGCTCGAAATAATCCCGGTTTATGTCGAGCAACAGGATAGCCGCGGAGCCATTGGCGGTTTCCTCGTCAATGAATTCGCCGTTGGTGGTGCTGCCAAAAACGGCAATCTGCTGGTCATCCAGCACCGCGCAGATGGCCTGCCGGTCCAGGCTAACGGATAAAAAAACAATGGCCAGGGTTGGGGTAAAACCATCTGTCATGCTTTGCTGTAAGGCGGCTTGAATATCTGCCGTGGACTTCCCTTTGATTGACTTGGCTTTCATGGTTAAATATAAGCTTAAAGGAGACAATGGGTGGTTGGTTCGGCGTTTGTGGCTGCTTAGACTCAAAAGTAAAGCGGCCATCTTTTTCAAGGATAAACCTACCACATTTTGCTGATTACCTGACAAAAGACTCTATGCAACGCAAAACGGCCTGTAACCAAGCAATCGCTCGGTTACAGGCCGTTTTCACCCGTACTATATAACCGTGCCGGATCAGGCGTCGGTTTTCAGTTTGCCTTGCATGGCCTTCCGCAGTTTCTCCACCTTCGGCAGCGATACTGACCGGATGTAGGACTGATTCGGATGCTGTTTGACGTAGTTCTGGTGGTAATTCTCGGCCGGGTAAAACACCGTAAGCGGCAGCACTTCCGTCACAATCGGATTCGGGTAGTGTTTCGAGGCATTTACCCGTTTGATGGCCGCTTCGATTTCAGCTTTCTCGGTCGGTGTCCGATAAAAGGCTACCGACCGGTAATCGCGGCCTTCGTCGGGTCCCTGCCGGTTCAGCGTCGTGGGGTCGTGCGACGAAAAAAAGCCTTCCAGCAGGTCGTTGTAGCTGATTACTTTGGGGTCGTAGTAAACTTGAACTGATTCGGCGTGGCCGGTCTGATCAGTACCGACCTGCTCGTAGGTCGGGTTTTTGGTGTTTCCGCCGGCATAGCCCGAAATCACGTCCCGTACCCCGGCCAACTGATCAAATGCTTCTTCCTGCGCCCAGAAACAGCCGCCCGCAAAGGTGGCTACGGCTTCGCCGGGTTTCGGTGCCGGTAATTTAGCGGGCGTGGTATCCTGCGCCTGCACGCAACCCACAAGCAACAGCAGTCCTGCGGCAATTAATTGACTGAATTTCATGATGTCTGATGAATCAATGGTGAATCTTATTTCTTGACAAACTCCAAGGCGACGCCGTTCATGCAGTAGCGTAGACCGGTGGGTTTGGGACCATCGTCGAACACGTGGCCGAGGTGCGCATCACAGACAGCGCACTGCACTTCTGTCCGCACCGAGCCGAAACTGGTGTCGCTCAGTTCTTTCACCACGTTTTTGCTGATGGGCGCGTAAAAACTCGGCCAGCCCGTTCCCGAATCAAACTTAGTGTCGGAGGTGAACAGCGGTTCGTGGCAACTGATGCAGCGGAAGACACCGTATTCGTGAATGTTGTTCAGTGGGCTGGTGAAGGGCCGTTCGGTACCTTCTTTCCGGGTAACGGAAAACTGATCGGGTGTCAGGATTTTTTTCCATTCCGCTTCGGTCTTTACGACCCGGCGCGGGGGCTTTCCGTCTTCCAATGGGGCATGGGCGGGAGCAAAAGCGGGTAACGCCAGCAGCAGTGGACCGGCAAGCAGCAGCCCGCCAATGGCCCGGATAAACGATTGTTTGTTCATGATCTTTATGTGCGTAATGTTGATTGGGTCTCTGCACATAAATACGTCTTTCCGCGACAGAAAGTTTTGTCAGCGTAACAAGGCCGTGCCAGTGCTAACGTCTAATACGCTCCCGGCCAGAATACATTACTTTAACAGATCGTCGGTGATGGTGAGTGTATAGGACACCTTGTAACACCCAAAGTCAGGATCGTTGGGGTTCTCTTTTTCATTCGCCCAAAGTTCATTTTTCACCGGCTGCTGGGTATAGACGAGCGTCTTCTTTCCCGCTACAGGGGCGTATAGACTGAACGCCGTAAACGTGTCCGTTGGCCGGGGTATATAGCCAAAAATAGCATCCTGGCCAATCAGGACCGTTTTTCCACTGGTAACGGTTGCTGATGGGTCGATTTTGCCGTTCAGCCAGGCGAGGGCCGTGAATTCGATTGATAGTAAACGGCTGCTCTGGTTGTTGAGATAATAATAGCTGACACCGATGCAGCCATCCGTACGTGTGTCGACCGGACTGACCGGTTCCGCATGGCAACCCAGCACGAAGAGGAGAAGTAAAAGAAGAGATGAGCCGTTGAGCAGGGTTTTCATGATAATGTTTTCGGTTGCTGTTCATCACAAAAGACCCTGTCCCACTCAAAGGGTTGGAATCGTTTTTAACAAAGTTTAACGCTACTTCACTTTTCGATAAGTGTACGCTGGTGCATCAACGGGCGTACCGTAATCGAGAATGAGCTGATTGTCGCAGACAAGCATTACTACCGGGCCACCAATCGAACCGTAAGTAGTAGGCGTCTTCAGTGTATCGGTCACCGTTAATGCAGGAAACGCTAAGCCCAGTCCGACGAAGTTCTGAATGGTACCAACCTGATACCTGAAAGGTCCGTAGGCTTTTCCACCCTGCGTAGTTGTACAGGTGCCATCGCTGGCGAATGCTACCGACTGATCGGGGATGGGTGGAGGAGTCGGAAAATAACCCTGAATTCCTGTCAGTTTCCAAGTACCAATCAACTTCTGAGCGGCTTCGTTGGTCGCTTTGGCATAATTCTGCCGGGCATCGCAAGGCGCTGCGGTGAACAATGGGTCGACTGCAGTTGGTGTGATCGAGGTGCCCTCCCGATGGCAGGCTAATGCAACTGTCAGGAAAAGTGATAAGAGAGCATTCTTCATAATGTAGGGCGTTTTTATGAAGACTCTAATGAAATTGAAAGGGTTGGAAAAGCCGGATTATTTTTTCTCGCGGTTGCCCTTTTCGGCTTCAGGGCGGATGAGGTACACGTCGAGCATGGCGCGGGGGCGGGCTAAGTACTCGCGGATGAGCGTTTGCAGCGAATAGCCCTGCGGCACGTCCTGTGCGGCAAAGGCCACGGCGTCCATGCCCTCGTGATTGCCGATGTACAGGGCACGGGCGTTGTGGAAATTCTGCGAGATGATCGTGATTTTGTCCTGATTAAACACCGCTTTGCACCGCAACACCGAGTCGAAGGTGCGGAAACCGGCGTAGTCGAGGGTCATTATGGATTCTGGTACGCCCAGCCGGACGAGGGCTTTGCGCATGTCCGACGGTTCGTTGTAATACTCTGAATCGTTGTTGCCGCTCAGGATAATGCGTTTGATCTTTCCTTCCTTCCAGAGCCGGGCGGTGGCTTCCATGCGGTAGCGAAAAAACAGATTCTCCTTGCCGCTCTTCACGAACCGGCTCGTGCCCAGCACCAGTGCCATGTCGTTGGCGGGGAGCTGGTGGATATTGAAATAGACCTGTTTCTGCGTTGTACGCACCACCCACCAGTTGCAGAGCAGCACCACCATCAACGTCACAAAAGCAGCCGTAATCAACCCTTTAACGACCCGTTTGATCACCCGAACCCGGTGAATGGCCCGCGCCCGTGACCGACGAACCAACCGGTGTGCGTCGGTTGGTTCGGGTCGCCGGGGGTAGCGATGGCGTTTGCCGCCGGATGGGTTAGTCGTGAACCACGTCGGGTACATGGTAAAAAACGGTTTGCGTTAGAACAACCCTAATTGCCCGGCACCGGCCGGTGCCGGCTCTGATTCGGCATCGACGGGCAGGTCATCGTCGTCCGGCTCGGTATC
>JBBQLG010000209.1:0-8041 GCA_038327655.1 Cytophagales bacterium
AAGAAAGTATTCCATGGTCGCGGGTTGGTAATTGTCAGGCCTAAGGGACAACCAGGCGTCGTCACGTTGACCGCCAAAGCAAACGGGTTGACCGCGGGCCAGGTACAAATTACCCTGAAGTAACGGACTCCCTGCTAAGGACCCAAATCAATTTACGTATCGATCATCGTATTAATCGTTTCACTCAATGCTTACTCTCAATCTATTTCATCCAGTCCGACCACTAATCGTTGCCGGACCCGTAGTCCTCCTGCTGAGCCTGGGGCTTATCGCTTCCCGGCAATCGGATCCAACTCCGCCGGAAGCGAATCGCTTTACGAAAGTCGTGCTGGCTGAAAAACTCAACGAACCCATGGAAATGGCCTTTCTGCCAGATTCACGGTTGGTGTGGATAGAGCGTAAGGGAGCCATTAAACTGATGAATCCAGATACCCGGGCGATTACGGATGTGGGCAGCATTCCGGTGAGTACCAAGTACACCACTAAGGACGGGAAAAAATCAGAAGCCGAAGATGGCCTGCTGGGCATTACCGTCGACCCCAACTTCACCAAAAATCACTGGCTCTACCTTTACTACTCGCCGGAAGGAACGGAGGCTAAGAACATCATTGCCCGCTATGATGTAACCGACGACAAGTTGGTCGAAGCCTCGAAAAAAATCATTTTGGAAATTGGGACTCAACGCGAGCAGTGCTGCCATACGGGTGGGGGTATGACCTGGGACAAGGCGGGGAATCTCTATCTCTCGACCGGCGACAACACCTCGCCCCGCGCTACGGCCTATGCCCCCATTGACGAACGCCCGGAACGCTACCCCTGGGATGCCCAGAAATCGTCGGGTAACACTAACGATCTGCGGGGGAAAATTATCCGCATTCACCCACAACCCGACGGTACGTATACTATACCGGAAGGAAACCTGTTTGCCAAAGGGACGCCCAAAACCCGCCCCGAAATTTACACCATGGGCCACCGCAACCCCTGGCGGCTTTCCATCGACTCAAAAACGGACTATCTCTACTGGGGTGAGGTTGGACCCGATGCCAGCGTCGACTCGACGGGCTGGGGACCCCGTGGCTTTGATGAATTTAACCAGGCCCGACACGCGGGAAACTTCGGCTGGCCGCTGGTCATTGCCGACAACCAGCCCTATGGATCGGTTGACTTCGCCACCAACAAATCCCGGTTTCTGATCGACCCGGCCAAACCTATCAACAACTCGCCTTACAATACGGGTCTCAACGAGCTGCCCCCAGCCCAGAAAGCTTTTATCTGGTATCCGTATGGGTTATCCAGCGAGTTTCCATTGCTGGGTAGTTCAGGTCGGAGTGCTACGGGTGGGCCAGTTTTCCGGCAGACGGATTTCGTAGGGGCAAAACGTCCTTATCCTGCCTATTACGAAGGAAAATGGTTTATTACCGACTTTATGCGGGGTTGGATCATGGTCGTCTCGATGGACGAGCAGAGCAACTACCAATCCATGGAGCGTTTTCTGCCTAATGAAACCGTAGGTAGTGCCATTGATATGAAGTTTGCGCCCAACGGCGATCTGTATCTGCTCGAATACGGCAGTGCCTGGTTCCGGGGGAATGACAACGCCCGAATTGTTCGGTTCGAGTACAACGCGGGTAATCGTAAGCCCATCGTTCACGCGTCGGCCAGCAAATTGGCCGGTGCGCTGCCGTTCAAGACGCAACTTTTATCGGCCGGTACGGTGGATTATGACAAGGATGCTCTCAAGTACGTCTGGACGGTTCGACGTTCGACGGTTCGATGCTCGACAGTCAAGGGAAAGGGCGCACCAGCCCGTACGTTCACGCAGGCCAATCCGGGCGTCACCTTCGATCAGCCGGGTACCTACCGGGCCACACTCACCGTCACGGACGCTAAAGGGGCTACCAATAGTCAGTCAGTTGACATTCGGGTGGGCAACGAGTCGCCCGTCGTCGATCTGGCCATTACCAAAGGCAACCAGTCCTTTTTCTTTCCCAGTCAACCATTGACCTATAAGACATTGGTTTCCGACAAGGAAGATGGTAGTGTAGCCAACGGTACGATTGACCCGCAGCAGGTGGCCATCACGGCCGATTACTTACCCGAAGGCTATGATCCCATTGAGGTGGCGCAAAGTCACCGCGATGCCGATGCGTCGGCGCAGTTCGCCACGGCGCAACGCCTGATTAAGAACAGCGACTGTATGGCCTGTCATCAGATCGATAAGCGTTCGCTCGGACCGGGCTTTACCGAAATAGCCCAGAAATACAAAGGCCAGGAAGGGGCAGTTACGCTGCTGGCTCAGAAGGTCATCAAAGGCGGAAATGGCGTCTGGGGTGATCACTCGATGAGTGCACACCCAACCTTATCGGAGGGTAACGCGGCCGAAATGGTAAAGTACATCCTGAGCTTTACGGGCGCGAAAGCACCCGAGACAAAGGTAGCTAAACTGCCTTTGTCGGGCGAGTTGGTCCCTGAGGTGGCAAAAAGCGAAAACGGCAAAGGCGGGTACGTGATCCGGGCCGCCTACCGCGACCGGGGCACAAAAGGCGCAGCCGGGCTAGAAACCGAACGGGTGATCATTTTACGAAACCCCGTTGTCCAGCCGGTCCCCACCCAGTTTGATGCCTCGCAGGGCGTCACCTTCACGGCTGGCCAGACCAACCGGGCGCTGCTGACGGGCGATGGGGCGTACTTAGCCATGAAGGGCGTTGACCTGACCGGTATCGCCACAGTGAATGTAAACGTAGTGGTCGATCCGGGCGCGCCGGGTGGGACGCTCGAACTGCACCTGGATTCGCCGAACGGTCCGCTCGGTGGGACATCCCCGCCCATTGTCGGCGCTAAAACCACTAAATACACTTCTGCTAAACTAACGCTCCAGCCGACAACGGGTTTGCACACGCTCTACATCGTCGGGCGCAACACCGCAGTCAAAGCCGATCAGCCTCTGATGCACCTGAGCCGCATTCAATTTCAACCGTAAGCAACCATACAAACCATGATGTTTCCCCCAAAAGTATCCCGAAACGAATTCCTCCGAACCAGTGCCCTGGCGCTTTCCCTGCCGCTGCTGAGCAAGGTCGACGTTTTCGCTAAGCCCATGAAAAATGTCGGGCTTCAGCTATTTACGCTCCGTAGTGAGCTAAGCAAGGACCCTGAAGGAACGCTGAAAAAGGCGGCCGAGATTGGCTACAAGGAAGTCGAGACCTTTGGGTATTCGAACGGTAAATACTTCGGCAAAACGCCCGGCGAATTTAAGACCGTACTCACTGGGCTTGGTCTTTCAACGCCCAGTGGTCACTACATGCCATTTAATCTCAAAAAGGATTGGACCATGGCAGTTGACCACGCGGCCGAGGCAGGCCAGAAGTTTATGATGTGCGCCTTTCTGTTTCCGCAGGATCGCAAAACGGCCGACGATTACAAAAAACTGAGCGAGCTATTTAATCAGTCGGGCGAAGTGTGCAAAAAAGCGGGTATTCAGTTCGGTTACCACAACCATGATTTTGAATTCCAGTCGCTCGATGGGCAGATTCCGTATGATCTACTGCTCAAGGAAACCGATCCCAAACTGGTAAAAATGGAGTTGGATTTATACTGGGCAACTCATGCGGGTGTAGACCCAATTGACTTATTTAAGAAGAATCCGGGTCGTTTCCCGCTGGTGCATCTGAAAGATATGGCTAAGACCGAGAAGCGGGAGTTTGCCGAAGTCGGCACCGGCTCGATTGATTTCCAGCGCATTCTGGATGCCCGCAAGCTGGCCGGTATCGAGCATTATTTTGTGGAACAGGACGCGGTGACAAACGGCACACCCCTGGAGGCCATTGCCATCAGCTTTAAAAACGTCGAAAAACTGAAGGTATAACATACCCCGCCTTTCTGGGACAACTTATTGGTTGTCAACGGCCTTATCGTATCAACTACCCAATGAAATTCATTCCACTCGTTGTTTTGTGGCTGTTGCCCAATTCGGTTTTTGCCCAAACGGTTTCGAAAACAAATGCCGGCCGCAACACGGCGGCATTCTGGCTTCAGCGGTACAATTTCAATCCCGCTTCGTTTCAAAAACCGCCCCTGACTTTTGGACCGATGGCCCGCTGGTGGTGGCCGGGCAACTACGTCAATAAAGACGAACTGAAACGGGAAATTAACCTGTTTGCCGATCATGGATTTGCGGGTGTGGAAGTGCAACCGTTCAACGTATCGCTGCCACCGCTGAGTGAAGCGGACAAGGCGAAAGTGACCAGTTGGGATACGCCCCATTATTATGATAACCTCCGCACCGTGATGGAAGAAGCCCGTCGGCGGGGGCTGATTGTGGACGTGACCAATGGCAGTGGCTGGCCACCAAGTGCGCCCAATCTACAGGCCGAAGACGGATTTCTGTCGCTGGAGTTTAGCGATACAACGGTGACGGGCGGTCAGGCGTTGTCGTTTCTGCTGCCCCGTTTGGCAACCACCAAAAACAGAACAAAGGCCACCCCTAAACTACAGGCCGTTGTGATGGCTCAAATGCTGCCGAAAGCCGCCGGTGGTGATCAACCCGTTGCCCTGGACGCTGCCTCGACTAAGGTGATCACGTCGTTTACCCGGAACGATTTACTCCCGTATACGTTCCCGGCAGGCACCTGGCGGGTCATTGCGTTTTGGGCCGTTCCGTCCGGTGAGTTGCCCAGCCTGGCGGCCACGCCCAAATCGGGACCGGTGGTCGACCATCTGGACACCCAAAAGGTGCTCAAACTCTACAATCACCTGTTCGGGGAACGAACCGGCCTGGCGCCCTACTTCGGCAATCCCATGCGGGCCGTTTTCAGCGATAGCTACGAATTCAAAACCAATCGGCACTATTCGCCCGACCTGATCGATTATTTCAAAACTAAGCGTGGTTATGACATCACGCCCTACCTGCCCGCCAATATGCAGCGAGGGTATAACTTTGTGGCCTTCATGCGCCCCAATGCCAAACCGGATTTCTCCTTTTCCGATCAGGACTGGCGCCTGCGCTATGATTATGACATAACGATCAGTGAGTTGTTGGGCGACCATTTCTTCAAGACCAGCCGAAACTGGGCAGAGAGCCGGAACCTGCTGTTTCGGACGCAGGGGTACGGGCTGAACATGGACATGATGGCGATGGCGGGCCTGGCCTCGATCCCGGAAACCGAAAGTATGCTGGGGCCCGAAGCCAACCTGAAGATCATGACATCCGGTGCGCTGCTCTATAACCGGCCAATCGTCACGGCGGAGTCGGTCGTATTTGTTAACCGGGCCTACACCAATACCCCGCAAAAAGTAAAACTGGCGGTCGATAAACTGTTTGCCGCCGGTGTCAACCAGGTGATTTACCACGGCGTACCCTACCGGTATACGCCAGCCGAATTTGGGCCGGAGGGCTGGTATCCATTTTCGTCGGCATTTCTGGGCGCAGTAAATTTTTCGTCCAATCTGGGAGAAGGCAATGTGTTCTGGAACGACCAGAAAGAAATCAATCAGTACGTCAGCCGGGTTCAGTACGCCCTGCGATCAGGCAAGCCACGCGCCGATGTGCTGCTGTATTTCCCCTTTCTCGACGTAGAGGGCATGCCGGATAATGACGCCGAAATTCTGACAAAAGGTTACCTGAAGGATGTAGAAGGACCGTTACCCAAAACTAAAGATGACACCAATCCGGCCAAGGCCGCCTGGGCGAACGTGGTGTATCCGCTCATTAATCAGTTGGAAGCCAACGGCATCGGCTGGGCCTGGGTGAATGATGCGTCGATTCAGGACGCGCAACTGGAAACGAATGGCCGTATCACGATCCGGGGGAATCAGTTTCAGGCACTCATTCTGGCCAATGACTCCATAATTGGCTTGAAAACAGCGGAGAAAATTCAGACTCTCGCCAAAAAGGGAATGCGCTTGCTGGCTACCGGCGTAGTGCCCACCAGACAACCTTCGTTTCTCAACTGGGCCGCAAATGACAAAAAAACGGCCGCCAGTATTACGGCTGCGCTGACCGCTAAAAACAGCCTGTATAGTCAGCAGGAAGGTGAGTTGACCGCCTGGCTTAACAAGCTCAATCTGCCCGTGCGATTCCGGCAGCCCTATTCGTTTACCCGAATGGCCGAACGGGAGATGGCTGATGGCACCCGAATTCAGTTTATCTGGAACAAGAGTGAGGAGTGGCAACCCATTTCGCTCACGCTGGACAAATCATTTGTCAGCAGCTATTGGCTGAATCCCGAAAACGGGGCCATAATAAAAAATACCGGCCCAACCATTGGCTACCGACTCCCCCCCTATGGCACCGTTTTGCTGTATGCATCAACGAAGAAATCCCTTCCGGCCAACCTGTCGAGCGAAACGGTATCGGCCGAGGGAGCCGACGTGATTCAGCAATTAGACAAATGGGCCATCAAATCAGATAGTTTACTACTGCAACAAAGTGAATTATTCGATTGGAAAACGCGGACTGGATTTAACGTATCGTCGGCCGAAGGCGTATACACCACAACCATTACGCTGAACGAAAAAACGGCGGGCCATCACTATTTTCTGGATTTAGGAAAGGTGTATGCGACGGCTGAGGTATCCATTAACGGGAAAGCCGCCGGGAAACGGATTTATGCCCCATATCAACTGGACGTTACCCCCTTTCTCCAATCCGGCAAGAATCAGGTAACCGTGCGGGTCACCCCGACTCAGTTGAATGGCTTCATCGGCAAAGCGAACAAGGATGATAAACGATACCGACAGTTCAAGGGAAGGGAAAACCAACTGATGTCGGCGGGCCTGGTTGGTCCGGTTGTGTTGCTGGAAAAGTAACATAGTCGCGAGGTGAAGTCTGAGGATATTCGCCAGCTCTTTAAAAATGTGAAGTGATTGACGCTGGTAACTACATTTTACCCTGATTCCTATCGTCTGTTTCTAAACAAATCAGTATCGATCCGTTTCTTTTGCGTCGCCCTTTATCGACGACAGCACTCGTCACTCGTACTTGTAACTACGAGGAAAAATCGCAGCCCCATCAATGACTGCTGGTTTGTAAATTTCTGAAAATCAATTAAGTGGCTATTCCTTAAATCGTCTTTTATGAAAACGTCAATACCCTTACTTTTAGTTACCCTGCTGTCGCTATTGGGCGCAGCGTCTTTCACTGCGCAAACGGGTGATTCCGGGACGGTACAGGTTGAGGGTGGGCAGATAGCGGGTACGCTCAACCAGCCCGGAGATGTGTATAGTTTCCGGGGTATTCCCTTTGCCGCTCCGCCCGTGGGGGACCTCCGCTGGAAAGCACCCCAACCCGTTATACCCTGGTCCGGGGTCCGAAAATGCAGTGCGTTTGGGCCGAGTCCGATGCAGAACAGCCCCAATCCGTTCGGCCCCTGGAGTGCTGAGTACCTGATTCCGAAGGAGCCGATCAGCGAAGATTGCCTGTATCTGAACGTATGGTCGGGAACCAAATCAGTTACCGAAAAGCTCCCTACGAAGCGTCGCCCGGTACTGGTCTGGATTTACGGCGGAGGCTTTAACAGTGGTGGCACCGGGGTACCCATCTATGATGGAGAGGCAACGGCCCGGAAAGGGGTCGTTTTTGTGAGCGTCAATTACCGGGTAGGCCCGTTTGGTTTCTTCGCCCATCCGGAACTAACCAAAGAGTCGGGCCATGAGGCATCGGGCAACTATGGCCTAATGGACCAGATTGCCGCCTTGCGATGGGTAAAGAAAAATATTGAACAATTCGGTGGCGACCCGAACCAGGTAACGATTGCGGGCCAGTCGGCGGGTTCGATGAGTGTGAATTGCTTAGTTGCCAGTCCACTGGCCAGTGGGTTGTTCAGTAAAGCCATTGCCCAAAGCGGAGCCGGTATTGTTAATCGCTACCCAACGCTTCAGCAGGCCCAGGAAACGGGTATCCAACTGACGCAGTCGCTGGGAGCCACGTCGCTGAAGGAATTACGGGCTAAACCCGCCGACGAAATTCTTAAAAAAGCCCAGGGTGGTGGCCCCATTATCGATGGCTACGTTCTGCCCGAATCCATTGCGGCTATCTTCACGG
>JBBQLG010000210.1:0-7876 GCA_038327655.1 Cytophagales bacterium
AGAATCGATTCGTCGTTCTGCTGCTGGCCGGGGGGCTGTTTGCCTGGGGAGCTTACTCGATCAAATCAAGCAAGATCGACGCCATTCCCGATCTGTCGGAGAACCAAGTTATTGTGTTTACCGAGTGGATGGGCCGCAGCCCGCAGCTAATTGAGGATCAGATTACCTATCCATTGGTAACCAACCTACAGGGGCTGCCACAGGTGAAATACGTGCGGGGTACGTCGATGTTCGGTATGAGCTTCGTGTACGTCATCTTCAACGACGACACGGAGGTATATTGGGCCAGAGAGCGGGTGCTGGAGCGGCTCAACTACGCCGCCCGGCTGTTGCCCGCTGGCGTATCGCCCTCCCTTGGCCCCGATGGCACCGGCGTAGGGCATATTCTCTGGTATACGCTGAACGCGCCGGGCATGGACCTCGGCGAGCAACGGGCCCTACAGGACTGGTACGTCAAGTTCGGCCTCCAGAATGTACCCGGCGTGGCTGAGATCGCCTCCTTCGGCGGTTTTCAGAAGCAATATCAAGTGACGCTCGACCCCAACAAGCTGACGTATTATGGGCTGTCCGTCCCGCAGGTAATAGGCGCGATCCGGGCGAACAACAACGAGGCCGGTGGCCGTAAGTTTGAACTCAGCGGCATCGGCTACATCATCAAGACGACGGGATACCTGCAATCCGTCGAGCAGATCAGCAACATCCCCCTGAAGACCCTCAGCAGCGTACCCGTGCGGGTGGCCGACGTGGCGACGGTGCAGATGACGGGCGAAACCCGACTGGGCATTTTCGATCTGAACGGGCAGGGTGAAGCCGTGGGAGGCATCGTGGTCATGCGCTACGGCGAGAACGCCGATCAGGTCATTACCAATGTCAAAAAGAAAATGAACGAAGTGGCCAAGGGATTACCGGAAGGCGTTTCGTTTAACATCGTCTACGACCGCAGCGGACTGATTCAAGAGTCAGTCGCCTCGATTACCCACACGTTGCTGGAAGAAATGGTGGTGGTCTCGCTGGTCGTCATTTTGTTTCTATTGCATTGGCGGTCGGCGATCAGCATCATCATTCAGATTCCCATTACCATTGCCACGAGTTTCATTCTGCTTAACGCCTTCAACATCTCCTCGAACATCATGTCGCTAACGGGCATTGCTCTGGCGATTGGGGTGATCGTCGATAACGGGATCATTATGGCTGAAAACGCCTATAAGCATTTGGCCGTCCGACAGGCAGAATTAACTGCCCAACAAGGCAAGGACAGTCCACTCGCCCCTGCCGGTCTGTTGCCAACGAACGGACAGTATCCAGCAACAAATGGGCAACCAAAGCCCCTGTCAACTACGCAAACGCGTTTGTAATTATGTGGAAGACTATCAAAACGAGGTTTGGCTTCGGACCAACGACGTACGTTGAGATTCCCGAAGCGGAGCGGCTGGCCATCATTGAGCGGTCCAGCTCGCAGGTGTCGCGGGGGGTGTTTTATTCGACCATCATTATCATCACCTCCTTTCTGCCGGTATTTTTGCTGACGGGTCAGGAAGGCAAACTGTTTCACCCACTGGCCTGGACCAAGACGTTTATTCTGCTGGTCGACGCGGTGCTGGTCGTGACGCTGGCCCCGGTGATGCTGTCTTTTTTTATGAAAGGCCGCTTTAAAGACGACCACGCCAACCCCATTAACCGGTTTCTGGAACGAGTCTATGAACCGGTCATCCGCTGGGTGATGCGGTGGCGCAAAACGACCATTGGCATCAACCTGCTGGCCCTGACCATCAGCGTACCGATGATGCTGAGTCTGGGGTCAGAGTTTATGCCCCCCCTGGACGAGCAAAGCATCCTGTTTATGCCCGTCACGCTACCCGACATCTCAAACGGCGAAGCCAAACGAATTTTACAGGTGCAGGATAAGCTCATCAAATCCGTGCCGGAGGTGGAAAAAGTGCTTGGTAAGGCGGGTAGGGCGTCCACGGCAACCGACAATTCGCCCATCAGCATGATCGAAACGATTATCATGTTGAAGCCCAAAGCCCAGTGGCGCAGCGGGCTGACGAAGAAGGACCTGATTAATGAACTCGACGCCAAGCTGCAGATTCCGGGTGTTGTCAACGGCTGGACCCAGCCCATTATTAACCGGATCAACATGCTCTCGACGGGTATACGTACCGACGTCGGCATCAAAGTACACGGGCAGTCGCTCGACAGCATCTACGCGGTTTCCGAACGGGTAAAAGCGGCCCTTCAGGGTGTGCCGGGCGTGAAAGACCTCTACGTGGAGCCAGTGACGGGCGGGAAATATTTGACCGTCGACGTGAATCGGGACGCCTTGGGTCGCTACGGACTGAATGTGGACGAGGTAAACAACGTCGTTGAGTCGGCTATTGGTGGTTCACCGATCGGACAAACCATTGAGGGGCGGCGGCGCTTTTCCATCAACGTCCGGCTGGCACAGGATTACCGTAACAGCGTTGAGCGCATTCGCCGCATCCCAATTGCCACCGCCGCCCTGGGCACCATTCCCTTGTCGGCGGTGGCGACGGTTCGTTTCGAGAATGGCCCACCCATGATTACCTCCGACAACGCGCTGCTCAGGGGAGCCGTGATGTTCAACGTGCGGGACCGTGATCTGGGCGGGACCGTGCAGGAGGCTATCGCCAAGGTGAGCCGAGAGCTAAAACTGCCCAACGGCTATTTTTTGGAATGGAGCGGGCAGTACGAAAACCTGATTCGGGGCAAGCAGACGCTGCTGCTGATTGCGCCTATCGTGTTGGTTGTCATTTTCCTCTCGCTGTATCTGGCCTTCGGCTCGGCCCGGGAAGCCTTTTTGAGCCTGATCACTATTCCGTTCGCCTTGATCGGCGGGGCGTACATGGTCTATTTCTACGGGGTAAATCTGTCGGTAGCCGTAGCGGTGGGCTTCATCGCCCTCTTTGGTATTGCCGTCGAAACGGGTGTAGTGATGGTGATCTACCTTAATGATGCCATGAAGCAACTCGTCGCCAAACGGGGTAACTCCCGCGAAGCCATCAGCCGGGATGAGTTGCGCGAATATGTGATCAATGGGGCCGCCAAGCGGCTGCGGCCCAAAATTATGACGGTATCAGTGGCTCTGTTTGGCCTGGTGCCGGTGCTGTGGGCAGGCGGGGTAGGCAGCGACGTGATGCTGCCCATTGTGCTGCCGATGATTGGGGGTGTACTGACCTCCTCAACGCATATCCTGCTGGTAACACCCCTGATATTTCTAATGACAAAAGAATATGAACTCAAGAAATTTGGCAAACTGGATGTATTGGAAGCGTCGCATTAACCTGTTCGTTCTTATGCTCCTGTTGGTCCAGCCTAGTTTTGGGCAACTGCGGTCTGGCCAGCTACTGTCCCCTAAAACCAAAGCGGATACATCATTCGTAAACGCATCAATGCCAACTGGTGCCGTTAATCATGCTCGTCCGACGGCCCAAACATCAGTCGGCAGGCTACTCTCTATGGATAGTATCCTGATCCATATCGACCAGTACAATCCCCTGCTGAAACCCTACGGTAGCCGGGCAGCAGCAGCCCGTGCCTATGCTGAAGGGGCTCGTAGCTGGATGGCCCCAATGGTAGGCATCGGCACGTTCATGGCTCCCTACCCCATGCAGATGGTTATGGATGGGCGCGACAAAGGCTATGGCATGGTATCGGTGGAACAGGATATTCCGAATCCGTTTAAACAACGGGCTACGCAGGTCTATCAGAAATCAAAAGCGGCTGTTGAGGAAGCTGCGCGGGGCATCACGTTAAACCGGCTTCGCTCCGATGCCAAGCAACTCTATACTGAATGGCTGGTACTGGAAAAACGGCGGGTGGTGTTAGCTGAAAATAAGCGTATTCTACAATTAATGAAGAAGCTAGCCGACATCCGCTATCCCTATAATCAGGGCAGCTTAGGCAATATCTATAAAGCTGAAGGTCGGCTCTATGAACTCGACAACATGGTCACGATGACCGAATCCGAGATCGAACGGAAACGCATTGGCCTTAACACGCTCATGAACCGACCAACAACCGAAATCTTCCGGATTGATACGACCTACCACCCGGAAGAACCTCAATCGGTTCTGCCAACCACAGACGATATCGGCCAGGTACGTTCCGACATTCGGCGGATGGACCGGCAGATCCTGAGTATGCAGGCGGGCATTGAAGCGCAGAAAGCGCAGGCGCGGCCCGACTTTCGGATTCGCTTCGACCATATGCAGCCTTTCTCGGGTATCAATGGCATGATGCCCACCCAGTTTACCCTGATGGGCATGATCTCGATTCCCATTGTCCCCTGGGCCTCGCGGATGTACAAAGCCGAAATCAAGGGTATGCAGCAGGATATTCAGGCCATGCGGTACGAACGGGAGGGCATGCTCAATGAAACGCAGGGCATGGTGGCCCAAATGTTGACCGAAATCCGGAACGTGCGGATTCAATTGGACAACTATGAACGGCGGGTAATTCCAACCCTGCGCAAGAATTATGACACCCAGTTGATTGCCTACGAGCAAAACAAGGGTGATTTATTCATCGTGATCGATGCCTGGGAAACCCTGAATATGACCCAGATGGACTACCTGGCGCGCACGCAAGAATACTACCGAATGATTATCAGCTATGAACGTGAACTTGAAAAATAGCCGACTTCCCTGGGTTGCGGTGCTGTTGTTGACTCTGCTGCTGGGGTCGTTCGTGGGCTGTAGGTCAGGCAATGAGCATAATGAGGCCAATTCACCTGCTAACCCCAACACCACCAGGTATGAAGAACACGGGCACACTACTGAAGCCCAGGCATACACCTGTCCCATGCATCCGCAGATCGTGCGGGATAAACCTGGCTCGTGCCCCATTTGCGGCATGGACTTGGTCAAGAAAGTGCAGGGCGGGAGTGACAGCCTGGCCCTCACCGCTGACCTAAGAGCCCTGTTACAACCTACTAATTCGCTGGTCATTGCCAACATCAAGACTGTGAAGCCCGAACGCCGTAGCGAAGACACCCAGATGCAGGCAAACGGCGTCGTGACCTACGATACCCGTCGGCTATACTCAATACCCGCCCGATTCGGCGGACGGGTGGAAAAGCTATATGTACGAGTCAACTATCAGCCTATCCGAAAAGGGCAGAAGCTACTCGAGCTTTACAGCCCTGACATCGTAACGGCGCAACGCGAATTACTGTATTTGCTGGATGCCGATGCGGGTAACGCTCCGCTAATCGCCGCTGCAAAACAAAAACTGCGTCTTCTGGGCCTGACAGATGGGCAGGTTGCTGATCTGATACGTACCCGTCAGCCGAGCTATTCGCTGGCGGTGTTTAGCCCTTATGATGGCTACGTAGTAGACGAGTCGACGGCAACACCGGCAGCAACACCTCCTGCTTCAACTGGTATGGGCGGGGGCAGGGCCTCAGCCGGGATGGGCGGTAGTGGTGGCGGTATGAACAGTGGCACTGATGAGGTTACGTTTGCGCCATCTACCCCTTCGGTCAATAGTGAAGCTGTGAGTCGCTCGTTGCTGTTGCGCGAAGGGCAATACGTACAAACCGGGCAAACACTGTTTCGGGTTGTTAATCCCAGCCGGTTGTGGGCCGAGTTTAGGCTCTACGCCCGCGAGGCGACCAGCGTCAGGCCCGGCGATCCACTGACAATTTCCTTCGACCAGATGGACCAGCCGCCGCAACGGTCCACGGTGAATTTTGTCGTTCCCTTCATCGACAACGGGGCCCAGTTCGTAACCATCCGGGCGTACCTGCCGGGTGGTAAAAACGCCCGGGTGGGGCAGTTGGTGCGGGCCGTTGTTCGTCGCCCGCAGGTGAACGCACTATGGCTACCGGCAACCGCTGTATTAGACCTGGGTACGGAACAGGTTGCGTTTGTACAACAGGAAGCCGCTGGCTCATTCCGCCCCGTGCGGGTCCAGACAGGTGCTCAGTCGGGTGGATACGTTGCCATTACGGGTGGCTTGACCAATGAGCATGTAGTGGCCCGGAACGTCCAATTTCTAATTGACAGTGAAAGTTTCGTCAACGTTGCTACTCCAGCGAAACAGCCATGATAAAACGATGGATATACGGTTCAGCGGCGATGCTGGTGCTGCTCAATGCCGCCTGCCAGTCGGGCGGTAAACGCTTGTCCACTGGAAGCGACTCGACACAAGTAACCGCCGATGACCACGCGCATGACGGCCATAAACCAACCCCTGATGACGCCGGTGGCACTACGTACACCTGCCCCATGCACCCGCAGATCGTACAGGCTACACCCGGCACCTGTCCTATTTGCAGCATGGATCTGGTCCCCGTGGTGAAAACAAGTGGTCATGCATCCGAAATCATGTTGAGCGAGCGCCAGATGCAGCTTGCCAACGTACTGGTGCAGCCGGTGGCAGCGGGCAACATCGGCAGCAATACCGTGCTCAATGCCCGGCTGGCGGCCAATCAGGAACTCGTCGAGGTGATCAGCAGTCGCGTGGCCGGGCGTATCGAGCGGTTATTCGTGAAAGAAACCGGCCAGCCTGTCCGCAAGGGGCAGGTGTTGTACGAGATCTACAGTGAATCTTTACTCACCCAGCAACAGGAATTTTTGCTCGCTCAGCGGCAGGCTGAAGAGTTCAAAGAGCCACGACTGGAAGCATTTCGTCAGGCCGCCGAGCAAAAACTTCGCCTCTATGGCATGACCGCCGAGCAGATTACCCAGTTGGCCCGCACCCGTCAGGTGCAGCCCCAGATTCCGTTCATTGCCCCTGTGGGTGGCACCGTTACTGAGATTGCCGTAAGCGAAGGGCAGTACATTGGCGAGGGTGCCCTGCTTTACCGGCTAACCAACCTCTCGCAACTCTGGGTAGAAGCGGAGTTGTATGCCGGGGAAGCCCGATACGTAAAAGTCGGCGACCGCGTGCCGGTGCAGGTTGTAGGCAGTGAAAGCACCCCAGCAATCAGTGCCCGCGTGTCATTCATCAATCCGGAGTACCGGGCGGGTAGTCAGGTACTGGTGATGCGGGCCGTGGTGGCCAATTCAGGTGGACGTTTTCAACCAGGACAACAGGCGCAGGTAATGCTCCGTCATGGGGTTCAGCGGGGCCTCACCCTTCCCGTTGATGCAGTGGTGCGATCAGGGGAGGGTGCCATTGTGTTTGTGCAAACGAAGCTGGGGACCTTCCAGCCACGTAGTGTAGTGATCGGCACAGAAACAGATCAACAGGTTTCGATTACCAAAGGGCTAACTGGCAATGAAACAGTGGCCATGTCCGGAGCCTACCTGCTGTACAGCGAGTTGATTCTGAAAAAGGGCATAAATCCGTTTACAAAGCAGCCCAACAAGGAAGGAGTTAAATCGACTCCAAACACAGAAAGTAATCCGGCACCCATAGCAACTAAAACAGCGGGTTCGGTACCACGCCAGGCCACAGATGTTTTCAAGAAGCATCTAACAGGCGTATACGAAGCGTCGCTGGAACTTACCGAGGCGTTCGTTACTGCCAATGCTACTAAGACAAAGAATGCTTCGGGCCGGGTGCAAAAGGCATTGGCATCGGTCGATATGATACAGCTCTCCAGTTCGGCTCATACCGATTGGATGACCCAGCTTGAGGTAATGAACAAGAGCGTAAAAGCCATCGAGGCAACAGGCAACATGGAGCAACAGCGCACCGCCTATGCCAGTTTTGAGGAAACGCTTTACCGGAGCATTAAAACGTTCGGCATAACCAGAAAGCCTGCTTACCGGCAGTTTTGTCCGATGGCGCAGAATAACAAGGGAGCCTATTGGCTTAGCGGCAAACAGGCGATCCGTAATCCCTATTTCGGTGACCAGATGCTGACCTGCGGGGAAACCAAAGAAGAGATCCGATGAGGAGGTTAGCC
>JBBQLG010000211.1:0-7713 GCA_038327655.1 Cytophagales bacterium
ATAAGACGACCTACAATTGGAAAGAAGTCATCAACCAGTTCAGCATTATATTTGAAGAACGTATCCGGCCTCATCGCTTCGATTAACCCCGCTGACACAGTTCAGCAAGCACTCCCCCGTATGACCCTTTTCCTGCAGTTCCGGAGTTGTTATCTCCCGTTTGGATTAATGTTGTCTGGTTGTTACTGCCATAGTTTGAATAAGCATCGCCTGAGTTGTCGTTTCCCGTCTGACTTAGGGTCACCTGGTTATTACTACCTTCGTAGGACGAAGCGCTGCCTGTATTGTGATCGCCAGTCTGGACGAGACTGATTTGGCTTCCATCACTGTTTGATGCCGTGGCAATTCCCCTATTACTAACTCCAATTTGGCTAAGGCTGATCAGGTCATGATCGCTGCGATACTGTACATTGGCATTGGCCGTATTATTACTTCCGCTTTGAGTAAGTCCAATCTGATTATTATCACTATGGTCATAGATAGAAGCAGAGCCTGTATTACCGTCTCCAGTTTGAGTGAGAATAACCCGGTTATGGTCGCTGCGCAGCGTTGAAGAGACTGAGCCTGAGTTATCATTACCAGCCTGCGTGACGGATGTCTCGTTTAAGTAATGATCAGCCTGGACCCTGGCACTGTTTCTACTACCGGCTACAGAAATAGCACCACTAAGGCTACTGCCTGTTTGCTCAAAAGATGAATAGTTATTGTCGCCAGCCACCGTGATGGCTCCCGTATTTCCGCTTCCCTTTTGAGTAACCGGGGCACTGTTCCCACTGCCACTCTGACTGAGCGACAAGGTATTGGATTGGGCGTGGGCGGTACAGAACGTAGCTACCGCGAAGGCCGATAAAAGGAGCTTTTTCATGAGTGAAAATTGTTTAAGGTGAATTTGACTTGAGTTTATCTCACCTATTTATCGCGGCTGGCCAGGTAAGGTTATCCGTTTCGAAAAGAAAAAGTAACCGGGCTGATAACGATTGGCGAAAACAGCGATACCTATAAGTAAGTGGAGCAACCGATAGACTACATCTCAGGCTGACACCCAGGCGGTTCGTTGCTTTTGGGCGGTCAAATCAGTACCTATGCCATACCACTACTGTAAAAACCGGCCAGTATGACTACGGATGCTGATAACCCTTGTCTGAATGTTGCCCAGGGAAACCTGGAATTCTATCAGGCCCTGCTCGCCGACTATAAACAAGCCTGGGAATGCCTGTATATCAATGCATTTCGCAGCTTTGTCCCGTATGCCCGTCAGCGCAGCGCCATTTCTACAGACGATGCCCTCGACATTTTACAGGAAGGAATGGCGGAGTTTGCGATTAAACTGAAGAATGGAAAGTACCTGTTTCAAGAGAAGCCCGTGGCGGCGTACGTCTTTACAGTTTGTCGAAATCGGTGGGTCAGTTACCTGCGGAAAAATCATATCCAGAAGCTGGAAACTATCCAAGACGATATGGCTGAAGAGAACGATTCACCCGGCAGTTACGAGCGCACAAGCCACTCGTTTAGTGTAGAGCCGGGAGGCAATACAGATCAGGATGGGGATACCGAAGCCAGTTTATCGGGCGGCTCCATCTGGGGTGACAGTGAAGTAGACTGGGAGGCAGTTGGTCGGGCATTTGCCGACGTAGGTGACGATTGCCGGACGATGCTGCACTGCTTTTACGTTGAAGAAAAATCACTGGGCGAGTGCGGTGCCAGAATCGGGTTGCAGGAAAACTCCGCCAAGGTGAAGCGCTTTCGATGCGCCCAGCGAATGAAGGCGTTATACATTCAGTACAAAACAGACTAGAAATGGACTTATCCGATGAGCTTCTGGAACAGATTGGCCATTATCTGGCGGGACAGCTTCCAGATAGGGAAAAAGAGCAGTTTGACGCCCGGCTTCAGCAAGACCCGGACCTTCGGCAGGAAGTAGCCATTCAGTATGAACTGAAACAGGGCTTGACTTTTCTGGCCCAAAAAGACCGGTTTAAGCAACTGCACGCCAACCTCGCCAGGCGGGGATTACTGCCCGAAGTTGGTCAGCCGGTTGCCCAATCAGAACCGACCCGACCACACCAAGCCGAACCGAACGTCAGGCCATTTACGGAGCGCCAACCCGTTCGCCAGTCGGTTCGCATTGGCCGGGCAAGTTGGGTTATGGCGGCTTCGCTGGCACTGCTGCTTGGCATCGGTTGGGTCGTTTACGCCAACCAGCGGGAGAAACGGGAGGAACTGGCCCAAAACACGGCGGTGTTTAACCGCTTTTTTTCGCCTGACCTAAAGACCACGCCCACCCTACTGCCTGACCCGGACCGGGTAGCCGCCGCACCCGTAACCAGCCAGTCGGTGCAGGATTCGGTTCGTTTACAGGTAGCTATACAGGGCTTAAATCATACTGATAATCAGTCAGTTATTCAGGAGCTTACCGTTATTTCGGCAAAAACGGGGCATTGGAGCGCCAGTGCGCAATGGTATCTGGCGTTGGCGTATCTGAAGAATAATCAACGCGCCGAGGCACAGCCGCTTCTACAAAAAACCGCCCAGTTAAAAGGCCATCCCTACCAGCAGGAAGCCCGGCAGTTACTGAATCAATTGTCGGCGGCTACACCCGTACCCTAACCATGAAAACCGCATGGCTCACCGGTTATCTATTGCTGTTGCTGACCATTTCGGCGGCGGCCCAGACCGATAGTATCCCCGGTTTACTGCTCGATGATGCCGGGTACGCACAGGTTCTCTATCAGGATATTCTGACCAAAACACCCCTGCCAGGCCGGGTCTCCTTTGAGGCACTATGCCCACCCGTACGGGCGCAGGGGGCCTACGGCACCTGCGTTGGCTTTGCCTGCGGCTATTACCTGCGCACCATTCTGGAGGCGAAAGCCCGGCACCTGACGAATAAACAGGCAATCAGCAAGCTGGCTTTCTCACCAAGTTACCTGTACGAGAAGGCCAAGGATACCGGCGATTATGCCTG
Organism: Cytophagales bacterium; assembly: GCA_038327655.1. Lineage (GTDB taxonomy): Bacteria > Bacteroidota > Bacteroidia > Cytophagales > Spirosomataceae > JBBQLG01. The sequence continues at coordinate 2,966 of JBBQLG010000211.1, forward strand.
CGCGGAAGGGGCTTACCTAACCCACGTATTTGCGGTGCTCAAAGACGTTGGCAGCGTACCCTTTAGCCGTTTCCCGTATCCAGCCTGCGGCCAACAGACCAGCGCGGTTGACCAGCTTGCCGCCCGCTACCGGATTCGGGACTATGAACGGCTGTTTAACGTGCAGGACAGCGACCAGAAAAAAATAAACCAACTGAAAAAAGCCCTGGCCAACGGCAGCCCCATCGTGGTGGGTATGGTGATTCCACCCTCATTCTATAGCGCCGCCAACGTATGGACACCCGCCCCGACCGACAACCCGCAGGACAAGCAACTCCGGGGCCATGCGCTCTGCCTGATTGGGTATGACGACAACCGGTTTGGGGGCGCTTTCCGGGTGGTGAACAGTTTCGGAAAACGCTGGGGCGATGCCGGTTTTTGCTGGATCCGCTACCAGGATATGGCTCGTTTCACCCGCTACGGTTATGTAGTGAACTAGGCAGCAGACGGCGCTGTCATGGGTGGGCATTAGCGCCCGCGCGTGGTGATCTGAATATGATCGTCAACCACCTCGCTCCCATCTGTCGTGCAGGTAACAGCTTTCAGTATCTCGGCCCTTGACCCGACGAAAACCGTATAACCATCTTCCGGTCTGACGTATAGCCTCGGGTTAGGGGTCTTGGATATGGGGCAGAAAGCCGATTCGGCCACGTAGGCCAGCAGGTATTCTCTGCCGAACGGAGCCGCGCAAACAAAGGGCGGGTGGGGGGAAATACGAACGTACTGATTCTCCTGGCCGGGCGTAATCTCGACATCGTTTTCGAGCAACACCGTTGTGCTGTCGGCCAGTACATACACCAGCCGGGCGTGGCAGGGACGACTCACTTTTGCCTCCACCACCAACTGATCGCCTTCCCAATAGGCCACGTTCGTCCGCCCCTTGTCGGTCCGAATCAATACGCTTAGTGCCGTTGGTATAGGCACGGCTTTCGCGGTCGGCACATCTTTTTGGTCATTGGCAACGAACTTGACCCCGGCCTCTGTGCCTACCACCTCAATAGCCGCCCGGTTGTACTTCCTGCCGTCGGTGGTTACTTCCGAGAGTCGTTCAATGAGGTTGAGTTGCTGACTGTGGTCATGTTGCTGAAAGAGTCGTTGTAGAAACGGCTCGATGCGTTGTACCTCGCTCAGTGTCGAGTTAACATATACGTCTATCTGCGCCTGCTTCACAAAAAAAACCGTCAGGCGATTCAGGATCACCTGTCGTTGCGCAGCCGGGCGTGTTTTGTCTGTCAGTTCGTTCAGCAGACGGTTGATCAGGTCAAAACTAATGGTGGCGTTGGCGGGGTTGCCACCAGCTACATGCACCGCATAGATTGACTGTCTGGTTCGGGTGGCCTGATGCCGGGTCAATCGGGATTGGGCATCGCGGAGCAGGGTCTCCCAGCTTACCTGTTTGTTATAGCGACTGGCCAGGTCTAGGGCTTCGTCGAACGAACGGGTATAAAAACTCCCCGAATCGGGATGAGCGTAGGCCTGTTGGGGGGGTTGGCTGCTGGCAATCAGCGCATCGCCCTTTACGTTCAGAAACAGTGTCCGGTAGGCTTCATTCAACGAATCGTTGGTTAGCACCAGGGCCTTCGGCGCAACCGTTTTTTTAACCATCCCCCGCATATTTTTGACCAACTGATTGCAGCAGTCGCCGAGGGTGATGCACAAGCGGGCGTGTTTGGCTGTCAAGGCCTGATGAATAGCCAGCAGACCGGGATTTCGCCCGCTGACGGCTGCATCTTTGTCAAGCAGCATCACCGGAAAACGACCCGCCCGCTGACGGGCATTATAACCATGTCCCGTATAGTACAGAAAGAGGATATCGTCGGGTGCGGGCTTCAGGGTACGCACCACGTCGTTGAGGCGTTTCGTGCTGAATGTTTCCCCGGCAATGATCTGTTCACTCAGCTTGTAATTTATGGCCGCCGCTACCTGCACAAACTGCCGGTGCATGGTTTCAATATCCCGTTTGCAAACCGTATAGAGCAGTGGGTCATTGGTGTCGGCCACCAAAATAGCGTGTATCGTTTGGGCCCGGACAGACAAAGCCAGTAAGCTCAACACCAGAGCCAGGCTCGTCAGCGCAGTCTTCTGTCGATATCTGAGGCGCATTGACATCAGTTGCTGACCTTGAACATGAACCCATTTTCTATATACCCTTCAAAATAAGGAGGCTGATTAAAGCCGCGTTCTCGCAGACCCTGGCCAACCTGTAGCACCAGTTGATAAATATCAACGTTGGGCTGGTTTATGTGTTTTACCAACTCGCTGGTAAAAAGGCCGTTTTCCTGATCACCATCATAGGCCTGCTTTTCGGGCGCGGTTGCATAAATGATCATGGTACCTACCGAGGGCTGAATTAAGGCATACGATGCCCCAGATGCACCTCTGTGCCAGGATCGATAGGGCTTATTTCGGCACGCATCCCAAAAGATGAGATTAGCGCCAGTGGCGTTGGCCCTGGCCATGCTGGCATAAATCTGGCGTAATGAATAACACTCAAACTCTACATCGGTCTCCGTTTTAGGGTCAGCGTCGGTCGGCTGTAGGTACGTTTCTCCGTTAACCATGAGCCCATGCCCCGCATAATAAAAGAGGCCGACGTTGGAAGAGCCAAGTTCCGCAATGAATGAGTTGACGGTCTCTTTCAGGTTGCGCAGGGGCAGATTCTCTTTATACGTAACGGCAAAGCCTAGTTTTTCCAACTGCTGCTTTATGGCCCGGCCATCGTTGGTTGGGTTCTTGAGCGAGGACCTTCCATAGCTTCCGTTGGCCACGACCAGTGCCAGTCGCTTTTGGCCGAAAACGCCAGCTATGGGTACGCTTTTCGCCAGTAAGGTATCGGGCTGGCAGATGATAAGGCGCGGCTCAGACGTGGTGGTACCAATGGCGTTTGTTGCCTTCACGTAGAGTTCATTCGAGCCAGTCACCAGCGGAATTACCTCCGAAAATTCGACACCACCCGCCCGTTTGAAGCCGCGCGTTTCCCGGTTCAGGACAACTCCATTACGGACAAACTCCAACCGGGTTACCGCGTCGGCCGCCTGCACCCGAACCGTTACGGTATGGGTTAGCTTGTATTCGATTACCTGTTTTGCCTGCGGCACCTGCCAGGCAATGAGTGGTGCCGTGGCAGGTGCCTTCCTGACAGCTACCCAATCGCTGCGGGCCGAACTCAGCGTAAATGGTTGAGCCACCAGCGGGCCAGCCACCAGCAGCAGAAGGGCCAGAATCACGAATCGGTTGTTCATGAACGTACGGGATTAAGAATAGACCTGAATTTAAAAATAGACCTGAATGCCAACCGTTGGCGTGGTGCCAACGTACCGGATAGCCACCCGCTGCCGGGCCGCCTGCTGTAGCTGTTCATTTTTTCTGCCCCGCAGAAATGTGTACGTCACGTCGGTCAGCAGCACCGCCACTGCCGCCCACGAAGCCACCAGATACTGATGGTGCACTTGGTTGGCTTCGGTATAGTCGGCCCGGTTGAGGTGACTGGTGTACAGATCATACCGGTCTGTAGACTGACTTTTGCGCGTCAACCCATAGAGCCACAGCCCCACATAAGCACCTGTCAGTAAGGGCCGTAGCCCTATTTTTCGGTTGGGCTGCACAAAAATGCTACCCACGCCCGGGGCCAGCACCGATAGCAATGCATTGATCCGGCCACCCCCAACCGTAACCTGTTCACTGGAAACCAGTTGTCGCGGCTGCTTTACGAGTACCGTTACCCGAATATCATCGTCCATGCGTATCCCGTCGAGGCGGTAATCCCAATAAATCGTTTTGTTATTGCCCGACACCACCACCGTACCCACGTCGCCGGTCACGGTCACGGCGTTTAACAAGCCCCGGTCCCGGCTTTCGACCTCAATGTATACTGAATCGCGGGGGGTCAGGCCAGTGGCATCATACAGCACTTTCACCCGGTTGGTATCCAGGTCGACCCGAATGTTGGCCACCACCGCTCGCTGCGTCACCGGCTGACCAGACGTGGGCGGCAGGAACAGGCAGGTTGCCAGTAGGGTAGCCAGGCAAATCGCGAAAAAGCCGGATCGATTCATTGCCTGTAGAGCGCGGTGATTTCCGCTTGTGTAAGTGCTCGGTTATAAATCCGTATCTCGTCCATCATACCATCAAAATTATTTACGTCGTAAGCAGCCTGTGCGCCGAAGCGAAGATTTCCTCCGGTGCACCGGTCGATGGGGTTTGCAGTCAATTCCCTTTGTGCCATTTTCAGTTCACCGTTGATATAGAGTTTGAGGGTCTGACCGGAGAAAACACTGACAAAGTGATACCACTGATTTAGCTCGAAGGCAGGCGCAGCATAAATGAGCGCGTTCTGAACGGGCTGCTCTACCGTACAAAGGCCGTCGGTGTTCACGTCGACGATGAGTACGCAGCAGGCCGTAGTTGTATTTGGCGGACGGGACTTACTAATAAAGGCGCTGTACTGCTGATTGATGTGATCCAGGTAATTGTCTTTGTTGTAGATATGCTTGGTGTTGCCGGTACTGGTGATTACGCCCTTTGCTTTCAACCACAGGCTGATCGAGATCGAATCGGGGCGGAGTTTCACGTTGTCAGGAATCTCGAAATAATCGTCTATTCCGTCCAGTTGCAAGGCCGACTGAGGCGTCTCTTTCCGGTCTGGCCCATACGTGGCTCCGTTTATCAGTTGGCCGTTCAGTCCATTACCACTCAGGTCAAGGGTATTT
>JBBQLG010000212.1:0-7688 GCA_038327655.1 Cytophagales bacterium
CCGAATAAAGCGAACGCGGTCACGGTGGATGGCCAGCCGCTGGCGGGCTTCGAGTTGAGTCAGTTGCTCAACTGTTTCGGGAATCAATACGGCGTAGTTCATAGTCAAAAATACGTCATCCTAAATTTAATTTAGTATTACATCCGGGTTTCCAGGTTCGATTACCTGATACGAGGCATAAGAATGAACGGGTTTTGAAGCCATAGTCAAGTCTAAGATAACGTTGAGTTGAGAGATAACGGGTACATTGGTAATCATCAACCGGGGATGAGCCGGTCGCCAAGTTAATCAGCGTCGGGTAGCAATAATGGCGGCAAGCGACAGAATGCTTATCAGGATCGGAGCCAGTTGGTACGTACGGTCAACGCTGGTGGCTCTGGCTTTACCCGGCTCCACGTACACGATGTCGTTGGGGTGGAGCGAGTAATAGGGTGAACGAAAGGCCGTTCGCTTGGTCATGTCAATCCGCGTAAACACGCGCTTGTCATTTTCTTCGCGAATGATAAGGACGTTGTCACGTCGTCCGAAGATGGTCAGGTCACCGGCCAGACCCAGGGCTTCCGGAATGGTAATGCGCTCATTGGGAATGGTAAACAGGGCAGGCCGCGCCACTTCGCCCAGCACCGAAATCCGGAAATTCAGGTTTCGGACGTTAACGGTCGGTTCCTTTAAATAGGCTTTGAGTTTACGGCTGATCTGATCGCTGGCCTGTTCGTTGGTCAGACCGGCAACGGGCACCGGCCCCACTAAGGGTAATTTGATGGTACCGTCTTCGGCCACTAAGTAGCCCGATGAGCGGGTCAGCGGATTACCGTTCCCTACGGGTGCTATGTTGTCCGCAACCGCCGTTGGGTTGAAAAAGGCCGACGCTTCGGCATTCAGACTGCTGACCTGTACCGACAGCAAATCCCCTTTTTTGACGGTTGGCAAATAAACTGCGGCTATGGCAACAGTATCCTCGGCCGTCGAGAGAGTCGACTGCTGAAAATAAGCCAGCCTCCGGGTAGATGTGCATCCCGCCAAAGCCGCCAGCAGGCATACGAGTACAAGACCGTTCCACTGAATTAATACAGGTAGTTTTTTTCGATGTGCTGTCATTTTAGTGATACAATTTTTTTCGACATGGTGTGAATGGTCAGTGAATAAATGGTTGGTCCGCAGACCGGATTTATAAAAGAATGCAAATACAGTTATCACAGTACATTGAGTAATTGACGGATACTATTCAGGGCAGGCAAAGGATTCGGCAAACCAGATCATGAATCGAAAAAACGACCGGCAACCAAGGCATGGCTACTCGTTATTCATGAAAAATGTCTATACTGTCCGTGCGGTGGGAGGAGGTTAGGTACATACTAAAAGGTGTCCGAACGAATGGCGACGAAACCCTTTTTAACATACTTACGAATTTTATGATTGAAATATAGAGCGGCTAAAGAGAAATTCGCAATAAGATGATTGAACGGGAAGTACTCCCATTTAACTTACCAAGTTAGTAGAGTTTTATATTAAAGAAAGAGTAACTTAATACTTTATCACTATCTTTATAAGTAAAAAAATAATAGTATATTTTAAACACCAATCAGGATAAAAAAGGCAATGTCCCGCTTAAATATTTCTTGGGAAGTTGTCAGGTAGGATAAATATATTGCAGATTTTAACAGTTAAAATTATACTATTAATTCGTAGCCAAATCAACTGCAACTATTTATAGAAAGCCTCTTTTAAGATTTTTTCGTTTATCAAATCAAAATTTATTTAACTCTTAATTTTATCTATTAACTAAAAGTATAACTGCTGTAAATACTATCGCTACGTATGAAGAAAAATAGTCCTATCCTGAATTCTTTGGCTGTCAATGATTTTTTGATATATCCAATGAAAAAACGAACTCCTGCTACCGACTCCGAATAGAGACTTGTGCCTGATCGTCTTCACCATTGGCAAATCCGTTGGCAGGTACAGAGTCGGTATCGGGTAGGGTAGCCGCCCAGATTTGTGCTTTATTTACGAACAGCCCAGCGCTGGAGATCCGGGCCTGAAACGCAGTACGGACACTCCCACCGGCGGGTACTGCCCCCACAACATAAGTTAAGACCGACCCATTGGCCACCCACCCCGCCCCACTGCTGAACTGCAGTCCGGTGGGCAGCTGATTTTGCAGCACAACACCAGCGGCTGCCAACCCGCCCTCATTTTGCATGACGAGCGTACACGTTACCAACTCGTTCCGGGCGGCTGTACACTGACTGAATTCCATTCGCAGACTCAAATCCGTTCGCGTCGGGTCGGGAGCGGGCTGCGCCGATACGACGATCGGCAGGGTGCGCTGGGCTGGATTCGGCGAGGCAAAGACCGCAGTACCACCGTCGCCCACCCGCAGGTCCGTCTGCGCGGCATCGTCTTCCCCATCGTCGGTACCGGAGTCGGGCGTACTGTCGGGATCGGAGGCCGTTGAGGCCGTGATCTGAGCCGCTACTTTATATAAACCAGCAACGAGGGGCCGGGCCTGAAAACGAACGATCACGTCGGTTTGCAGCGGTAGCTGACGGAACGTACCCGTTAGCATGCTGCTGGCATAGGTCAGGCCGTCACTGTTTACGATCTGAAGGTTATCGGGCAACCGGCACGACCAGGTTACGTCGGGGGTGTCGGTACCGGTGCTGCGCAGGCAAACAGAGAACGATGCCACGTCACCCACCTTCAGGCATCGCCGGTCGCTCACGAGCCGCAGCGTCAGGTCGGCAGCCGCCGGAGACAGGGCCGGTGCCGATACGTCTTTCATCAGTGCCACGGACGTGTAGGGAGCCAGTTGAATCCGACCGGCGTAAAGCTGGTTATCCAGGTCCCGGTATGACCCGTCCAGCCGTACGGTAGAGTCGCGGGCGGTGGCGTTCCAAGCCAGTTTTACGTAATCGTTCGGATTCAGGGGCGTTACGGCGGCATCCTGTAGCCGGACGTTATCGAGCCAGAGCACCTTACTATCTTCATCGACCTGCAACAGCAGGATCGCATTGGCTTCGTCGGCCTGGGCGGTAAATACCAGCTCGTAACTGTTGCGGGTGGCTCCGACGAGCAGCGTCGCCCGGCTCGACATGTCGCTCCAGGGGTTGTTTTGCTGGCGCAGGTACACCTGTAGTTTTTTATCGGGAGCCGACGCCACCGCATCAAAGCGGAGCAGGTACGTTTTTCCTTTCGTGATGGCCCCCATGCCGTTGGTAACGATCACAAACGAATCGCTATGCCCCGATGGATTGGGAAAATCCACCTGCAAACTACCCCCGTCCAGGCGGGTCGGGTTGCTCCAGGTGGCCTGTCCGTTGCCGTACGGGCCCCAGGTAGACCAGCCTTCGGTACCGCCCCCAAAGGTGTTGTTGAGCCGATACGTCGTACTCAGGTTATCGACCGAATACCCTTTATAGGTCAGCACACTGTTCCGGGAGTTGGGGTCTTTCTGAAATTTGGTCTGCCACTGACTCAGCGACAGGTCATTGCCTATCAGGCTGTTACCATCGTGGTATACGGCCCGGATTTTAAACAGATCATCGAACGGACGGGCGTAGCGGTTGTCGTCGAACTGACCGTAGCTTCCCAGATCATTGGCGGTCGTTTCGTAATCAGCAATCAGTTGCGCGGGCATTTTGCTGACGAACACATTCCGCTGCACCACGTTGTTGCGGGCCGGACAAACGTTGTTGTTATGCGAGATTTTGAATTGACGTTCGCGGTTGTTGAAACTGGTATTGCCCGTTACGGTGATGTTGTTGGTGGCATGGAGGTAGATACCCAGTCCGCGGCAGTCGAATACACTGTTCTGGCTCAGGCTGATATTCTGCGTACAGTCGTCCATGTAAATACCGTTTGCCCCGGAGTAGGCGTCGTTGGGTGCTCCCTCCGACGCGCCCATGCCGTTGTAAACAATGTTGGCCGTGATCTGACTCGCGGTCATGGCCCGTTTATTACCGTTCCAGGTATAAATGGCACCCCCGTCGCTCTTGGCCAAGCAGAAGTTGGAAATAACGTTGCGCTGGATAATGGCATTGCTGGAAAACACGATGCCATTGTAGCCGAGACTGTCTAACCGGTTGCCGTCGACCAGCACACTCCCATCGCCGGAGGCCATGAAGCCGATGGCCTGCCCGTCTCCGCTTTTACTCCGGCCCGGCAGCAGGCCTATCCGCCGGATCTGGTTGTTGCGAAACACGACGCCCCCGTACCCTCCCACCAGCACCCCGTTGTTATTGACGTCGGTGATCCGGTTGTTCGCCATCACGACGTCGCTGCCCGACCCGGCCAGTACCACCCCGTCTTCCCCGGCGTTGGCAACATCACTGTCGGTCAGGGTCAGGCTGGATACATTGGTCAGGCGGATGCTTTCGGTCAGGGTCTGCGTCACCTGCACGGATCGGATAATGAGGTTGGAAACACCCGTCAGGTCGATACCCCGTTCGGAGACCGTAGCCGTCAATACCTGCTGGTTGGGATTAACGGCATCCGCGTAAAGCTGGATAATTTTCGTGGCGGGGTTGTAATACCATTCACCGGGCTGATCGAGAGTGGCCGGGTGGTTCTGAATAAAATAGCCCCAGCCGTCGGTCAGTTCGTAGCCCGACGGGTTATTCAGCGTAAGGGTGTTGCCATTCTGGGCCGTAATGGTAGCCCGGTCGAGAATCCACTGCACCGGCCGCATGACCGCTTCGGCTCCGGTCCAGTTGGTTAGCAGCGGTTGCTGACTGGTTAGCTGGGTTTTACCGTTGTGGGCCTGTACGGTCAGGTACCCTTTGTTGGCCTCGCTCCCATTCGGGTACCGGCCGAGGGGCAGGGCCGTATCGTTGCGGTACACGCCTGTTACGCGGCTGCCGCAGGCGGGGCAACCTGCCTGCCAGATGTTGTTCTCCACCCTGGTCCAGTTGGTCAGCGGCACCGAACCGGCCAGAATAGGGTTGGCTCCCGTTCCATAGGCATCCACCCGGATGGGATTGCCCGCCGTGCCGGATTGGCGGATGGTCAGGGTTCCCCGGAAGGTATCGCCCCGCTGGAAGAGGACAACGTCGCCCGCCCGCAGCATCTGGGCATTGATTTTGCCGAGACTTTGCCACGGTGCCTGGGCCGAACGGCCATCTGCCGCATCACTCCCATTGCTGGCTATGTAATAGGTAGTCTGGGCTACGGCAACCGGTACAGTACCAGTCAGTAGCAGCAGCACTAAACCACACCGGCTGAGGAACCGCCCGCACAGCGATCCCGCCCATGCCGAAGCACACAGGGGAATGGGAAACATCCGAAAAATTAAGTTACGATGGGTACCATCATTCCCGTTAGAAGTTACTCAATAGGAATAATAACTCAATATTATTCATTGTTTTCCACTTTTCAACTCATTAGTTTACTTTTCTTAATTTTTTTAAATTTATAATAATTCCAAGAAAGTTACTTAACGGTCATCATACTATTATTTAACAGCCTGTTTGGCACTCTCCTGAAGCCCAAAACGGCAGTTCACGGATGATGAAGCGCTACATAAATCGGTTCACAAAAAGCCTTAACCACTTTACGGTCAACGCAAAACGGGCGGCATCGAACCAGTTGATTACTGATTCGATGCCGCCCGCCCTAAACCGATTATCTCCGCTGCTCAGGGCGTAACCGGTACGCCGAATTTATCGTAATTGTTATAAAACTGATAGGTTGCGCCGTTGCCTGCGTCGATGATGCCGCCCGTACTGCGCACCAGCGTGTTGCCGGTGAAGACATTATTGGTCGAGGCCGCCCCGTTAACCACAATGAGCAGCCAACCATTCATGACCCCTTCGTTGCTGATGTAGTTGCCGGTAAAGGTCTGATTCCCGACGTCGTTGACCTGAATGACCTTGTTCTGCGTGGTACTGACGAATGTGTTGTTCACGTACTGCGCGTTATTGGAAGCCCCCGATATATCGAGTACCCCGGTCATTTGCAGGCTGTTGTTTTGCATGAGCATGTTGAATCCATTCCGAACCGACCATTTACCCGTACACGTCCCTACCGTAGCATTGTTCAGGATCTGCGTACCGGCGGGACTGACCGTGCCATCACCGTCGTCTTCCCAGTTACCGGCGAACAGATCGCTGAAACGGCCCTCGAACCGGTTGTTGGTCAGCCGGGCGTTATGGAGCCAGCCCGCAAATTCAACGCCGTAGGTAGGGCAATCTTTGAGGTAGTTATCACTCACGTCGACGCCATCAAACGACCCGGCTACGGATATGCCGAAGCCGCAGTTCTCGAACCGGTTGCGGCTGCAGGTAATGTTTTTACCAAGGTATTTTTCGGGCAGCCGCTGCGCCAGAAACTCCGCGCCCATCCGGGCACCCAACGCGTAATTATTCTGTACGACAATATTATCGGTGACCCGGCCGGGCTGCACTTTCAGGAAAAACCAGTTTACCCGCGCCGTCGGCGACGTGTGGATGCTCCGGCAGTTCTGCACGGTGAGGTTACGCACCGAGGGACCGTCGATGGTAATTGGCCCGTACGACCCCTCGACGGTTGCCGTCGACGCGACTTCCCAGTTCAGGCCGTCGATGGTGATATTCTCCAAGGATTCGGCTAACCAGAAATTCTGGAAGGAGATGTATTCGGCACCCGTCAGCCGGAGGGTCACCTGGCCGGGATTGGCTTTGATGGTAACGTTGCTGCGTAAAATGACCTTGGTAAGCTGCGTGTACACGCCATCGGGAATAATGACCAGGTCGGAGGAGTTAACGGCATTCTGTAGTTCAGGCCCAATATCCGGGTCACCGACGGCAACGTCGAACCAGGCGGCATTGGCAGCTCCGGTAAACACCCGTTTATAGCGTTCGCCAGCGGCCGTCACGAGGGTAAGACCCGTATTATCGGTACTGTGCCGATCCGATGCATCCAGTACAAACAATCCTTTTTTGCTATTATCGGTGAGGTAAATACTGTCGGGTATGGCCGACGTGCGGGCAGACCGTACCTGCGCGGTTGTCAGTTGTGGCAACAAAACAGTGGCTTCTGCAGGCGGCACCGGGTTAGGATCGGCATCGGATCGGTTACAGCCAGCCAGCAGCACGGGCAACACAGCCATACAGCTCAAACGCAGGAAAGTCGAGTTGGTCATGGAAACATATTGGTAATTTTCCTACTAACTATACCCATTAACTATTTATTATCCGGGTACTTTTCTTTCCAAACAGGTAACTCCTCCCGTTAAGTACCCATTAAATTAACATATAAAATAATTCGGTGACAAACACGGACTGAGGGTGAGTTGGTTAGCCATCACCCGGCCCACGGTTTTACGTACGCGGCCCTGCGGCCGGGCTACTACAAAATTCCAGGTTCGTCACGCAAATTTAATCTGCGCCCGCACCCTAAATGGCTACCGCCCGCCCAATCCATGCGGCTGCACAGACGAAGCGGGCGGTAAATCCCGGCGGGGGCATTGGTACGCGTAATCAGGGAATAACATTGCCGACTTCATCATAATTCATGGATGCCGTATAGCTGCCTCCCGAGATACCGTCGATGTATTTGCCGTTTCGCCCCTTGAAAAAGCGGTTATTCGTCAGGGTATTGTTTACCGCTCCGGTGCCGTACGACACAAACGTCGCCTGGTTCTCAGGGCTGTTTTTGTTCGAGATAATGTTGCCCGTAAAGGTGTTATTCGACACGTTATCGCAAATAAT
>JBBQLG010000213.1:0-7634 GCA_038327655.1 Cytophagales bacterium
TTCGCTGCTCCGGCAGGAACGGGGCTACGACGTTCCCGTGACCAAACTCTACCAGTTTCCTACGGTCGGCAAACTGGCCAATTTTATCGAAGGACGCACGAAGCCCAATCCTCAACCACCGCGCCGAAATGAACCCGCCCGGCATTCCGGCGATGTAGCCGTAATTGGCATGGCGGGGCGTTTTCCGGGAGCCAACACGGTGGACGAACTCTGGCAGGTGCTGCGCGAAGGCCGCGAAACGATTCGTTTTTTTACCGATTCAGCATTAGACCCTTCACTGCCTGCTGACCTGACTACCGACCCGGCTTACGTGAAAGCGCGGGGTATTGTGGACGGGGCCGATACGTTCGATGCCGGTTTTTTTGGTCTGAACCTAAAACTGGCGGAGGTGATGGACCCGCAACAGCGCGTGTTTCTGGAAACGGCCTGGGAAGTGCTGGAGAAAACGGGCTATCTGCCCCACCATTACGAAGGTCGGGTAGGGGTCTGGGCCGGGTGCGGCAACAACACCTATTACCTCAACAACGTCCTGCAAAACCAGGCGGTCGTGAGTCAGGTCGGAGCATTTCAGGCCATGACGGTGAACGAAAAAGATTTTATTGCCTCCCGAACGGCTTACCAATTAAACCTCAAAGGTCCCGCTGTCAGTGTCTATTCGGCCTGTTCCTCGTCGCTGCTGGCCATTACCCAGGCGGTGGAGAGCCTTCGCACGGGGCAGTGTGAGGTGGCCATTGCCGGGGGCGCGAGCATCACGGCCCCCATCCATAGCGGTCATTTGTACGAAGAAGGAGCCATGTTGAGTCGGGATGGCCATTGCCGACCCTTCGATGCGGGGGCCGGGGGAACTGTTTTCAGTGATGGTGTTGGGGTGGTGCTGTTGAAGTCGCTGGAAGCCGCCCGGCAGGATGGCGATACCATTTACGCGCTCATCAAAGGCGTTGGCGTTAATAATGACGGGGGTGGCAAGGGGAGTTTCACCGCTCCGAGTGCCGAAGGACAGGCGGGGGCCATCCGCATGGCCCTCACCGATGCCCGGATTGACCCGGCCACCATCAGCTACATAGAAGCCCACGGCACGGCCACCCCGCTCGGCGACCCGATTGAAATCGAGGGGTTAAAACTGGCCTTTGGCGAGCTTGCCCAAAAGCAGTTTTGCGCCATCGGGTCCATCAAAAGTAACATGGGCCATCTGACGGCGGCAGCCGGGGTTGCCGGGTTCATCAAAACGGCGCTTTCGCTTCACCATCGGCAGCTTCCCCCTTCGCTGGGGTTCGATACGCCCAACCCGGTCATTGACTTTGCGGGTAGTCCATTTTTTGTGAATGCTTCGCTGACCGAATGGGCTTCGGAGACTGCGCGCCGGGCGGGGGTGAGTTCGTTTGGGGTAGGCGGTACCAACGTCCATGTGGTGCTGGAAGAATACATCCCAACGGCCCCACCAACCAACCTCACCGAACCTGTTTCCCCGCGTTCGGCCCAGCTAATTACCTGGTCGGCAAAATCGGAAGCGAGTTTAGACACATATGGCAGTCGGCTTGCACAAGTGCTTGAAAAACAGAGCGATATTAACCTGGCTGATCTTGCTTTCACCGGACAAACCACCCGGCCCGCTTTTGCCTATCATCGGTTTTTGGTGGCTGAAACGGGTGATGAACTGGCCCGTTGTGTGGCCGAAAAATCAGCTTTACGAACCATCTCGCCTGGGGATACGCCCGGCGAACTGGTTTTTCTGTTTCCCGGCCAGGGATCGCAATACCTCAACATGGGCCGGGACTTATACGAGCATGAATCCGTTTACCGGCAGGCAGTCGATACCTGCGCCGATTTGCTGGTGGGCCACATGGACGTAGATATTCGGGCGGTTTTATTTCCTGACATCGTTGATGAGGAGGCTAACGAACGACTGAAAGACACGCGCTACACCCAACCGGCCCTGTTTGTGACCGAGTACGCGCTGGCAAAGCTCTGGACAAGCTGGGGCATGGAGCCGACCGTGTTCTGTGGCCACAGCATCGGGGAGTTTGTGGCGGCACATTTGGCGGGTATTTTCTCGCTGGCCGATGCCCTGACACTCGTGTCAACCCGTGGCCGACTCATTAGTGATCTTCCGGGTGGTAGTATGCTGTCGGTACGGCTGGCATCGGAGAAAGTGCAGTTTCTGCTGCCAGTCGGCGTGTCGATAGCGGCCATCAACGGCCCCCAACAGTGTGTGGTGGCTGGCTCCGACGAGTTGATTATCCCTTTTGCTCAGTCGCTGACCAACCGCCAAATCCCAAACCGAATGCTGGAAACGAGCCATGCGTTTCATTCGGCCATGATGGATCCCGTTCTGGATGAGTTTGAGAAACTGGTTGAGCGCATTCCCCGGCAACGGCCCCGCAAACCCATCGTCTCCACGGTGAGCGGAACCTGGATGACCGAGGCCCAGGCGACAGATCCGCGCTATTGGGCAACGCATATGCGGCTACCGGTGCGTTTTTCCGACGCGCTCAACACGGTGTTTACGGTAGCGAATCCGATCTTGCTGGAGGTTGGTCCCGGTGCAGTGGGCGTAAATTTGGCCCGCCAACAGGCAGCCCCCCGGCCCATTCAGGCGATGACAAGTTTAGATCTGAATAGCGGTGGAGGCCCGTCCAATTCGGATACCCGGTCTATGCTGATGGCCCTTGGTGCATTATGGGGCTATGGCCTGGAACCCGACTGGTCTGCTTTCTACGCGGGCCAGGCCCGGCAACGTATTGATCTGCCGACCTACGCCTTCGACCGAAAACCCTGCTGGGTGTCTCCCATACCCGTTCAGCCGCCCGGCCACGCGGCATCCACTCAACCCGTCCAGCCGGAAATCATCGTTCAACCTGTTGCTCGCACCTTAACCCCGACCCTGATGAGGAAGGATATACTATTTCAGACAGTTGGTTCTCTGCTAAACGAAACGGCGGGTATTACCCTTGACGATGTTTCACCCGCGATCAGTTTTCTGGAACTGGGGCTGGACTCGCTGGTTCTGACCCAACTCTCGTTCAAACTCCGCAAGACGTTCGACCTGCCTCTTTCTTTCCGGCAGTTGAGCCTTGAATACAATAGCCCGGAGCGACTGGTAGCTTTTCTGGACAGTCGGTTGCCCGCCGATGCCTACCAGCCCCCGGCCCCGCTCGTTGTCCAGCCGCCAGCCGCGCCGGTTGTTGCCCCACCCGTTGCCGCCGTAAACACGCCAATGCCCCAACTGGATTTGCTGACGGGTATGCAATCGACAATGAATCAGTTTGTTGCGCCAATTGCAGGAAGCGATTTGGATCGTAACACGGACGTAATGAACCTGATGAATGGGCAGTTGCAGATCATGGCCCAGCAATTGGCTGTGTTGCAAGGCAGCACACCTGCTGGCCCCGTGGCAACCCCGGTAGCGACAATCAGCCAACCCATTCCCGCGCCCCTCAACCCGACTCAACCCGGAGAAGCCACGGGAACGGATGCGCCGAAACCGTTTGGGACTGGTGCCAGAATCGAGCGGCAAATTACCGCCCTTGGTGATTCTCAAAAACAATTTCTGCATGAACTGGTGGTTCGTTACAATCAGAAAACGGCCCAGAGTAAGGCCTACACCCAGCAGCATCGGCGGTGGATGGCAGACCCCCGCGCCGTGACTGGCTTCAAACCCCTTACCAAAGAACTGGTCTATCCGCTGGTAGTCGATAAATCGAAAGGGAGTCGATTGTGGGACATCGACAACAACGAGTACATTGACGTGCTAAACGGGTTTGGCTCCAATCTGTTTGGGTATGGACCCGATTGGCTCACCCGCGCCTTGCATGATCAGATTGAAAAAGGCTATGAAATTGGGCCACAGCACCGGCTGGCGGGCGAGGTTTGCCGACTGGTCTGCACGTTTACAAACTTCGACCGGGCGGCTCTGTGCAACACGGGTTCTGAGGCCGTGATGGCCACGTTGCGGCTGGCCCGCACGGTCACGGGCCGTTCGCTGGTGGTCATTTTCTCGGGGTCTTATCATGGCATTTTCGATGAAGTGGTGGCGCGGGGTGCCTCGAATCTAAAATCCTACCCGGCTGCTCTGGGCGTTCAGCCCGAAGCGGTGCAAAACATCCTGATTCTGGACTACGGCACCCCCGAAAGTTTGCAGATCATCCGGGAGCGGGCCGGTGAGCTGGCGGCTGTACTGGTAGAGCCGGTGCAGAGCCGCCGACCAGAGTTCGTGCCGGTTGATTTTCTGAAACAGGTGCGGGTGATTACCGCTCAATCAGGCACGGCCCTGATTTTCGATGAGGTCATTACGGGATTCCGAATGCACCCCGGTGGCGCACAGGCCCTGTTTGGTATTCAGGCTGATCTGGCTTCCTACGGCAAAGTGATCGGGGGCGGTTTGCCGATTGGGGTTTTAGCGGGCAAATCGGCGTATATGAATGCGCTGGACGGTGGGTTCTGGGACTACGGGGATGCGTCGTATCCCGAATCGGACATCACCTTTTTCGCGGGTACGTTTGTGCGGCACCCCCTGGCCCTGGCAGCGGCCAATGCGTCGCTGACCTATATGCAGACCGAGGGTCCGGCCCTCCAGCAACGCCTGACCGACCGGGCAGCTCAACTGGCCGGAGCGATGAACGACCTGCTGACCCGGCATCAGTCACCCGCGTTAGTGGCCCAGTTCGGGTCGCTCTGGAAGCTCAAATTCACTGAAGAGGTTCCCTACGGCGAGTTGCTGTTCACGCTGATGCGGGAAAAAGGAATCCACATCTGGGATGGCTTTCCGTGCTTTATGACAGAAGCCCACACCGAAGCCGAGTTGGCAACCATCACAACGGCCTTCGGGGAAAGCCTCGCCGAACTGATCGGGGCCGGATTTATTCCCGGCGTGTTAGTTCCTGCCCAAAAAGAGGTTCATTCACAAATGTATTGGAATCCCCCCCCCATCCCCGGCGCACGATTAGGCCGCGACCCAGCCGGCAATCCTGGCTGGTTTGTAGCTGACCCCAACCGGCCCGGCAAGTACTCACAGGTAAAATCGGTTGTCTGAAACTATCTCGAAGCCGAGTGGTGTCAGTTTGCCTATGCGGTAGAGACCTTGAAAGAAACGCTCAAGAAATGGGGTAAGCCCGCGCGACGGTCGCCCTGATTTTCAATAGTGATTCTGGGCGGCCTGATTTCCAGCACATTACTCGACATTATCGTTATGCCGGTGGTGTTTCACCAATTCGGCAAACAGGCGTTGGAGACGTATTTCAGGAACAAGAAACAGATTGTGTTTGGCGACGAACCTGCGCACGAGTCCGTGCCGGTTGGGTGAAGAGCCGACTGTAGGGGAATTACCTAACGGATTGGTCAAACGCTTCCTGTTCAGAAACCAATGTTGAACGATGCCTGTATGTCAGCCGATTGGCAGATATACAGGCATACATTACCTGGTCAACTACGATTTCATCCTTTACAGCACTCCACCTCAGCACGCCCTCCCGTTGATAGCCTGCCTTTTCAAGCACTTTGATGGAGCCTATATTATGGGCAAAAGGCGTGGCATAAACCCGGAGCAGGGCAAGTTCTGCAAAGGCGTAATCGGTTCACTGAATTTTATAAAACAGGTAACGACAGGCTACTGTAGAGTGATTTAGGCGTTCTGAGGACGCTGCTGTCAGCAACCACAAATTTTACAAACCTGCGTTATCAATTTTACAAAATAGCCAATCCTGGCAACGCCTACCTTGCGATGACATTACCTTCCAACTGTATGGCTTCGCAAATGAACATAGCCGAACAGCCCGACGAGGAGTTCGATGCGTGGGTCAGGGCGGTAGCGGACAAGCCGGATTATCCGGCTGATGAGCAGGCATGGGCGCAATTATGCGTCCGACTGGACAAATACTGTATCTTGCTCACCATTGACCGTTTACGCCTGAATTAGTACCTGCTCAATGCGGGCCGGGAACAGTGTACTGCGGTTTTGCCAGACTCCGTTTCAGCAACTGCGCGTTCAGGGCCACGATTACCGTGCTGGCACTCATCAGCACGGCACCCATCGTCAGACTCATCACAAACTTTAGATACAGTGCTCCGGTGGCCAACGGGACGGCTACAATATTGTCAGATAACGAACTGGATGTGGCAATTTGCTTACGTTACTCATACTGAATTCTAATTTGACTTGTGAAATTGAAAAGTCGGTTGAAAACAGCAAGAAACGGATTGGGTTATTTGTGAAACAGGTAGAGAGATAAGGC
Source organism: Cytophagales bacterium (assembly GCA_038327655.1). Taxonomy (GTDB): domain Bacteria; phylum Bacteroidota; class Bacteroidia; order Cytophagales; family Spirosomataceae; genus JBBQLG01. Next base: position 6,228 of record JBBQLG010000213.1, read on the forward strand.
CACAAACCAGGGTAGTGTAATCACGGCCAAAACCCATCTAAAATCCGACTCAAGCCTGAAATTTATCAGGGCCATAGCACCGATTGAGGTAATGCCCGTAACTAAAACCAAGATGAATACACCCGGCATTCTCGTGCGGAACGACGTTTGAGCCACATAGATAGTAAATAGTCCTGTTGTAAAGATGTAGCCACCTAATACCCAAAACACGTTTTGCAACCAGGCTGCCAAACCAGGAACAGCCTTCTGGATAGCCAATAAAGAGGAACCCATATATCGGTCATCTTCGGGCAACAAAGGGGGTCTTAGAAAGACAAAATAGATACCCATCCCCAAAAGGAAAAGACCGCCGAGTGACAGAAAGAAGGCAGAAAACGGTTTGACTGTCATTAGTTGCATATTGAAAGTAGCCAGCGTCAAAACCGATAACTCAGCCCTCCGCTGATACTGTTGTACCGGGTATCGTAGTTGCCGAATAAGGCTACGTTTTTGGTCAGCAGATAATCCAGGTCAACGTGCAGCCGGGTATAGCTGCTCACGAGCCATTGGGCCTGATAACTCAGAATCAGCCGGGGCAAAATCTGCTCCTCGCCGGTGAGTTGCAACCGCACGTTCCCCAGCGCATCGAATTTTATTTCTGAGTCGATCAGAAACGGCAACAGGTAGCGAACCCCCACTACGGCCCGGACAATTTTCTGCTCGGAAGGTGCATCTGCACCAGCCGCCGACCGGCGCAGAAACCGTTCGTTTCCCGCGTCGATACCGCCGAAGACGCGCAAATACTGCGACAGATAACGTTCATAATCAGCGTCTAACTCGAACTGGCCGCGCCGGTTCACATCGGCTCCGATGATGAAGGCGTTTCGCTGATTGGAATAATTCAGGGCTACGTAACTCGTTGGGAAACCCGCGTCAACCTGGCCCCAGAAATAGTAGCGTTTATCGCCTGCGGGGTCTTTCATGGGGCTGGCGGGGCTGTTGCGGGCGGCTACCACATCGGCATCGGGCGTGGTGCCTTCGTAATGCACAACCTGTCCCATGCCGCCGACTAAGTGGTAGAGGATATGGCAGTGAAAAAACCAATCGTTCGTTTCATCAGCCAGAAACTCGATCACCACCGTTTCCATCGGCGAGAGGTTTACCGTGTGTTTGAGGGGCGAATAATCACCCTGCCCGTTCAACACCCGGAAGAAATGGCCGTGCAGGTGCAGCGGGTGAAACATCATCGTGCTGTTGACCAACCGAAACCGCACCACCTCCCCCCGGCGAACAACAATCGCGTCGGCCCCCGACAGCGTTTTGCCGTTGAACCCCCAGATGTACCGGCGCATATCGCCCGATAGGTTTAGCGTCACCTCCCGCACGGGGCGGTTGGCGGGAAACGTTGTTTTCTCCATCGAGCGCAAC
>JBBQLG010000214.1:0-7565 GCA_038327655.1 Cytophagales bacterium
TCAGCATCTTGAGGACTTCGGCTTTAAAGTCTGCCGGTCCGCCGGTGCGGTCGTACTTTCGACGTGTTTTTGGGGTGTTCTGGGCCTTCATAGTCTTGCGAAGTTAAGCAAGTCTGTGTGCCGATAAACCCGACCATCTCAGGGACCCACGGTCCGTCGCCACGGTTTGATAGGATGATTCTGGCGATAGCGCTCGCGGATAATCTTACCGTTGTTTCCGCCGACCGGAATTTTCCGCTTTACCGAAACAGCATCAATATCCTTTGGTGATCCGCTGGTTTTCAATTCGTCCACGGAAGAACGGTAGAGACTTTTTGGGTTGGACGACCTTACCACTTGCCGATTTCCCACAACTGTAAGTCGAATTTGTAATCCAGAAAAAACAGCATAGCTGTGTGGAAGCTGTAAAAAAACACCACACCAATGATGGCATGTTTGGGTGGTGTTCCCAATTTTACCAGCGTTTTGTAAAACACCCAACCAATAGCAGTGCCACAAAGTGCGTAAAACAATATAAACCAACTCATCGCTTTGGCAGGATTTTGGTGGCTACAAGAAAGACAACACGGTTCCAAATGTATAGCAGAAACGTGCACCATCAAGACGTATCTTAATAAACCGAGCTATTTACTTCACGTTCACGACCTTTTTAGTATGACCGTTCACCCAGCCGCCAAGCCACCCATCTCAATCGTTATTGCCAGCGATAATTTTTACGCCATTCTGATTGCGCCGTTAATAAAGTCGATTGAACTGCACCATAAGACGGCCGAAAAGCTGGAATTCTTCATCATTGACGACGGCATTACGCCCAAAAACAAACAGCGGCTGCTCGACACCCTCGATCCGGCTATGAGCCGCATTCAGTGGGTAAAAGCCGCCGATGCTCTATCGCAGCACATCCGGGTTCCAGTAGATAACACGGCGTTTCCGGCCACAGCGTACCTGCGTTTGTTTGCCCCGCACGTGATCCCGACTGACCGCGAAAAAGTGCTTTATTTAGACTGCGATATGCTCGTGCTGGATGATATTGCCAAACTCTGGCACATTGACCTTAGCGATCATCTGTTTGCCGCCGTTCAGGACTTGCAGGAAGTGGTAAGCTGCTCGTGGGGGGGCATCCCGAATTACAAGGAACTGGGCATCCCGGCGGACTCGAAATACTTCAACTCCGGTCTGCTGCTCATCAACGCGAAAAAGTGGCGGGATGAAGCCAGAACCACCAAAGTGATTCAATGCCTGATCGACAACGCCAAATACGTAAACTGGGTCGATCAGTACGGGCTGAATGCGGCCTTAGCCAACCAATGGCTGGAGTTGGACCGGAGCTGGAACTGGTACGCATCGCAGGGCGACAAAACGGCGACCGGCGATACGCCCCGAATCATTCATTTTCTGGACATCAAGCCCATTTTCAAGTCGTATGCCTCCAACAAGGCGTTCCAGACCGAATTTTATAAGTACATGCAGCTGACACCCTGGAAGGCCCACAAGCCCGTCAGTGACTACCGCCGGTTGATCCGAAAGACGTATAACAAGGTAAAAAAAGTCTTTACCAAAGCCACATAGCCGCCCCTCCGTCCGCCGATCAGCGGCCTTTGGTAATCCGCTGATTTTCGAGTAATAACACGCCCTTCCGCTCCTGACGCCACCTGGCTTTCAACGCTGGTGGAACGGGTGTCGCCGACATCGCAAACGACCCCAGCAGCAAATCCTCGTCGCCATCCCGGTCTACGTCGCCCGCATCCATTGTCAGCCAGTGGCCCTGCTCCGGGTGGGGAAACGTGCGGGGTTTGAAGGTCAATTTACCCTGATTCTCGAAATAGATAAAGCTCTCAACCGGTGTTTTTGTGTAATCGGGGAAGAACGCAATCGCGGCTAAATCCACATCGCCGTCGCCGTCGAAATCGCGGGCGAGTACTTTACTGGCCCCGTTCATTGGGTAAAACCACGCCTGTTTGAAGCGAAAATGCCCGTCGTTCAGGAAAATACGTACGCCGTGGTACGCCTTGAGCGAGTACGAATAATCGGCATTGTCGCCGTTGGTGTAGATCAAATCCGGGTGCCCATCGCCGTTCACGTCGCTCATTTCCACGTAGCTGGAGCCGTACACGGGCGGAAACCGCAGCACCGTTTCTTTCCGAAAGTCGGGCGTTGTAACGTCTGTACCGGCGTTGTAATAAACCGCTACCTGCTCGTCGCCCTGCGTTAGCAACGCAACAATGTCGGGTCGGCCATCGCCATTCACGTCCCGGATAATGGTGTTTCGGGCACCCGGTACCGGATCGAGTACGTGCGCCCGGTAGCCATTCGCCTGCTGCTCGAACCAGGTAAGTTGCCCCGTGTAATTGCCGAACTGACAGATCACGACGTCCTCGCGCCCATCGCCGTTCAGGTCGCCGTACGACGCGTGAACGGGGCGTTTCAGGTTTGGAATCAGGGGACTGCTATTGCCATTTTGCTGGCGGTTCAGCGTACCGGCGGTGCTGTCGTTGGGGTCCATGATGCCCATCGTCAGCATATCGAACCGGCCGTTTGCATAGCCATGTACATCAGACGGGGGTGTTTTTACGAACAGCGAATCGAGCCGGTTCAACTGCCCGTCGAGTCGCACCAGACTCCCCCGCCGACTGCCCACGAACACGCACCGGGCCACCGAATCGTATTTCAGCAGCATCACCAACGGTTCAATGGGCTTTGCGGGTGTGCGGAGCCGAAACTGCGGCAAACCTACCGAAACGGGCATTTTGGGCGCGGCCGACAGGGCATGGGCCGGGGCCATCGACTCGTACCAGGCCACGATCTTTTGCCAGTCAGCGTCGGCTAATGTCGGCGACGCCGGAAATACGCCCAGTTTTACGCCTTCATTCAAGTCCTCATAATTCTGCATCTGCTTATCCAGCGAGGCCGTCTCCGTAGCCAGACCAAAGCGCAGGGCCATTTTGGGCAGCACGCCCCGTTGCCAAATGGCTTTTTCGAGCAGGGCCGGTTCGGGAAACTGGTGGCAGTTGCCGCAGTAGGTATGGGCTAACTGCGCCCCGGTCAGGTTACTCGGTTGCACAACTACAGTGGCGGGTGCGTTCGATGGTCGGTTACCTCCGCAAGCCGTGAGCAGAGCGGCCAGCACGACAAAGGACCAGCGGTATAAAAAGGTCATGGATTGGGAATTAGCGACGATATGGGTGATTTGGGCGATGTATCTCAGCAAGGCATCAGCGACTTGTCGGTTAATAGTAACGGTTTGTGCGGTCCGGTTGGGCAGTCGGTTCACAAAAAATTCATGCATAAATTCGGGCATCGGCTTATTTTTGCCCCTGCTTCTGTAAACGCTCACGGAATCGCCTGAATCTCCATGTTAAAAAAAACCAAGATTGTGGCCACCGTTGGCCCGGCATCTGAAACGAAAGAGCAACTGCTCGCCTTAGCCCACGCTGGCGTCAACGTATTCCGGCTCAACTTCTCCCATGGTACCCACGCCGACCACCTGACCCGGTTTCAGCGCATTCGGGAAATAAACGAAGAACACGGCCTGAATCTGTGCATTTTACAGGATTTGCAGGGACCTAAAATCCGCATCGGTAACGTCGAAAATAATGGCGTTGAGATCGTAGCCGGGCAGCGGTTAGTCTTCACCAACGACGATATTCTGGGGTCGACCGAGCGCGTCAGTACACCCTACAAAGGTATGTACCAGGATGTACAAATCGGCGAACGGGTGCTGATGGACGACGGTAAATTAGAAGTGCGCGTAGTGGGTCTGGAAGGCACCGATATTGTAACGGAAGTGGTCTACGGCGGGTCGATGAAGTCAAAAAAAGGCGTAAACCTGCCCAACACGAAGGTTTCCATGCCGGCCGTAACCGATAAAGATTGGGCCGATCTGGATTTTGGTCTCGAAAACGACGCCGAATGGATCGCTCTGTCGTTCGTGCGCGAAGCCTCGGAGATTCTGGAAATCAAGGAATACATCAAATCGAAGGGCAAAACGACCCGCGTCATCGCCAAAATCGAGAAGCCCGAAGCCATCGTCAACATCGACGAAATCATTGCCGCTACCGACGGCCTGATGGTCGCCCGCGGTGACCTCGGCGTCGAACTACCCGCCGAAGAAGTACCGATGATTCAGAAAATGCTGGTCGAAAAGTGTAACCGGGCCGCCAAACCGGTGATCGTGGCCACGCAGATGCTCGAAAGCATGATCGACTCGCCCCGCCCCACCCGCGCCGAAATCAGCGACATTGCCAACTCGGTGATGGACGGGGCCGACGCCGTGATGCTTAGTGCCGAAACCGCGTCGGGCAAGTACCCGATCTTAGCCGTTGGGGCCATGACGGCGACCATTCAGCAGGTCGAGATGAACACCAACCAGATTTATTACCGCAACCACGCCCTGGTAAATGAGGCCCCTACGGAAAATATCCTGAACGATAACGTGGTGATGAACGCCTGTCGGCTCGCCCGCGATACCAGTGCCAGAGCACTAATCGGCATCACGACGTCGGGCTACACCGCCGAACGGCTGTCGCACCACCGGCCCAAAGCGGACATTTACGTGTTTTCCAACAACGCCCGCCTGCGCAATACCCTTGGTTTGTACTGGGGCGTGGAGGTAGTTGCCTACGAACCGGACGAGGAGCAATCGGTCGACCAGACCGTCGATGCCGTGAAGCACGTGCTGATCGACCAAAAGAAGTTAGCAACGGGCGACATTTTTGTGAACACGCTCAGTATGCCGCTCTCCAAACAGCGCAAAACCAACACCATCAAGTTAAGCGTAGTGGAGTAGCTTACGCATTATCGCATCCGTAGTCTGTGTCCTTACAAACCACGGGAGCGAAATAAGACACCGTTATCAAAACCGCCGGATTACCACTGAAAAGGTAAATCCGGCGGTTTTGATGTTTACGGACACCAAAGCAATCTGGTTGGAGTTACCCGGTAAATCGACCGACTCATGCCCGTTCGCCAGTATCCAACTCTTGCCACGTACATTAAAGCCAACCGCTGCGTAACCGACGAATACGACGATGTGCAGCTAAAACTAATAGAAGGCAGTCTACCGCCTGACCTCGTCGGAACACTGTTTCGGAACGGGAATGGCCGGTTTGAGCATCACGGCATCAAGTACGAACACCTGTTCGACGGCGATGGCATGATTGCCCGCTTCCGCTTCGATGGCACAACGGTTCATTACCGAAACCGGTATGTGCAAACGGCGGAGTTCGTGGCCGAAACAAAGGCCGGGAAGATGCTGTACCGCAGCTTTGGCACGAATCTGCCCGGTGGCATCCGGTCCAATTTCCTGAAACTTCAGTTCAAGAACACGGCCAACACCAGCCTGATTCAGCACGGTGGTCATACGCTGGCCCTGTGGGAAGGGGGTCTGCCCCACCGCATCGACCCGGAGACATTAGCCACCATCGACCGGTTCGATTATGCGGGCGTGCTGCAAAACCCGTTCTCCTGGCTCGATAAGCGCATCACCCCCGAACTGCCGTTTTCGGCCCACCCGAAGGTACATCCCCAGACGGGTGTACTGCACAATTTCGGCACCATCGCGGGCACCAAGCACCGACTGGCGTTGTATGAGGTGAGTCCCGCGGGAAAGGCCCGAATTGCGCATACGATTCCGATGGCCGACGCGACGTTTGCGCACGATTTTGTGCTGACCCAAAGCGGTCACCGGATTTTCTTTCTGGTGCCGGTCGCCTTCGATGTCCTGCGGGCGTTTTCGGGGCTGACCTCACCGGCGGCCTCCATCCGGGTTAGCCCCGAAAACCCGACGCAGATTATCGTGGTCGGGCCGGATGGGGATGTACACCGGTTAGAAACCGATTTTGGCTTTGTCTTTCACTTCGTGAATGGCTATCAGGATACCGACGGAACACTCGTGGCCGATGCGCTGCTGCTGAACAACTATCCCGACACGCTCAGCATCAAAGCCTACCTGAACGGCGACCTGCCCGACGACCAACCGCAGGCCCGCTTCGTGCGGTTTCGCCTTGATCTGCAAACAAAGCAGGTTACGCGGCAGGTGCTGTCGGACTACGAAGGCGAACTACCCGAAATTCATCCGGGTCGGGTGGGGCAACCTTACCGCTACACCTGGACCATTGGCCGGTCGCCCACCCATCCGCTACCCTTGCTCGACCACATCGTTAAACTCGACGTACAAACCGGCGAAGTGCGTCACGCTTACGTACCGGACACGCTGGTCAGCGAACCGGTGGTGGTACCGCGTTCGGGCAGTACGCAGGAAGATGACGGGTATCTGGTTTATCTCCGGTTCGATGCGGCAACGCAAACGACGGACCTGATTGTCGCACGGGCGGATGATCTGCAAACGCTGACCCGGCTCCGGCTCCCGCACAATATCCCGCTGGGTTTTCACGGCATGTGGCAACCAGCGTAACATTGGCTTAAAACCTGGCCAACCCGGCTCAAAACACGTTGTGGACACGAATTAACCACTTATCACTAAAGGATTTCTGCGATACCATACGGGAGTAATCTTTGGCCAACCTAACAGAAAGCCCCATGCCTTTACCGACCCAATCTGACCTTGACCAGCTCCGCCTTGATCTGACCATCAAAGCAAAAAATGGACTCAACTTTATCGGCGCAGCAACTCTTGTCTGGCTGCTGATCACCTTCATCTGGACGCTTCCCTACGGCGTTGGCCAAAAGAGTTTGCTTACCTTCTACGCGGGCGGGCTGATGCTGCCCTTAGCGTGGCTGTTTTCTAAAGTTTTAGGCACCAGTTGGAACATACCTGACAATCCGCTGCAACCCCTGGGTCTCTGGCTAAATTTTGCGCAACTCGGTTATTTCCCCATTCTGTTCTTTGTGTATGCCAGGCACCCTGAGTATTTCATCATGGTTTATGTCATCATCACGGGGGCGCATTTTCTGCCCTACGCCTGGTTTTACAATACCCGGTCGTTCGCCATCATGGCCATTCTGATTAGTGTGGGGGCTGCCTGGCTGGGGATTGTTCTGCCGGTACAACGGTTGTATTTGATTCCCCTGTTTATGAGCGTTTCACTACTCGTGCTGGCCGTTTGGTTAACCGCCGATTACCAGACCAAAAAGAAATTGTCTGGTGCACACCAAAACGTGCCGCTTACTGCTTAGTAGAGCGGCCTGTGGCGGGCAATGCTCCGATCTACTCGAAGTTCAGATAGAGCGTAAACGTGCTGGTGGTGAGTTTCTGAATACCGGCGCTGGCGGGGCTGAGCGCGTTGGCGCGGTAGAGGTTCGGGATACCCTGCGAAAAACGGAGTTCGGGCGAAAACTTGAAGAACTGGAAAAACTGCTCGAAGCCAACGCCGTATTCCAGTGTCAGGTCAGTTGTACCCGTATTCAGCCGTCCTGACCCCTGGGATTCGCCTTTGCGGACGTTTGTCTCGATAGCAAACGAAGCCCCGGCAATCATGTACATCCGCGAGTTATTGCGTCGTTCAGACTTGTATTTGAACAGAATCGGCACGTTCAGCCACGTCGATTCACGGGTTTCGACGCGCTGCGAACCACCGGGATAATCGAAATTGACGGCCCGGCTGTAG
>JBBQLG010000215.1:0-7563 GCA_038327655.1 Cytophagales bacterium
GGCCGCTATCCTGTTGTTTGAGAATCGCTACAATCTGCGATTCGCTGAATCTTCCCTGTTTCATTTTCCCTTTAGTTACCAGTGAAAGTTAGTTTTTTTACTCTACTTTTCACTGGCTCACCTTCAGGGGTTCAGGACAGGTGCATTTGCCGTTTCGTACAAAAACCGTCACTCACCATTAAAGAGTCCGCTTAGAAAGAATTGAGTGTATCGTTAACTCAATTAGCCACTGAAAATGAGACACGGTCCCGCACCGGCGTACCGGTCGTTGCGGTTGATTGATGAGATGGTAATTTGAGACGGTAGCCATCCTTAGTGAACATTAACATTAGAATCTGCACGCCATCTCGAAATAACGGGCGTTTAAAAAAACGCTTTCCCTGCTTATTACAACCTCTAACAACTTGTTGATTGATAGCAATTGAGCGGCATTTCGGCTGATACAAAAGGCATTTTGGCTAAACAAGACCCGCTACTGATCGCGACCTTTGTCAGGTCAAACAAGCCAAGAAATGTCAGGTATAAAAGCCACGCAACTAGTAGCCGAAGCTCGATGAAACACTTTCAAACCATCAGCGCCTTTCACGAATTTACCCAGCTACCCAAACCCCAACATCCCCTGTTGAGCGTCGTAGACATAGGGGCCGTACCGCCCCCGGTTAGCCGCGAGTCAGTCCCAATCGTGCTGGATTTCTACGTAATTGCCCTCAAGCGACTGAACCATGTCCAGCTCCAGTATGGGCAGCATGCATTCGATTTTAATGAGGGAGTACTTTCCTTTATGGCCCCTGGGCAAGTGTTTAGTTGGACCGTAGCCGATGGCAGCGAGGCCGTAGAAAAGTCGGGGTGGCTGCTGCTCATGCATCCCGATTTTATCTGGAACACGCCCCTGGCAAGAACCATCGGACTGTACGATTTTTGGGACTATTCGCTGAACGAGGCGCTGTTTCTATCCGCCAAGGAAGAGGCCACCCTGCAGAGCCTGCTGGAAGTCATTGGCCAAGAATATAACGCCACCATCGACCGCTTCAGCAAGCCCATCATTGTCGCGCACATAGAAAGCCTGCTGCACTACGCCGACCGTTTCTACCACCGGCAGTTTTTGACCCGCGAGAAGGCTAACCACCAGGTGCTGGAACAACTGGAAGTGCTACTAACCAGCTATTTCGCCCACCCGCTACTGGCCGAGCGGGGCCTGCCGACGGTTCACCACGTGGCCGAGTGTTTGCATCTGTCGCCTAAATACTTAAGCAATCTGCTCCGGGCGCTTACAGGGCAAAACACCCAGCAGCACATCCATGCCCGCTTGCTTACCAAGGCCAAACAGCGGTTGTCCACGACGAGCTTGACGGTTAGCGAGATTGCTTATTCGTTAGGCTTCGAGCATGTCCAGTCCTTTAGCAAACTATTTAAGGCAAAAACTAGTCAATCGCCGGGCGAATTCAGGGCGGCTTTCATCAACTGAGTGAAGGCAGATGCTTAGGGCTAACCGGAGGGAACCCGTCCTGGCTTTGACGCATGAAATTAGTTTACCTGAATGATCGGCGTTTAGATACTTAGCGAATAGTCGTCTGATCAAATTGCCCTCCTAAGAGGCTTAATTAATTACCATACACACAATGGCTCAATCGCTTAAATTTCTCGTATTGGGTGCCACCGGCGGCACCGGCAAGCACTTTGTTTCCCTCGCCTTACAAAAGGGCCATCAAGTTCGAGCGCTCGTCCGAAATCCAGCTAAGATCACGTTTCAGGACACTAATCTCGAGGTGCGCCAAGGCTCGATTACCGACGAGCTCGACATGAGCCGCTTAGTAGACGGCGTTGACTTTGTGGTCGCCATGCTGGGGGATGTCAACCTACAAAAATATACCCAAATCAATACCGCCTTTGTCAAAAAGCTGGTGCCAGCCATGCGTCGGCACGGAGTTAAGCGCTTTTTATATCAAGCGGGGGGCTTGAGCCGACCCCACGGGGGGCACCTTAGTCCTTTTCTGTGGCTGGTGCGCCATACGATTGCCCGCGCGTACATCGGCCAGCATGAGGATAACGAGGCCGTCATGGCCTATTTAGCCACCGCCGCCAGCGACATTGAATGGATGGTGCACCGGGCAGGTATTGGCTCAGACGGTCCAACGAAGGGGACGCTAGTCCGGTCGGCAAACCAGTTTAGTATTGCCACGCATGTCGATTGTGCCGCCTACAACTACCGTACGGTCATGGATGCCTCAGCCATCCACACCTGTGATCTAAGCCATTACACCCAGTCCTAGCCTTTACCTGTTCATTGAGGAGGGCGGGTACGTTACGCAACAAACCGGCAGTGTGCCCTGAGGCAGGCTAGAGTAGGTAAGCCGTGGTTCGAGTAGAAACAGGAGACGGATGCAGGCTTGGATTGGTTAGCTGGACTGCTTACGGATTGACTAACGAATAACGTATGCCCTCGTCTTAGCGAATGAATGCCCAAGTGACGGTTTTTGTACGAAACGGCAAAGCTACCCACAATATGGTGCAGCTGCACCACGGTTGTATCCCCCTTGACGACAAACCGGCGATACACTTGCGGGTTGATGTCGAGTAGATGAATTTTCAGGTGATAGATACACTCGTAGGGTTTAGCCGGAACCAGTTCAGGTGTCGGCCGTTTTGGCTTTTTCATGGGGTTACGACAGGCTTACCCTAAAGTACGAAAATCGTCGCCCCACCCCAGGCTTTTTTATGCTCTCCGATTTTTGCTCCGCGCCCGGCGAGGTGTAAGGCAGTCGCTTCGCCAATGCCGCTGCTAGCTCCAATAATGACGATGGCTTTTCCAGGGCGAGTGTGCCGCTAACTGGTTTATGCTGCTTAATCTGCCTTTATTACCTCCAATACCAGCTTGCCCCGTACATGGTAGGTTTGGCTTTCACGGTGTGCCTGGGCCACCTGCTCCAGGGGAAACACCTGGCTGATGAAAACTTTTACCTTGCCCTCATCAATCAACCCGGCCATTTCAGCTAACCATTCCGGCTTGGGTTGGTTGACCGTGAGTACGCCTGTGGCCTCTTTCTTGGCCAGTGCTGCCAGCACGGCTTCATTGAAAGGAAAATCTACATTGACGCTGACGAGAATCCCGCCTTTCTTCAATACGGTCACCGATTTCAACCGCGCCTCGTTATCGCGCAGGGGCGACGCATCAACCACCACGTCAACGTCGTGTACGAACTCGTCAACCTGCTGGGTTCGGTAATCAATTACCTCATCGGCCCCAAGCTGCTTTAGGTACGCGAGGTTGTCGGCCGAAGCGGTTCCAATCACGTAAGCTCCCTTTACTTTGGCAAACTGTACGGCCAGACTCCCTACCCCACCTGATGCTCCCTGAATAAGAATACGTTGTCCCGGCTGTAATTTTCCGTCTGCAAAGATAGCCGTCCATGCCGTGAGTCCGGCCAGCGGCACACCGGCAGCCTCGTTAAAGCTGAGGCTTTCCGGTTTGCGGGCAAATTGACCCGCTTTTGCCACGCAATATTCTGCGTAGCTTCCATCGCCGGGAAAATTAGGAACACCGTACACCGCATCGCCTTTACGAAGGGCGGTTACCTGGCTGCCTGTTTCTTCCACAACGCCTGCCGCATCCCAGCCTAAGGTTAGGGGCAAGGTAAGAAAAGACCTCATCATCTCGTTTCCGCCTTCCCGAATTCCCCAATCTACCGGATTTACACCACTGGCATACACCTTGACCAGGATTTCATCCGGCGCGGGTAGAGGCCGCGCTATGTCTTCTATTTTCAGTACCTCCGGTCCACCGAATTCGTGGATTCTGACTGCTTTCATACTACACCGTTTTTTGATTAATTGATGCGACAAAGGTCATCATCCGGTCACCAGCAGATTTAGTGAGAATGCCTTTTTTTTTAGCCAAAACAGCCAGTACAACTCAGTTGAACGACTGCCGGAAAGCCACCGGGGTCAGGCTGGTTTTGGTCTTGAACAGTTTACTGAAGGATTGCGGATGTTCAAAACCCAGTTCGTAGGCAATTTCGGTGACCGACAGGCTGGTACCGGTCAATCGTTCTTTGGCCTGTTCAATCAGCTTATCGTGAATATGCTGCTGGGTATTTTGCCCGGTCAGCGAACGAAGCATATCACTCAGATAGCTGGGCGATGTATGTACCTGGTCCGCCAGATACTGCACCGTGGGTATTCCCTGCTCCGCTGATTTATTGTTCCCGAAATAATCAGCTAAAATTTCTTCCAGTTTTTGTAACAAATCATGACTGACGGCTTTGCGGATGATAAACTGACGCTTGTAAAAACGATTCGCGTAATTCAGCAACAACTCAATCTGAGCAATGACGACATTCTGGCTAAAATCATCGATTCGGCTGTTGAGTTCGGTTTCGATGAGTTTGAAAAGAGAAATAATCGTTGCTTTTTCATCTACCGAAAGATGCAGTGCTTCGTTGGTTGAGTAGGAGAAGAAGCCATATTGCTTGATGGCCCTGGCTAACGGATACCCTAAAAAGAAATCGGGGTGGATGAGCAGCGTAAATTCGGAACACACGCTGGTGTCGTTCTCATTACTACCAATGATCTGGCCCGGGGCCGCGAATAGTAATCCTCCCTCATCGAAATCGTAATAGCTTTGGCCGTACTTTAGTTTGCCACTGAGGTTTGGTTTATACGATAGTTTATAAAAACTCAGCACGTGGTTTTGGGGAAGTTTATCCGGTTCAACCGGATGAGTCGCCCCGTTGATCAGACTAATTAGCGGATGCTTCGGTTTCGGCAAGTCCAGAGCCTGGTGAACAGCGGATAATGACTCGAATTTGTGGGGAATGTTTTCTTCTTTCATCGTTAGCAGTATATAAACGGATAACCGATGCGACACTTTTTTGCCTCAGTTATCCGTCGTTCTTTATCAGGAATCGTACTTGTGCCCTGTTTTACGTTTATTCGCCCTGCGCTGCGTTGGAAACGGTTTCCCACTCCTCCCATACGGCCATTCGGTCGGCATACGCGGTCCGCACCCAGGGCAAATTGTGTTTGCCGAGATTGAACCGCAAGGGCGGATTTTCCGCATCCACGATGGCGAAGAGAGCCTCCGGTGTCGCCTTCGGGTCTCCCCGTTCCATCGTACCTAAACTACCGAAAAACTGCGCTTTAAAATCGGCGTAGATGTCAAGACCCGCAGCAAACGTCAACGACTCCGGGCTGCCAAACTCGGTGGCATACGCACCCGGCTCGATAATGGTTACATTGATGCCGAATGGCTTGACTTCGGCGGCTAAACTTTCGTGAATCGCTTCGAATGCCCATTTAGACGAACAGTAATAGCCGATTACCGGCATCGTTACATGGCCGAGACCGCTCGATACGCCCAGAATGTGACCGCTTCCCTGTTGGCGCAACAGGGGCAGGGCCGCCTGGATAACGGCCAATGTGCCGAAAATGTTGGTCTCGTACATCGCCCGCACATCGTCGGCACTGGCTTCTTCGATGGTTCCCACCAGGGAATAGCCCGCGTTGTTAAGCACGACATCGAGCCTGCCAAAATGAGTGTGCGCCTGAGCAACGGCAGCCTTCACCTGCTCGGGCTTCGTCACGTCGAGTTCAAGCGTCAGCACGTTTTCGCCGTGCTGCTCCTTTATGTCGGCAATGCTGGCCAGGTTGCGGGCCGTAGCGGCCACCCTGTCGCCCCGCTTCAGGGCGGCTTCGGTCCAGACGCGGCCAAAACCACGGGAAGCTCCGGTAATGAACCAGACTTTGCTGGCCGGTGCCAGTTGACCGGTCACTTCTTGATTCTGATGGTCCATGGTTTTTATGTCGATAGTTAATGATACGGCAAAGGTCATCCCTTGCCGTTTGTGGGGTGTAGCCTGATTGAGGAATTTTGTAGGCAAACCGGGAATGTCAATCTGCCGAATCACCAACCACTACCCCGAGGTTTTTCGTTTCCTTATTGGCTGTGCGTCCCGGCTTTATTTAGACTCAATTTTACCCATTGGATCGGGGCTATCCAGCAGCGCCCTGCTCGCTGCGGGCCAACTGGAATCGTCCGGGTAGAGCGCGGTGCGGAGGTAGGCTGCGGTAAGCTGCTGAACCAGCGCAACCCGTTCGGGGTTTTCGTCCGTCGTTTCGGCCACGTCGTAGCCGGACACTCCGCCCAGCCCGTGTTCTCCGCCAAAAATCGTCAGCAGCGACTTGGGGCCGGTACTCATAAAGTAGGGATCGGCATGCCAGTCGGGGCCCCGAACCGTCAGATGGGGCGAAACATCGTTGTCGCCCACAACCACCAGGGTTGGGGTAGTCATCTCGGCAAAGCTGGGGTGCCGGAAAAATGGAATCCCGGCCCCAAACCCGCCCAGATCGGCACCGCCATTGCCCGGCGGGGTGAGTAGCACCCCCGCTTTGATCCGGGGTTCCGCCAGGTTGACTTTCGTGCCGCCCTCATCCGTTAGCTGCGCGCCCAGCAACATCCCGGCCGTATGCCCGCCCATAGAATGCCCCACTACGGCGATGCGGCTTTTGTCCAGCCGCCCGTCGATCTCCGGTACGGAAGCTTCGATCACGTCGAGCTGGTCGAGGATGCGCGTCATGTCCTCCACGCGGGACCGCCAGAACAGGGGCGCACCGGGCGTGGCCGGGTCCAGGCTCAACGTCCTCGAACTCAGATGGGTGGGCTGGATCACGACAAAGCCCTGAGCGGCCCAGAAATTGACGAGCGGGGCGTAGCCGTTCAGCGAGGAGAGGTTGTTTGACCGGCCCTGCCCGTGCGAGAGCAGGATGATAGGCAGGTCGCGCCCGGTTGCCGGGGCGGAAATGCGCATCCGTATGTCCACGGCACGGCCCGGAGCAGGCAACACCACCGGACTGACCGAGATAACGCGAGTCGGCGCCGTAGTAGCACCTGATGTTTCGGGTTGAGGTACCATAATTTTTAGTTTAAATTAATGATACCACAAAGGTCATCGGAGGTTATCCGGCAGGCGTAGCCGAATCGCGGGTTTTTGTAATCGAAATGAGAAAGTCAGCCCTTGTCAATGGCTGGTTCCGGGACGTTGGCCTTGCGCGACCGAAAATGGAGGATATCAGCTTGGGGTCTGCTTGGCTGCCTTTCATTAATTAAACGATTGCCGGAATGCTGAAGGCGATAGATTCGCTTTTGTCCTGAAGAGGTTGCCTCACTGGTTCATTTTCTTGTTTCGCCAGCGGCTTCTTATTTAACCGGATCAAATTATTTCATTGATGGGGGTGCGTTACCCACTGTATAAAACGCGCTCATTTTAGGGTTTACATCGCTGGACAAACAGTGGTAAACCAAGCAGGGGAACGGTAGGTAAAGGAGATTTTTTGACCTAGACTAAGCAGGTATACGAGAATCTCAAGCCATTATGCAAAGCGTTGCTTAGTAGGCTAACGACTGAGGTCGACAGGAGTGAAAATCAGAATCCAAGGATATGTGCAGTACGAATTATTCCGCACCACCGAAGACCCAACCGTTTTTTACGTCAAAGACGGCTGGGCGAACCAGTCTGACGTTGATGAACATGACCTCATCCCATTAAACTAGAACAATCTAAAGGAGTG
>JBBQLG010000216.1:0-7502 GCA_038327655.1 Cytophagales bacterium
CAGGCCGGGTGGCCGGTGCCATGACAGAAATATAAAGTCAACGCCATCTAATTCACCCGATTCGGGTCGGCGGGGCGGGCGACAATGGGCCGGGCGTTGGCGTTTTTGAGGGCCTGCGTCACCACCTCGATGGCTTTGGCGAGTTGCGGATCGGCCCCGTTAATGGTTGTTTTAGGCGTCATCTCGACCTCCGTATCCGGCGCGACACCTTCATTTTCCACTTCCCATTTGCCATCGGGACTGACCACTCCCAAACGCGGAGCCGTAATGGTGCCGCCATCCATCAATACTGGGTAGTCGTAAATGCCGACCAGACCACCCCAGGTCCGTTTACCCACGATCTTGCCGAGGTTCCGGCGCCGGTAAAACTGCGGCAGGGCATCGCCCCCGGAACCGGCGTATTCGTTAGTGATCATTACGCTCGGCCCGAAGATCGACGCGGACGGTGAGGTGAACATTTTCCCCTCGCGGGTGGCCCAGTAACTCATCACGGGCCGGTTTAGGTTGTCCAGAATATAGTCGGCCACGGAACCGCCCCCGTTGAACCGCTCGTCGATGATGACCGCTTTTTTGTTTAACTGTGCGAAGTAGTAACGGTTGAAATACGTGTAGCCGCCCTCGCCGGTGTTGGGCAGATACACGTACGCCACCTGTCCGTTGGTCGCTTCATCAACCATTTTGCGGTTAGCTTCTACCCAGGCGCGGTTGCGCAGGGCATTTTCGCTCTTGATCGGTACTACCGTCACCGTCCGGGCGCCGTCCATCGTTGGCTTGCTGTTGACGGTCAGCAGCGTTTGGCGGTCGGCCGTGTTCTCGAAGAAACCATACACATCGTCGGCACCAACTAAGGGTCTGCCATTCACCGCCAGCAGGTAATCGCCGGGATTGACAACCCCCGGAACGCCGGCCGCACCCGGTTCGGTAAGGGGTGCCCGCAGGTCTGGGTTCCAGTTCAGGCCGCTGAAGATTTTGGCCAGCCGGTACCGCCCGTTCTCGACGCTGAAATCCGCTCCCAGCAGGCCAATCGGCGTCGGGTCGGTCGTAGCCATGTCGCCACCCCGGATGTTGTTATGGCCGACTACCATCTCGCCAATCACGTCGGACAGCAGGTAATTGAGGTCGGCGCGGTGCCCAACGTAGGCCAGAAAGGGTTCGTATTTTTTACGAATGGCTACCCAATCCAGCCCGTGCATATTTTTGACGTAAAAAAAGTCGCGTTCGATGCGCCACGCTTCGTTGAAAATCTGGGTCCACTCGGCGCGGGGGTCCACGTAGACTTCCATTTTGCTCAGGTCTAATTTGCCCGCCCCCGCCGTGGGTTTGGCCTTCGTTTCGACGATGTGATACGCATTGCCGGCCAGCCCGTAGATCAGTTTACTTCCGTCGGCACAGATGGCGTACTCCGTCACACCCTTGATAAACTCTTCCGTCTTCCGCGATTTCCAGTCGAATGCACTCAGGATATTGCCACTGCCATCGGCCGCATTCTCCACGAAAAACAGTTTGCCGCCGTCGGAGGTCTGTAAATCGTCGTAGTCGCGTTCGGGGATGGGCAAGGCCAGAATCCGCTGGTCGATCTGGGCGAGGTCGATGGCAAAGGTGGCACTGACGGGTTTCGTGGCCAACGCGACTTTAATGGCTTTGACGGCTTTCTGGGTACTGTCACCAACGGGTTCGTCGGTGGGTTTTTCTTCATCGCTCTGCGGGGCCAACGGCGAAGGGTTATCCTTTTTCAGCACCACCACGTACAGGCTGCGCTTCACCGGCCGCTCGTAGGAAGTCATATCCAGCCAGCCCGAATTGAGGCCAAAGTTGGTACTGGCGGCAAAGTACAGGTACCTTCCGTCACGGCTGAAACAGGGTGACACCGCATCGCTCATGCCATCGGTTACCTGTGTGCTTTTACCGGTCGTGAGACTGTACAGGAAAATGGCCCGCAGGTGATTGTCTAATTTTTTGCTGTATGCCATCCAGCGGCTGTCGGGTGCCCAGACCGGATGCAGCGTCCGCGACGGGTTGTCGTAGGTGTCTTCGTCGATCAATACCGGCTTTTTGGTGGCCACATCGAGGTAGTAAACCCGCATCCGCTTATCGGTAAACAGCAGTTTTTTGCTGTCGGGCGACCAGACAGGGTCGTAATAAAACGAGGGGTCGTTCCAGTCGATAACCGTCTTTTTCTGCCCGTCTAACTGGTCGGCAATGACGAGTTTGTATTCACCATCCGCGTCCGAAAAATACGCCACCTGCCGACCGTTGGCCGACCACGCGGGTGAGCGGTCATGCGCCCCCGGCGACTGGGTCAGGTTGCGGATATCGCCCTTATCGAGCGGCACGGTAAAGATGTCACCCCGGGCCTCGAACACCGCCCGCACGCCCGTTGGCGAGATATTGGCCCCGTGAATGAATTTGGCCGCCGGTTTGAACTGCGGACGCAGGGACAGCAGATCGGGCGCAATACGAATGGAAATGGGCGTGGATTTACCCGTTGCCGGATCGAGCCGATGGAGCCGTCCGGCCTGTTCGTACACCACGTCATTGCCGTAGGCCGTCAGCGATTTCACGTCGAAATCAGTATGATTTGTCACCTGCCGGACCTGCTTCGTGGTGGGATCGTAGGCAAACACGTTCATCATCCGGTTGCGGTCCGAGAGAAAGTAGATCTGAGCGGCATCCTGTGTTTTACCGACCCAGACCGGCCGCGTATCCGACGCGTTTTCGTGCGGAATGGCCACCGTTTCATGGGTCTTCACGTCGTAGAGCCAGATGGGTGTTGTTTGGCCACCCCGGTAGCGTTTCCAGGTAATAAACGGGTCTTTGATGGGCGTGTAGGCTATCGTGTTGCCATCAGGCGAATACTGACCGTGTTCGGCCATGGGCAGCGGAATCAGGTCGGGCAGTCCCCCATCGAGCGAGACAGTAAACAACTGATTGTACCGGGCCGAATTCGACTGTCGGCTCGACGCGAACACAATGCGTTTGCTGTCGGGCGTCCAGCCGCGCACCACATCGGCACTGGGGTGAAACGTAATCCGCCGGGGCAGCCCCGCTCCGGCGTACCGGCCGCTGGCCGACACGACATAGACATCGTTGTTGCCGTTGTAATTACCCGAAAACGCGATCCACTGCCCATCGGGCGAAAACATCGGATCAGTTTCAGCCTCGGGGTGGACTGTCAGCCGTTGCGGATTTTTACCATCCCGGTCGGCGAGGTAAATGTCACCCGCGTAGGCGAAAGCAAGGTGATTGGCACTCAGCGCGGGCGTCCGTAGCAGCAGCGTTTCGTCGGGAGCCGTCGTCTGAGCGGCCGTCAGCAGGGCCGACGCCGAAAGGCAGGACCCAAGGATCAGGGTGAGTAATGATTTCATAGCTGGATGTGAGGGAGAAGAATTCACTTCCAAGATAGAAAATTAGGGGCAGGCATCCACACGATGCGGGTGCCTGCGTCGGATTAAGCCGTCACGTCCACTACGGCCCGGAGAATTCCGACTGAGTGGATGAGTCCAGATTTTAAGAACGCGTAAGTTTTTGTACTTTCATGGACGGATAGCCGAAGGATATGACCGACGAACTCACCGCTGAACTACTCGATGCGCCCGATGCACAGTTGATCATCAACCGTGTTCAGGCGATATTGAACGACGAAAAAAAACGGCGACAGGAATTTTATGACTGGTTGCAGGACGATGTCAAAGCGGAGTTCATCAACGGCGAAATCGTTATGCATTCGCCCGTTAAGCGTCGGCATTTGCGGGCGAGCAAGCGTCTGTTCCGGTTATTGATGGACTATACAGAAGCAAAGGATTTGGGGGAAGCCGACGTGGAGAAAGCTCTTGTCTCCCTAACCCGCAATGACTATGAGCCGGACATCTGCTTCTGGCGGAAGGAAGTAGCCGACGAGTTCGATGATGAGATGATGCAGCACCCGGCCCCGGATTTAGTCATTGAGATTCTCTCAAAAGGAACTGCCAAACGCGACCAGGCAACCTCCGTTGGGGGCATCAAATTTGAAGATTACGCGGCTCATGGTGTTCGGGAATACTGGCTGGTTGACCCGTTGCGGCAAACCGTCGAACAGTTTCAGTTAGATGAAGAATTCATGGCCTTCGATGCCGTTGGTAATTTTCACCTCAGCGATACCATCACCGCCCTGACCGTGCCCGGATTCACTATTCCCATCCGGGCCATTTTTGAACCGGAAGCCAATGCCGAAGCCCTGCGGACGCTGCTGTCATAATTTTCTATTCCTCCAATAAATTCTCCAGTTTACTTCGGAAGGGGTCATTACCACTGATTAGCCGACCGTCTTTCAGATAACCAAAGAACTCGGCGTAATCCTGTGGACTGAGGAAATGGAACAGATAGGTTTGGTTAATTTCCTGTTCAGCTAAAGCCGCGTTCAGGTCGAGAAAGTGTTGTCGGGCATACCTTAGTTTGGCCTTGTTCTCGGGGCTAACATCATCATCAGCCTTGATCTCTACCACGATTACGTACTCTTCAGATGCTGATTTAAGCATGATCAGAAAATCAGGATTAAACTTTCCCTGTCTGCTATGCTTACCAGCATCCGACGTGATCGAGTACTCAATCTCATAAAATCGTTGGTTTTTTGATTTTACCCATGCTGTTATTTTCTCGGCGTTCTCCTGCTTGATTAGCAGTTCGATAAACCTTCGTTCCGGCTCGGCGGTGCTGAAAACCAAATCAATTGGCGTTTTGAATAGGGCGGTATTGATTGACTTTGTCGCTCGCTTTGGGAATGACTCGTCTTCAATAACGGCTACGCAGACCGCTTTCACATCATTATCGGTTAATTCGTTTTCATACTCAGGCGTGTAAAAAACCGAACTATCACGTCGTAAACTACTGACTGATAGTGTCTCCCGCTCCCGTTGTGTCGTACTGATTTTTATAGGTTCTGTAGCAACACGCTTTGTAATGAGTGTCTTAGACGTTTTTCGTAATAGCGTATGGAACGAACTGAAAATGACTTGTCGATTGTGTTTATCGAGCCAGTCACCGGTAATAGCCCGGCTTTTCATTGAGTTTCTAATCAAGCGTTCTATTGTCTCTCTGGGGGGTAAATCATTTTTGGTGTATTCGCTCTCTTTCATTTTGAGCGTAACACCCTCCCATTCACGAAGCCTGAAGTCTTCATAGATTTTGTTTACGACGCTTTCGACCGAAAATAGTTCTTTGTCAATTCTGTACTCAACAGCGTGTTCCTGCGCTTTGGTATTGACAAACGTAGTAATGGGGTTATATGTCTCAATCTGGGCCGATAGCTTGATTTCTTCTTTCGAGTAATCAAAAACAGTATTGGACCTGTTAGTTGAGACCTCTTCCTGATTCTTCTCGTAATTAATGTTGTAAAGCGTGAAATGATATTTTGACCGTTCGCCTTCCAGAATAGGATGAGCAACCAGTTTCATTTCCAGTTCAAGAATCTCATCGACCAAGCTTTTGATTTTGCCGGTCCAATTGGCATGATTGAACACCGTAACGGTTGCATTGGGGTAGGCTTGCGGCAGCCGTAAACCGCGTCCCAGCACCTGCGCTATCAACAATTTAGAGTTGAAAGCCCGTTCTTCCATCGGGACAATCTGAAAGACGTTCTTTACATCCCATCCCTCGGTAAGCATCGAAACGGACACGATCCATTCAAACTGGCTATGTTGTTTGTCGACATTGGGCAGGTACAAATCGACGTTCTGCTTATGTTTCGAGGTCACGATCAGCACCTTGTTATCCCGAACGTGTTCAATGGATAGCTTCTCCTTCTTCGCCAGAAACTCACACAAATCTTCTTTTAACTGCTCGGCTTGCCTGATTTCCTGCGTGACTAACAGCGTGAGCGGTTTGAGGTCGCTATATCGGTCTTTATTGGTTTGATGGTTGTGGTAGATTTTCTGGAATTTCTCGTCGCGTTCCTGCGTCTGCTCATCTTTGGATACGTAATCGACCATTTTTACAATCCGCTCTTCAATAGCCTGCCGCAATGAATACCGGTAAATCACATCGTTGAAGTAGTCACTATCCACGTAGGCCGTACCGGTGAAACCGAGTAGATACCGAAAGCCATGACCGCCGTTTAGCAAAAACTCTTTCCACTTTTTCAGGTCTTTGCTTTCGGCATCGTTACCCGTGATTTTGTTATAAACGTGATGAACCTCATCGCTCAGAACCAGACATCGTTCTCCTTTGCCAAAGCCCAGGCTATCCTGAATCGAACTGCTGTTACGGCTATACACCGCATGAATATTTTCAACGCAGATATCACCGTCGCGAATGGTCTGGGTTGCATCCGTTATGCTGGGATTGGCCCAAACGGCTGTTTCAGCAATGGCCTCTTTGAGTTTACTGTTGGCCGATAGTTCGTGAAATTTTTCGGTCAGGCCCTTTTCGATAGTTAGCGATGGGCAGAGTACCAGCACTTTATCGACCAAACCCAATCCAAGTGCCAGTTGCGCAATACCATACATGGCATAGCTTTTACCCGTTCCGGTGGCTAAATCGATGGTTGCCGAAAGCCGATTGGGCAATTGCAACCGCCGGGTGTAGTCGTTCAGGTCAGTGTACCGTTCGCGTAGCTGTTCACTTTTGCCATAGTTCTCCTTCACCAATGTCTCGATGCTGGCATAACGGCCCGAAAAAAGGTAAATGATAGCCGATTGAATCGCCTGTTTCTGATAAGGCCGATCCCGGCAAAGAATGTCCAGAAACCGCTCCCAAGCAGCAAGATTCAACTTGATGGGGTCGTAGTTCCGGCTGACGACCAGTACCAAATCCTGCATATTGAATGTTTTAACTTCCTGCATCACGCTACGCCCGTTTAAAGTCTTCTCTGAACTCGTTGCCGTAAATATCTACATACACGACCCCAATACGAG
Organism: Cytophagales bacterium; assembly: GCA_038327655.1. Classification (GTDB taxonomy): domain Bacteria; phylum Bacteroidota; class Bacteroidia; order Cytophagales; family Spirosomataceae; genus JBBQLG01. Next base: position 6,888 of record JBBQLG010000216.1, read on the forward strand.
GGCCTGTTTCACCAAGCGAAATCCGTAAAGTAGTTTGGTGTTTCAGCTCATCACGCAGTTCGTCCACAAACAGGTTACCGCCTTCGGCTTCGGCCAGTTCCAGTTCTTTTTGCTTCTGTTTTTTGGTCGCAATCAGGTCGGCGGCAAACGCGAAATTAGTCATCACAAACTCACTGCCGTTGTAGTCAGCATCCCACAAGACCATCGACAGGCTCTCGAAATTAGCCATATCGCGCCCGGTCCCCTCTTCGGAATACAGCGAAGCGAATTGTTTGATGATGAGATCACTATCAATCAACTCGCTTTCTACTTTAGGCTGACGCATAAAGTGAAACCCAACCGCATCAGCCAGTTCGTTAATCTTGTTTTTGCTTTGGGGCTGCCGGAATTTCAAGAAATCCCTCTTGTGTAGTTCTTGGATAATCTGGTAGGGTACTTTCAAAAAATAATACCGAACGTCCTCTATTTCATGATAGTCGGAGATAAAACCAACCCGGTTGGCGGGCGCAATCAGATACAGGCGATGGCCGATACGACCGTGTAAGGATCGGTGCAGGTCGCTCAAAAAATCCTCGTCAATCTGCGACTCTCTAAAGTCCCAAAAGTTCCAGATCA